>CAZPGC010000014.1:12619-30840 GCA_964585875.1 uncultured Prolixibacteraceae bacterium | reverse complement strand
TCACAACCTCCTATATCCCAACTGCGTCTCGTCGGCTTTTATTATTTTCTTATAAAAGTCGGAAAACTCCTGAAACTCAGAGGGTAACACCTCGTCTTTGCCATTGGTTTTACGTCGTGTAATCTTTATGTCGCGGCCTTGCTTTTTAAAGGTAAGGCTGTATTCTCCAAATTTGGAAACATAGTGTTTATCTTTTGGCACGGATGTCAGTGCCATGCCTTTGGGAGTATGTATTACAATAGTTTCTTCCAAAAGGTCGGCGCTGGTATAGACCCAAAGCTCCAACGGGTATTTGCGGTCGTCGTTGAGGAAGTCCATGGGTTTCTGCGGGTCGGAAAAGGGTATCTTAAGAAGCTTTTTGTTTTCAAAGCTCACAAAGGGGTCGTAAACGGTAAAATTATATTCGTAATTCACCGTGTCGGCGGTGGTGTAGAGTGCCGAATCGAATTTCATATCGATGACCTTTATTTTGGCAAAGTCGCCGCTGATGGCTTTTGTAAGTTCTTTCAGCCGTTTCTTTTGTCCTATGTCGCGGTAAGTTGACCTTATGCCTGCCGCGAAAGAGCCAAGGCGGGCGGAGTTGCGATACACACTCATATTTCCTTCCTTGTCAAAGCTGACATCGGCGCTGCGAACCAAACTGTTGGGCTGCCTTGTTTTGCTGTGCAGCAGGTAGGGTTCCGATTTTTTCTTTTCATCGTTTATGTCCAAAGCAAAAGCGCCTTTGAGCGAGGGGCCCATTGTGGAAAAGGGTAAAAAGTCGGAAGTGAGCTCCACAATGTAGGCCTTGCCGTCAATCCACACTTTTGAAATGGCATGATTAAAGCCTATGTTAGGCTCTATCAGGTCTTTGGTGCCGTTGTCACGCGTGTTTACCAAAATCATTTGCGCCTTGTAACCGGCTTCGCGACAAAGGGCTATAAACAAAGTAGCCACGTCTTTGCAGTCGCCTATTTTGGTGTTGATAGTCTTGGAGGCTTTCTGCGGCACTATTCCGCTTTGTCGAAACGATACCGAGCTGTATCTTATCTCTTTCACCACGTAATCGTAAATAAGGTGAACCTTTTGGTAATCACTCAGGTTTTCTTTCCCTTTTAAAATGTTGTTCAACACGTCTTTAACCTCGAAATTGGCCTTTGCTTTGGTGGTGCTGATGTCGTGATACCATTTGCTTATAAAATCCCAATCGGGTATTGACGAATAGTGAAGCACCTTGCCAAAATCGGTAACGTTGGGCATATATTTCTCATCCTTAATGCTTTGCAAATCTGTCATTTTCCACACGTATTTGGTGAAGTCGTCGTCGGGCTTGCTTATTTCGGGCTTCATGGTCGTATCCGTCATTACGTAATCAAATTTACGGTCGCCTTCCACGAGCAGGCTGTAGATGTGTGTGGAAGTAGGATAAAAGGTGTCGAAATATTCCTTATCCCAAAAGTGTTTCAGCAGTTTACCCGATTGGTAGCTTTGCAGTTTGTAAATTATCAAAATGGCATCGCCTTCTTCCAAGTCGGTGAAAATTATCCTGTTGTTGTCTTCGTTAATTTCCGCTTTCAGCGACTCGCCGTTTTTTTTCAGCACTTCCGCTTTCTCTATTAGCACGCCTTCGCCTTTGTCATAAATTGTGTAGTCTTTCCAGGTATCGACGCCCGTTTTGTTAAAAACTTTGACAATTAAATAATGTTTTTCTTCCGAGCCGCCCGCTTTGTAAACAATCTTTTGTGTTTCATCGTAAACGATAAGGCTGTTGTCTTCGGGATAGTCGTCGGCAGATGCCGATTTTTTATAGATATCATAAACATCGGGTTCGCTGAAGTAGTCGAAAACATCTTTTTTCCCGGCAAATTTCCTGTATTTTTTCCGTGTATCGTAGTCGTTAGGCGAATACAAAATGGCTTTCTTATAGCTGTCGTCGGCTTCCATCTCATCGTCGTTTTCTTCATAGGCTTTTGCCAGCAAAGAGTGATAAAAACCCACATACGGAGCGTTCTCTATCATCTTTTCATAGTAGGTCAAAGCGGAGGAATAACTGTTCATCGAAGAATACTTGTCGCCGGCTGCCTTGTAATATCCCGGTGTATAGGGCATAAAGTCGATGAGTTTTTGTATGGTTTTGAAAAATTCCTTGTTGTTGCCTGTTTCGTCGTAAAAATCGGCAATCAGCTCTTCAATGTCGGTGGAGAAATTGTTTTTTGAATAGGCTTTCAATACGGCAATGCCTTTGGCCTTGTTGCTAAATGCCTTTGTATAAACCAAATATGCCATATAAGTAAGGTATATGTCATCGGGATATTTTTTCTGTCCTTCAAAAATCATGTCTATGGCGTCCCTTGTTTTTTCTTGTTTCAGCAGGAGGTTTATGCGTTTTTTATAGACATCTTCGTTGAGACCCACAACCTCTTCGAGGGCATCCACATATTTTTCGGCTTCTTCCCAGTCCTCTTTATCCATTGCGTCGGAATAAAGCGAGGAAAGGGCGTAAGGGCAATCAGGGTCTGTTTTTTTTACTTCTTCCAAGAGTTTGGAGTACAGTGTTTGGGCGTCTTCTTCCGAATAAATGGAGAGAAGTTGCAAGGCGAAATATGTTGAATGCGGCACTTTTTTCCGTGCTTCGAGCAACAATTTACGGGCTTTGTATTTTTTGTCTAATCGCTGATATACATCTTGTAACAAATTAAGATTCAGAATGTTGTTTTTGTCGGAATCGTATTTTTTCTTAAAAAATTCTTCGGCAAAATGCGGCAAGACTTCCGCCGTATAATCAAGGCTTTTGTCGTAGGGCTGCGGTTCGGCTGTGGTTTCCAAAACAAGCAGCTTATCGTTGAGGTCTGATAACCTAACGAAAAAATTGCTGTTATCCACATCGTCACTTGCTCCCACTTTCAACAACAGGCGGTTGTAACCTTTGGCAAGTTTAACTTTTATTCTGTAGGCATCCAAACCCACCTCGCGCTCTTCCTCTTGGCTGAATATTTCTTTGTCGTTGAGCCACACTTTCAGCGAGCCGGTAACCCCGATGTTCACTATTACTTCTTTTTCGTCGGGCGAATTAATAAAAGTTTGAGCATAGCTGATGGAATTGTCGGTGTAGGTGTGGTAGCCTATGTTGATATATTTTCCCGGCAGGTAACGTTTCAGCGTAAACCACTTTATGGGAGCGCCGTTTTTGTTTGTAAACTCGTAGTCGTTTTCAGGATGTTCCAAAGGGCCGAACTCCTTATTGAAACCGCTGCCCGAAATATTGTCGAAATTGCCCACAAGCTGCCAGTTTATGATGTTGCCGAGTTTGGAATAATATTCCTTGGCGGTTTTAAACTTGTTGATCATATTGTAGTGGCGCCCCAAACTTCTGTTGGCAAAAGCCTCAATGGTGAAATTCAGCTTGCCCGATTTCAGCAAATCTTTCACAAGGGCCAGCCTGTCTTTACTCAATTTGTTTTGATATACGAAAAGGTCGCCGTGCCAATAATTATAGAGGTAAGGGTTGGGGTCTTTCTCCTTCATTATGAAGGTTTTAAAGTGGATGAAAGACTCGTCTTCCTCCTTGTCGATAACGTTTATCAATGCCCAAGATAGCTCAGCCTCCTGTGCCGTTGAGGGGTTTTTCGAGGCATCGTAAAATTCGTCGCGTGCATCGTCCAATTTGTTTTCATTTACATAATTCCAGCCCTTTTTCAAATGGTTTTGTGCGTTGGAAGTCAAAAAGAAAGCCAGTAAAATTCCTGTGAGGATTGCGGTTTTTTCTCTAAAAATCATTATGTTTCTTGTATTTGGTTTTGATAAAAATGTAAAATTTCTGCTAAAATATATAAAATCGGCAAATTGGAAACACCTTTTTTCCTGAAGGCGAGTGTTGATGCCATTCACAAAAGGCTTTGCCTTCGATAACATCTTCGATATTAAACAATTAGTTGTAAATTCCATAAGCCGCCGCACAAATTTGCGTCTAAAACCCGTAAAACGAATTACTCCAAATGAATACTCCAATCAAAACAAAATCCACCGTCATTCGTTCGTCCCGAAATATTCTCCCATGGCTTTGACGGAGATATCTTTGTCTTCGATTTTGCAAAAGGCTGTGATAAAGGCCGATGCGAGACGTGCGTTGGTGATAAGAGGTATATTTAGGTCCACGGCGGCACGGCGTATTTCGTAGTCGTTGCGCAGCTCCGTATTGCTGAAATTTTTGGGTATGTTCACCACAAAGTCAATCAGCTTTTTCCTCATAAAATCTATGGTGTTGGGGTGCTCCGCGCTGTCGGGCCAACTTAGAGTCATGGCCTCTATTCCGTTGGCATTCAGGAAGTCGGCAGTGCCTTTGGTGGCATAAAGTTGTAAGCCTCTTGCCGCCATCATACGACAGGAGTTAAGCAACTCTATTTTTGAACGTATGTCGCCCGACGATATCAGCACTCCTCTTTCCGGTATCTTGTAACCCACCGACAGCATGGCTTTCAGCACCGCTTCGTAATAGTCGTCGCCGATGCAGCCCACCTCACCTGTTGATGACATATCCACACCCAAGACGGGGTCGGCTTTCAGCAGGCGCGAAAACGAAAACTGCGAGGCTTTGATACCGATATGGTCTATGTCGAAGATGGATTTTACGGGCCTGCGGAAAACATCTTCGGGCTTTTTCCCTATTATCAATTCCGTGGCCTTCTCTATAAAATTTTCGTTTATAAGTTTTGAGACGAAAGGGAAGGAGCGTGAAGCCCGTAAGTTACACTCTATCACCTTGATATCGTTATCTTTGGCAAGGTATTGAATGTTGAAAGGCCCGGTGATTTCTAGTTCGCGGGCTATCGCGCGCGAGATGCTTTTTATCCGCCTGATGGTCTCTATATAAACTTTCTGCGGCGGGAAAACCAAGGTGGCATCGCCCGAATGCACACCGGCAAACTCAATATGTTCGGAGATGGCATAGAGTTTTATTTCTCCGTTTGCCGCCACGGCGTCAAACTCTATTTCTTTGGCTTGGCTTATAAACTCGCTCACAACCACCGGATATTGCTTGCTTACCTTTGCTGCCAGCAAGAGAAATTTCTCCAACTCTTCGTCGTTTGAAACCACATTCATGGCGGCACCCGAAAGCACGTATGAGGGACGTATCAACACGGGGAAGCCCGTATGAGCCACAAAATCTTTGACATCTTCCACTGTCGTCAATTCTTTCCACTTGGGCTGGTCTATTTCCAACTCGTCGAGCATCGACGAGAATTTGTGCCTGTTTTCGGCACGGTCGATGGAAAGGGGAGAGGTGCCCAAAACTCGCATGCCGGCCTCCATCAGTCTCATAGCCAGATTATTGGGAATTTGTCCTCCCACCGATACAATTACCCCGGGCTTGTTTTCAAATTCCAATATATCCATCACCCTCTCAAAGGTGAGCTCGTCGAAATACAGCTTGTCCGACATATCGAAATCGGTGCTCACCGTCTCGGGGTTGTAGTTGATAATCACCGACTTATATCCGTTTTTTCGTAATGCCGCCGCTGCTTGCACACTGCTCCAGTCAAATTCCACGCTGCTGCCTATTCGATAGGCGCCGGAGCCCAACACCACCACGCTCTCATCGCTTTCGTAGGGCTTTATGTCGTCTTCCGTGCCGTGGTAGCTCAGGTAGAGATAATTCGTTTGTGCCGGATATTCCGCCGCCATGGTATCTATCTGTTTTACAACGGGTTTTATGCCTTTCTCGATACGGTATTTTCTCACCTTCCACATATCGCCGGTGATAGCGGCAGCGCTGCTTTTCATCGTCGCCCTCGCTATCTGAAAGTCCGAAAATCCGGCCTTTTTGGCTGTCAAAAGTGCCTCTGTGTCAAGGTCTTGCAGCTTGTTTACGGAAGTTAGTTTCTCCTCTATTTTTATGATGTTGCGAAGTTTTGCCAGAAACCATTTGTCTATGCCTGTGAGCTTATGTATTTTCTCGTCGTCGTAGCCTTCTTTCATAGCTTGCGAAATAACGAAGATGCGCATATCGGTGGGCTTTGCCAATTCTTTGTCAATGTCGGACACGGGCAGAAGGTTGTTTCCCGTGAAGCCGTGCATACCTTGTCCTATCATTCGCAGTCCCTTTTGAATGACCTCTTCGAAGCTTCGCCCTATGGCCATCACTTCGCCCACCGATTTCATTGAAGAGCCCAACTCCCGCTGCACGCCGCTGAATTTGGCAAGGTCCCAACGCGGCACCTTGCATACAAGGTAATCCAAGGCGGGTTCAAAAAAGGCTGAGGTAGAGCCTGTTACCGCATTTTTAAGCTCGCTGAGCTTATAACCCAATGCAAGTTTGGCAGCCACAAAGGCCAAGGGATAGCCGGTGGCTTTTGACGCCAGAGCGCTGGAGCGCGACAGGCGGGCGTTCACTTCTATTACGCGGTAGCTGTCGGAGCCCGGGTCGAGGGCAAACTGCACATTGCACTCACCGATTATACCCAGCTTTTTGATGATTTCAATGGAAGTCTTTCGCAACATGTGATATTCTTTGTTGCTTAGCGTTTGCGAGGGTGCCACCACTATGCTCTCTCCCGTGTGTATGCCCAAGGGGTCGAAATTCTCCATATTGCAAACCGTGATGCAGTTTCCGGCATTATCTCTAACTACTTCGTATTCAATTTCTTTCCATCCTTTTAGCGATTCTTCTATCAAAACTTGCGGCGAGTAGGCAAAGGCGGATGCCGCCTTGTTGCGCAGTTCTTCTTCGTTGTAACAAAAGCCGCTGCCCCTTCCTCCCAAAGTAAAGGCGGCACGCAAAATCAGCGGGTAGCCTATCTCGCGCGCTTTGGCCACGGTTTCATCCACGCTGTTTGCCGATAGCGAACGAGGTGTCGATACGTTCAAATTTCTAAGAAAATCGGCGAAAAGCTGACGGTCTTCCGTAAGCTCTATTGTTTGCACGGGCGTTCCCAACACCTTGATATCGTGATTTTTGAAGAAACCCTCTCTTTCCAATGCCAAGCCGCAGTTGAGTGCCGTTTGTCCGCCGAAGGAAAGCAGAATTCCGTCGGGATTCTCTTTTTCTATTACTCTTTTTACAAATTCAGGCGTCACCGGCAGCAAATAAACTTTGTCGGCTATCTTTTCGGAGGTTTGTACCGTGGCGATGTTCGGATTTATCAAAACCGTTTCAACACCTTCTTCGCGAAGTGCTTTAAGGGCTTGAGTGCCGGAGTAGTCAAACTCGCCGGCTTCGCCTATTTTCAGCGCTCCCGAGCCGAGCAGCAGCACCTTTTTATATTTAGTGATTTTCATTTTCCTGTTTTGTGTTGTTTTACTTTTTCTATAAAAACGTCGAAGAGAAATTCGGTATCCGTCGGGCCGCCCGAAGCTTCGGGATGAAATTGCGTGGAGAAAAACGGCTTTTTGCTGTGGTAAACACCCTCAACAGTGGCGTCGTTTAGGTTTCTGAAAAGGGTTTTCCAAGAGGGAGGGAGGCTATCTTCTTCCACGGCATAACCGTGATTTTGTGAGGTTATATATGCTTGATTGTCAGTAAGGTGCAGCACCGGCTGGTTATGACCGCGATGACCGTAGTCCATTTTATACGTGTTAGCTCCCGCGGCAAGCGCCATAAGCTGACTGCCGAGGCAAATGCCGAACATGGGCTCGTCTCGGCCATAAGCTTTTTTAAGGTTTTCAATGGTGACAGTGCATTTTTTCGGGTCGCCAGGCCCATTGGAGATAAAAAGGCCGTCGTAATCTTCGCGGCTGATATCATAGTCCCAAGGGACTCGTATTACCGTGGTGTCACGCGCGAGTAAATGACGTATGATGTTGTTTTTTAAACCGCAGTCTATCAGTAGTATGCGATACTTTCCCTTGCCGTAAATTTCTTTGTTTTTTATGCTCACCTGCGCCACAAGGTTTTCTTTTGCGGGGTCGTAAAAATCGGTGTCGAGCTCTTCCGTTACAATTTTTCCGAGCATAGAGCCTTTGTTACGAATGTGTCTTGTCAATGAGCGGGTGTCGATACCGTAAATACCGGGCACGCCGTTTCTTTTCATCCACTCGGCAAGGCTCATTTCGGCATCGTAGTGGCTGTATTCCTTGGAGTAATCCGAAATGATGAAACCCGAGAGATGCAGCTTGTCCGACTCGAAATTGCGCTCCAGCGAGTCTTCTTTTTCCTTGCCCGGAACACCGTAGTTGCCTATGGCAGGGTATGTTGCCACCAGAATTTGCCCCTTATACGAGGGGTCTGTCAGGCTTTCGGGGTAGCCCGTCATGGCGGTGTTGAAAACCACCTCGCCCGCCGAAGGACGCAGCGCACCGAAGGCGTATCCTTCGTAGCGACTGCCGTCTTCAAGAATTAGAGTTGCTTTTTTCATAACATAAAAAAACCGGCAAAAGCCGGCAAAAATTAAATTAACAGATTAACATTTGAGAAATGATTCCCCAGATCGGAGACAAAATCATCTTTGTCGGCGTATTCCTCCAAAATCAGCAGCACCGTATCGTTGCCTGCCACTGTGCCGAGCAATCCTTTTATTTCTTTGGCATCAATAAGGGCTCCCACGCTGTTTGCGTAGCCGGGCAGCGTTTTAAGCACCCCGAGATTGGCTGAAAATTTTAAGGATTTGGCACCGTAAAGAAGGTCTTGCTCGCGTCCTGCCGCCGGCGTTTCGTTTTCGGGAATAAAATACACGGTTCCGAAATCGGCGGTGCTTTTGCGCGCCACGTTCATAACCGTCAAATCCCTCGATAAGGTGGCTTGTGTGATGTTGAATCCTCTGCGGTGCAGTATGTTAAGGAGGTCTTCCTGCTTGCTGATTTGCCTGTGGGTGATAATGTCTTTTATCTCTTTAAGGCGCAAATTTTTCCGGTTCATAATCTGAATATTTATTCATCCGGAATGCAAAAATATTCGCTTTGCGCCAAAAGAATCCAAAATTGTAAAAAAGAAATTAACAAGTAATTAACATCTGCGGTTTTTTGCCGGTGTTTTCTAAGAGACACTATTTAGCTTCTTTATCATCCTTAGGTTCGTTTTTTATCCCGTCCCAGCCTTGAGCTTTGAGTTCTGTCTGTAAGCCGTTTTTGGTTATCAGGTTTATGCCTTCATTTTCTTCGGTGAAATAGCCTATGACTTTAATGTCGGGGTTTCCTTTAACCTTTTCATAATCAGCTTGTTTTATGGAAAAAAGCAGTTCGTAGTCCTCACCGCCGTTGAGGGCGCAAGTTGTGGGGTCCATATCGAAGCTTCGTGCCGTATCCCAGGTTTGTTGGTCTATGGGTATTTTGTCTTCGTAAACGGTGCAGCCCAGTTTCGACTGTTTGCATAGATGCTTTACCTCGGAGGCCAGGCCGTCGCTGATGTCAATCATAGCCGTGGGTTTTACTTTCAGCTCACGCAAAAGTTTTACCACATCAACTCTTGCTTCGGGTTTCAGTTGGCGTTCCAAGATGTATTCTTTGCCTTGTAAGTCGGGTTGCATTCCGGGGTTAACCACAAAGGCCGATTTCTCGCGTTGCAATACCAAAAGCCCGGCGTAAGCACCTCCCAAGTCGCCCGACACGCAAAGCAATTCGCCTTTGGAGGCACCGTGGCGATAGACGATGTCTTTCTCGTCGGCATAGCCCACAGCTGTTATGGAGATGATAAGGCCCTTTTTGCTCGAGGTGGTGTCGCCGCCCACAATGTCAACACCGTATCTCGAAGCCGCCAACTTAATGCCGCGGTAGAGCTCTTCCACGGCTTCCACCGAAAAGCGGTTCGACACTCCGATGCTGACGGTTATCTGCTCCGGAATGGCATTCATGGCCGCCACATCCGACAGATTTACCACCACGGCTTTGTAGCCGAGGTGTTTTAAAGGTGTGTAAACCATATCGAAATGCACCCCTTCGATAAGCAAATCGGTGGAAATAAGAATCTTCTTTCCCGCGGCATCCATAACGGCGCAGTCGTCGCCGATGCCGTAGAGGGTGCTGTCTTTACTTTTGCTTATATCCTTGCTCAATAAATCAATTAAACCGAACTCTCCTATTTCGGAAAGTTCGGTTCTTTTGGTTCTGTCTTCAAACATATTTATTTGATGTTCAGTTTTTTACGTAATTTTTTCGGTATCGAATTTTTATTTACCATCAGCGAAGTTGTCTTGTAAGCCACAAAGGCCGCCGAAGCGTAAAAATATCCTTTGTAAACTTGGTCTGTGCCCCACGAGTTTTTGATTTTATAAAATTTATTGCCGTTTTGGTCTTTGGCAATTCCCACGATAAGCATGCCGTGGTCGTCGGTTGTTTGGTAGTCGTCGAAAGCTTTTTGGCGCAACTCCTGCGTTATCTCTTTCTCTTTCACGGGCTTATCGAATTTATAAATCATTTTCAGCTTGTCTCTTTTGCTTAAATTGGTCCACTTGGATTCTTCCATTCCCGCCATTTCTTTAATCTCCTCGTCGGGTATCACGGCGAAACCTTTTTTCCATTGAAAGCCTTTTTCGCTCACGTCGGCGGCCCATGCCACGGTGTATCCGTTTTCCAAAGCGTTGTCGATGGTCTCCATCATTTCGTTCAGCGGCAGGTTATACACCTCGCCCCAAGCCCAGTTGTCCTGCACTTCGAGGATAAAGGGTTTGTAGAAAGGATGGTGAGTGAAAGAAGTCAGCATCACGTAGTCGTCGGGGTTGAGTTTCAGGTAGTTGTCGGCATAGCTCCGCGGAGTGTATTCTTTACCGTCAACTTTGAATTTTTCCGGAATGGCTCCCAAATAGGCATTCAAGACACCTGCTATGGCCATGGGCCAAACGGGTGTCAGCTTTTTGTTGGGATTTTTTATCAGCGCATCTACAATGGATTTCAAGACGGCATCCATTTCGTTGTGAACATGGTTTTTCTCTCCGTAGTTTATACCCTTATAGACGCTCTCCGGAATTGCTCCGTATTTTCGCAGCACGTCGATGTCGTCGTTAAAAGCACCGCCGCCACCGTAATTTATGGTGCCGTGCATGCGCACGTATTTTACCGATTTGTCGAAATAGGAGTGCCACACCACAAACATTTCCGAAAGGTCGGTTTCGGGACCGCCTTTGCGCATCACTTCGGCTTCGAAAAAACCGAGCCCCGAAAAGCTCCAACAGGTGCCCGAACGATATTGGTTTTTCACCGAGCTGTGAGGGACGACTTTTACGTCGGTAAAGGTGTAAGGCGATTTTGCCTTTTTGTCTTGTGAGTTAGCAGTGAATGCTATGATTACCAGTGCAATAACAAATGCTATCTTTTTCATGATTTTAAATTTTAATAAGTTTTCGTTACATCTTCATTTACCGTGAGGATAAAATCGGCGAGTTTTAAATCGTCGGGGTTTTTTATTTTATCCAAGCTGTCTTGCTCTACGGTGCTTATGGTCAAAATTTTCAATGCGGGCTTTTGTTGTTTTACCCACCATACTATTCCTTGATGATTGTCGGAATGGTAGCTGCCGTTGAAATGCAAAAAGGTCTTTCCTTCTGACAGGTTTTTTAATATGAAATACGCCATTGTTGCATCTTTAATAGCCTGAGCCTTAGCGATATTGGAGGCTCCGTGTTTGGCCCCCGGCATGTGAGCCATCATTGCAGCCATTTTTTTATAACATTCCACATTCGGGTCGTAATTCACCGGCAGGGGAGCTATGTATTTTTTTGCTTCGGCACTTAGGTCGTCAAGGGCTTCAAACCCGCCTTTGTTTACCAAAGCGGCGTAACGGCGGGGTATATTTGTGGCCACGAATTTGAGCCCGTTTTCCCTTGCCACCCTCAAAAGCGGGGCGTAATCGGTGCTGTAATTTGGCCACAGTCGTGCTTGCTCCTTGAAATATTTCTCTTTTATTTTGCCTCCAACGTATTCATCAACAAGCAGTTGTCCGTCGGCTTCAAACATCTCGGCGCCCATCACTAGGTTTTTGCCTTTGGCTTTTGCAAGATGCTTTGCCACTTCCAATTCCATCCAGTGGCTTATGGCGTTGTTGTGCTGCTCGCCGAAAAAGACAATGTCGGCGCCCTCTAATTCTTTCATCATCTTGTTGAAAGACACTTTTTTACCTTTTGCGTTAAAATACCTGTATGCCGGCAAGTCGCCTTTCATAGACATAAGCAGGAGCAAAAGAGGGATTGTAAAAAATTTGATTTTTCTCATTGTTGCTTATTTTTCTTTTAATAAATGATTTCCGTCGAAACTCAGCGGCAGGAGTTTGTTTACCGAATCGGAAACGATAACGGCACCTTTTTCTCCTGCCATAATCACCCTGATGTCTTTTTGAAAACGGGTTTCAAACTCAATCATAACCTGACGGCAAGCGCCGCAGGGTGTAACGGGTTGGTTTATAACACTTTCGTTACTTTTTGCCGATATGGCCAAGGCCTTCACGGCCACTCCGGGATATTTTGCGGCAGCGGCAAACAAGGCCACCCTTTCGGCACAAAGCCCCGAAGGATAGGCTGCATTTTCCTGATTGCTGCCGCTGATAATCTCACCGTTTTCAAGCAATACGGCAGCGCCCACTTTGAAATGCGAATAAGGTGAATATGAGGTCTTTGTGGCTTCCGCTGCTTGCTCAAGCAGGGCTTTGTCGGCAGCCGGCAATTCGTCTCTGCTTGCGTATTCGTTAAAGGTTAGACGTAGTTCTTTCGTGTTCATAAATTTTCAGGTATATTGGACGGCAAAGTTAGGAAAAAAGACCCACACAATTACAAAAGGACTAAATCCTTTTTGCCTTGGCTTTTTTGGAATAAAAAGTAATAGCGTCTCTTTGAAAACTATATGTTTTTGTAGTGGCTTATAAAAAACGTCAAGTTCGAGGCTTGCGAAGCGCTGAAAGTAAAGGAGTCCGACTACCGGCGGATGACTGGTTTCAGCACTAGCATAACGAAGAAATCGGACATTAAGACACTAAATAAATTCGGCTTAGGGGCAAGCTACCTTTTTTATATTTTTACAAATCTTTATTTTTTCTGATAAAACAAGGAACAATGAGTGGCAATACTTTTGGTAAGATACTTAAAATCACCACTTTCGGTGAATCGCACGGCAAGGCTACGGGAGGAGTGTTGGAAGGATTTCCGGCAGGTTTCACTCTCAATTCCATTGAGTTGCAAGCTCAGGTCAACAGGCGAAGTCCGGGTGCGGCGAGCCACTCAACCAAACGCAAGGAAGCAGATATTGTGGAATTTCTCAGCGGCATTGCCGGCAACAAAACCCTCGGCACACCCATTGCTTTTATTGTTGCCAACAAGGATGCAAGGCCCTCCGACTACGAAAAAATGAAGGATATTTACCGCCCTTCACATGCCGATTTTACTTGGGAGAAAAAATACGGCATTTACGACCATAGGGGAGGAGGACGCTCCTCGGCAAGAGAAACGGTATCGCGTGTGGTGGCAGGGGCTATGGCTATGCAATATCTTGAGAGTCAGGGAATAAAGATAGTGGCTTATGTGAAAGCCCTCGGCGGAATAGAAAGCCGGCAGCCGGCAACTATTCCCACAAAAGCCGAAGTTGACACAAGCCCCTTGCGCTGCCTCGACAAGGCTGCCGAAGCAAAGATGTCGGCTCTCATAGAGGCCGTTAAAAAAGAAAAAGACAGTCTCGGCGGCATAATAAGCTGTGTGGTTAGCGGCTTGCCCGCGGGCTTGGGAGAGCCTGTTTTCGACAAGATGCAGGCGCGTCTTGCCGCGGCCATGATGAGCATCAATGCGGCCAAAGGTTTTGAATACGGCGGAGGTTTTGCCGCCGCCGCCATGAAAGGCAGCGAGCACAATGATGTCTTCGGAGCCGCCGGCGACGGAATTGCTCCGCTGACCAACACGGCAGGCGGCATTCTCGGTGGCATCACCACCGGACGCGATGTGTTTTTTAACGTGGCTTTCAAACCGGTTTCTTCCATAGGAAAGAAACAGAAAACTGTTGATAATCAAGGTAATACCATCGATTTGGAAATCGGCGGACGCCACGATGTTACGGTGGTGCCTCGTGCTGTGCCCATTGTGGAAGCCATGGCGGCACTCACAATAATGGACTTTCTTTTGTTGCAAAAATTGAATAAATAATAAAAACATAAAAATGAAAAGATTACTTAAAATTTCAGGGTTGATTATTGCTTTTTTATTGCTTTTAATGCTTGCTCTTCCTTTCTTTTTCAAAGATAAAATTGCCGAGATGGCCAAGGAAGAGATTAACAAAAACGTGAATGCCACGGTCGATTTCAGGGATTTCAGCCTGTCTCTGTTTCGCTCTTTCCCCGATTTCAGCTTTGGTTTAAAAGGCTTTTCGGTAGTGGGAAAAGACGCTTTTCAGGGTGACACTCTGGCGTTTGTCAATAAGATTTATCTCGACCTCGACCTGATGTCTGTCTTTTCCGGCGACGGCTACGAGATTAAATCCATCGTCATCAAAGACCCCTATATAAATACGGTGATTTTGAAAAACGGGAAAGCAAATTACGACATTGCCAAGGAAGGCGAAGAAAGTGCCGATACTCAGGAAGAAGAAAGTGGTGAGGAAAGCGCTTTCGTGATGAAGCTGAAAAAGTTTGAGATTGATGATGCCACAGTGATTTACGACGACCGTGAAGGAAATATGTATGCCCGAATCAAGGATTTGGATTTGATTCTCGGGGGAAATTTCACGGCCTCCACCACCGATATAAAATTAAAATCGGAGATTGACGAGCTTACCTACCGTATGGACGGCATCAATTATCTTAATAAAACAAAGGTGGTTTTCGATGCGCTGATTGCTGCCGATTTCGATAAAAGCAAATATTCTTTTAAGGATAATAATCTGAAACTCAATGACCTCGGCTTACACTTCGACGGCTCGGTGGCCATGCCCGGCGACGATATCTTAACGGATTTGAAATTTGCAAGTGACAAAGCCGGTTTCAAAAGCATATTGTCGCTTGTGCCTGCTATATATTTGACTGATTTTGAAGACCTTAAAACCTCAGGCAATGCAGCTGTTTCCGGATTTGTCAAAGGTACCTATAACGAAAAAACCATGCCTGCCTTTGCCGTGGATATAAACGTTGATAACGGAATGTTTCAATATCCCGATTTACCTCAAAAGGTTGAATATGTGAATATTAAGGCCAATATCAACAGCCCGTCCGATGATATGGACGATATGGTGATAGATGTGAAGAAATTTCATTTTGCCATGGCGGGAAATCCTTTCGATATAAGATTAAAATTGAAACATCCGCTCACCGACCCCGATATCGACGCGGCTTTCAAAGGAAAAATGGATTTGGCTACGGTGGAGAAATTCTATCCGATGGATGACGATATGAAACTGTCGGGAAAATTTGCAGTTGATTTTTCCCTGAAAGGCAAGCAATCTTATCTTGACAAAGGATATTACAGCAAGTTTGAATCTTCGGGTTTTATGAAGATTAACAATCTGAATTACAGCGATAAAGACTTGCCGGAAGGAGTGAAAATAGAAAATGCGGAGATGAATTTCTCACCGCGTTATATCGCTCTCGATAATTTTGTTGCCGACTACCAAGGCAGTAAAATAGACTTGACGGGAAAACTGTCGAATTATTTCGATTATTTCTTCGGCGACGGCACTCTAAAGGGTAATATGACCATGAAATCCGACTATATTAACCTTAATAAAATGCTTGCCGCCGACGGCGAAAGCGCCGGTGCGGAGACGACGGAGCAGACGACGGAGGAAAACGAAGAGGAGCCCTTGGAAGCCTTTGAAGTGCCCGATAACATTGACTTTACATTCCAAACTTTCATCGGCAGAATAAAATACGAAAAGTTGGATATTAACACCATTTACGGCAAAATGACCCTTGCAGATTCGAGGGTGTCGCTCGATGATATGAATATGGAAATGCTCGGCGGCAAATTAAATCTCAACGGTTTTTACAGCTCGCTGAATATCGATAGTCCGGCGGTTTCCATGCTTCTCGGCATCAAGGATTTCAACATTAAAAAATCCTATGATGCTTTTAATACCGTTCGTATTTTGGCCCCGCTGTCGCAATATATCGACGGAACTTTCTCGGCATTATTGACCTACGATTCAAAGTTGGATAAGGAAATGAACCCTGTTTTCAATACTCTGAACTCGGAAGGAATGATTAAAACGAGCGCGTTGAGCATAAAGGGCTCACCGCTTTTCAGCAGGATTGCCAAGCAGTTGAAATACGACCGCTTTGCCGATTTGCAGACCAAGGCCGCAATGCTGAAATATAAAATAGAAGATGGTAATCTTGCCGTGGAGCCCTTCGATATCGTCATTGACGACATTCCCGCCACCGTGAGCGGCACCACAAACCTCGACAGAAGCATCGATTATGATATTGCCATGGAGATACCCAAGTCGAAACTCGGCAGCCAAGCCAATGCCATGCTTAACAGTCTCACTGCCAAAGCCAAGGCCGCGGGTGTTTCCGTTGATAACAGCGAAACAATTCCGGTAAATGTTTTTGTCAGCGGTAAAGCCAATGACCCCAAAGTAAAAGTGAAGGTGAAAAATCCGGCGCAAGATGCTCAAAAACAGATAGAAGATGCTGTAAAACAAGAAATTGACAAGGCTAAGAAACAGGCTCAAGAAGAGGCGGAAAAATTGAAAAAGCAAGCTGAGGACGAGCTTAATAAAGCCAAAAAACAAGCTCAAGATTCCATAAACAATGTGTTGAACAGGCAAAAACAGGAGTTGGAAAAGAAGAAAAAAGAGCTTGAGAAAAAGAAAAAAGAAGCGGAAGAAAAGGCCAAGAAAAAACTTGAAGAGGAGGCTAAGAAAAAGTTAAAGGGATTTTTTTAAAGGAAGTATATGAGAATGAATTGGGAAAAGCTGATGTCGGGCAAGCGATTGGGTGACCCGCGCGGCGGTATTGACAACGAGAAAGCCCGTTCGGCATTTCAACGCGATTTCGACCGTGTTGTGTTTTCGTCGGCATTCAGAAGACTGCAAGATAAAACACAGGTTTTCCCTGTGCCTGCAAGTGATTTTGTGCATAGCCGCCTGACGCACAGCATCGAGGTGTCGTCGGTGGGGCGTACCCTCGGCAATCTGGCGGGTGAGTTTATCCTTGAACGTGAGCCTCTGTTGAAGGAAAGGTTGTCGCAGCACAGTTTTGGCGACGTGGTGGCTGCCGCTTCTTTGGCTCACGATGTGGGCAACCCGCCTTTCGGCCATTCGGGGGAAGATGCCATTTCCGAATTTTTCAGAAAAAATAAAGAAAAATACGGGAAAAATTTAACGGCCGCGCAGTGGGCCGATTTCACAAGATACGAAGGTAATGCGCATGGTTTCAGGCTTTTGACAAATCATCATCCCGGAAAGATTGAAGGCGGCCTGCGTCTTACCTATGCCACCCTTGCCACCTTTGCAAAATACCCGCGCGAGTCCTTTATCGACGAAAGCGAGCTTTTGCCATCGGCAAAACGCACTTCGGCAAAGAAATTCAACTTTTTTCAAAGCGAGAAAGAATATTTCAAGGCCGTGGCCGAAAACACGGGGTTGTTGCCTCTTACCAAGCAAAATGCCGGAGCTTTGGCATGGTGTCGCCATCCATTGTCATTCCTTGTGGAAGCCGCCGACAATATTTGCTACCGCCTTATCGACCTTGAAGACGGCTTTAAGTTGGGCTTTCTCGGCTTTGAAGAGTTTGAAAAATTGCTCTTGCCCTTTATGAAAAAATCCGGCGATAACAGTCAGGCTCTCAACAAATACAATCTGATTGAAGATGAAGGCGAAAAGGCCGGATATTTGCGTGCCAAGGCCATCTCGGTGCTGATTTATGAAGCAATAGAAGTGTTTAAAGAAAATTACGAAGAAATAATGAACGGCACCTTCGACAGCGAGCTCACCGACCTGATAAATTCCGTCGATATTTTGGAAGGAAAGATAAAAGAGGCCAATATCTTCCTCTACAACAGGCGTCCCGTGGTGGAGATTGAAATCACGGGTTATAAAATAATTTCAGGCTTGCTCGAGATATATCTTGAGGCTCAATATGCACCTTCTAACAAGCTGAATAAAAAGATAATACAGCTTTTGCCGAGTCAATTTAGAGCCGCGGAAAGCGATGGCGATTACGAGAAAATCATGAAAACCGTTGATTTCGTGGCGCGTATGAGCGACTCCTATGCTCTTAATCTTTACCGCCGTCTTTCGGGGCAGAGCTTGCCTGTTATCGGTTAGGTCGCGGTGCTCCGCACCTTAAAAACCGGTCGTTCCACGGTTTCTACAAATATTCGGGTGCTCCGCACCGAAAAAATGTA
>CAZPGC010000014.1:0-12519 GCA_964585875.1 uncultured Prolixibacteraceae bacterium | reverse complement strand
GCTATAACTTCCGTTTTGATTCTGCTGTCGATTGTGGCGGCGAAGGTCGAATATTCGATAATTCCTCCCGATTTGCAGGGATAGTCCTCAAGACCTTTTCGCTTACGTGCCGCCTGTACCCTGCATTCGTTCATATAGAAGTCGAAACTCGTTTCCGTTTCATTGGCAATGGATTGCTTG
Source organism: uncultured Prolixibacteraceae bacterium (assembly GCA_964585875.1). Lineage (GTDB taxonomy): Bacteria > Bacteroidota > Bacteroidia > Bacteroidales > UBA1556 > UBA6267. The sequence goes on along the minus strand of CAZPGC010000014.1, from coordinate 12,339 downwards.
TTGACGTCGGAATAGAGCCGAAAATACAGTGCTTTTTTCAGACCCTCCAGTCCCGGATGTTCTCCGAGGCCGAGCAATGTCTTGATTCTCAAAGCTTCGTAGGGTGAAAAATGACCCCAAGCGGCATCATTGCTTTCTTTGGCTTCGAACATATTTTCGCTGAACTCCACAGCCTGAAACCACACTCCGTCGTTGGCTAACCAATTGACGGCCACGGCTTGTTTCAGCTCCAACAATTTTTCGCGGGAGAGTGAGGTGAGTGCCTTCGGGAATTTTCCGTCCATCTCGAAACCAAGCACTTTCGAGAGTCTGCGCATTTGAATGGAGAAACTTTTTTGCCATGCGTCTTCCATTATCTTCAGCGTTTTCATATCGCCTTGATGCTCTTTAACTTGTTCGTACCACATTGCATAATGTACCATTGTGCGCTGAAAATAATCGAAAATCAGCTCTATGATTTCTTCCTTTGTCAAGTTTTCTTTGTCATTCATATTCCTTAATTTTAAAACTGCAATTTTACATAAATATGCGATAGAAGGCGGAATTGGATTTCAGGCCTTTGAAAGAATAAAATTCCGTATTTCTTAATTCCGTATAAATCAATAAAATACGTTTTCTTTTTTTACGGAATTTTCCAATGGATTCGCCGTGTCGAAAGAGTGTCTCCGCCATTGCGGTCTTTCATTCCGAAACCTTAACATTTTTAAACAACTTCCAAGCGATATTTTACTAAATTTGCCCGCTAATTAAATGTACATTTTATTAGTAATATTTCGATTATGCTTAAAGAAAAATTCATTGGCGACGGGCTCACTTACGACGATGTCCTGTTGGTGCCGGCCTATTCGGAGGTTTTGCCGCGAGAGGTAAATCTCAGTACGCGCTTTACAAAAAACATTACGCTTAATATCCCAATAGTTTCGGCGGCTATGGATACCGTTACCGAGTCGAAGTTGGCCATTGCCATTGCTCAGGAAGGCGGTATCGGCGTGATACACAAGAACATGAGTATCGAAAGGCAAGCGCAGGAGGTTGTCAAAGTAAAGCGTGCCGAAAACGGTATGATTATCAATCCGGTAACCATCACCAAGGACAAAACCGTTGCCGATGCTCTTCTGCTGATGAAGGAATTTCACATAGGAGGCATTCCTGTTGTGGAAGGCAACAACAAACTTATCGGCATAGTGTCGAATCGTGATTTGCGTTTCGAGCGTAATATGAAAAAGAAAATTGCCGAGGTGATGACTTCCGAAAATTTGATTACCATAACCGAGTTTGAAGATTTTGAGAAAGCCGCCGACATCCTCAACAGGCATAAAATCGAAAAGCTCCCTGTTGTCAATGACAATTATACCCTTGTGGGGCTTATTACTTACAAGGACATCATAAAAATAAAAGAACGCCCCAATGCCAGCAAAGACGGCAAAGGGCGTTTGCGTGTGGCAGCGGCCGTGGGCGTCAGCAGCGACACCATGGAGCGTGCCGAGGCTTTGGTAAATGCCGGTGTCGATGCCATAATCATCGATACGGCACACGGGCACACCAAAGGTGTGATTGAAATGGCCAAGCGCTTTAAAACGACCTTCGAGGATGTGGATTTGGTGGTTGGCAACATAGCCACCGCCGAGGCTGCCAAAGCCTTGGTTGCCGCCGGCGCCGATGCCGTTAAAGTCGGGATAGGTCCGGGCTCCATTTGCACCACTCGTATTGTGGCCGGGGTCGGAGTGCCGCAACTTTCGGCTGTTTATAATGTGGCTATTGCGCTGAAAGATAGCGGAATACCGGTTATTGCCGACGGAGGAATACGCTATAGCGGCGATATGGTGAAAGCTCTTGCGGCAGGCGGCAACACCGTGATGCTCGGCTCTTTGCTTGCCGGTGTTGACGAGTCGCCGGGTGAGACCATAATTTACGAAGGAAGGAAATATAAGACCTATCGCGGTATGGGTTCGGTTGAGGCCATGCAGCAGGGCTCCAAAGACCGCTATTTTCAGGATATGGAAGACGATATTAAAAAATTGGTGCCCGAAGGTATCGTGGGACGCGTGCCCTACAAAGGCACTCTCTCGGAGGTCGTCCATCAGATGGTAGGCGGTTTGCGTGCCGGCATGGGTTATGTGGGAGCCCCTGATATAGAGGCGCTTATGAAAGCTTCTTTTATAAAAATATCGCCTGCGGGAATGGCTGAAAGTCATCCCCACGACATAACCATCACAAGGGAGTCTCCCAATTATTCGAGATAGATTGAAAAGGGAAAAGGTAAATTGCATTCAGATATAAACGGTGAAAAAATTAATGTTTACGACCATGAGAAAATATATTTTATTGTTTTTGATAAGCTTACTTTGGACAGCGGTTTTTGCCCAAAAGCAAGATGACAGGGTTTTGATGACAATTGACGGTAAGCCGGTCAGCGTATCGGAGTTTTTGTATGTTTACAACAAAAACAACAAAAATCACGATATGGATAAAAAGGCCGTTGAGGATTATCTCCGCCTTTATGTAAATTTCAGATTGAAGGTGGCTGAGGCAGAGCGCTTGGGGATGGATACCCTGGCGTCGTTTAAAAACGAACTCGCCGGATATCGTGCACAGCTTGCGCGTCCCTATCTTACCGATAAAGACGTGAACGACAGCTTGTTGCGCGAGGCCTACGAGCGTTTGCAATGGGACATAAGGGCAAGTCACATTATGAAAATGCTGCCCGAAAACGTTGACGCCGACGACAGTGTGGCCAAGGCCGCCTACAAGGAGTTGATAGAGATTCGTAAAAGAGCCTTGAAGGGTGAGGACTTTGCCGAGTTGGCCAAAAAATATTCCGACGACCCCTCGGCACGCGACCAAGCCGCAACCCGTAATTCCATGGCAAGAAAAGGTAATGGGGGCGACCTCGGATATTTTACTGCTTTTTATATGGTTTATCCCTTCGAAAATGCGGCTTACAACACACCTGTCGGTGAAATATCCATGCCTGTGAGAACACGCTACGGCTATCATATTGTGAAGGTTACCGATAAAATTCCGGCTTTGGGAACCATCCACGTGGCTCATATTTTGGTCACTCCCAATCCCAAGATGAAAATTTCGGATGCCGACCTCGAGAAGAAGATAAAAGAGATAAGACAGGAGATTGTTGACGGCAAAATATCTTTTGAAGATGCCGCCAAAAAATATTCCGACGACAGAGGCTCCGCCGAACATGGCGGCGTGCTTAAATGGTTCGAAGTCAGCAAGATGGTGCCGGAGTTTATCAAGGCTATTTCCGATATCGACAGCATCGGCGGCATTTCTCAACCGGTGAAAACCGACTACGGCTGGCATATCATTAAGTTGCTGGACTTACGCAAGGTGCCTCCCTATGAAGAATATTTGCCGCAGTTGAAAAACAAAGTGGCGAGGGATTCGCGCTCGAATATCAGCAAGGAAGCCGCCGAGGAAAAATTCAAAAAAGAATATCATTTCAAAGAATACCCCAAAGCCTTGCAGCAGTTTTATTCGGTTGTTGACTCATCTATCTTTACCAAAAGCTGGACAGCCGACAAGGCGGCAGGCTTGAAAAAAACCATGTTTAAACTCGACGGAAAGAAATATACTCAGCATGATTTTGCCTCTTACGTTGAGAAAAATCAGAGGGTAATGGGCTCGGGCACAATAAAATACATTGTTCACAAGCTCTATGACCAATGGGTTTACAACACGGTGATGAGCTATAAAGATTCGCGACTTGAGGACGAAAATTTCGACTTCAAAATGCTGGTGAGAGAATATCACGACGGAATATTGCTTTTCAACATCAGCGACAAGATGGTATGGGGTAAAGCCATAAAAGACAGCGTGGGCCTCGAGAATTTTTACGAAAAAAATAAAGATAAATACATGTGGGGCAAGCGCGTGAAAGCCGAAGTTTACAAATGTCGCAACGACTCTGTTGCCGATTTGCTTTCGGGCTATCTGAAAAAAGGCTTGGCCGTTGATTCTATTTTGAAATTGATGAACAGCAAGTCGATGCTTAACATAGGGCTTCACAGCGGCAAATATGAAAAAGGCGACAACAAAATTGTTGACAAAACCGCGTGGGAGCCCGGAGTTTCCGGTAAGATTTATGCCGACAACGGCGTTTTTGTGGTAAGGATTGATTCCGTTTTGCCGCCTTCAAATAAAAAATTATCGGAAGCAAGGGGTTTGATAACCGCCGACTATCAAAATTATCTGCAAGAAAAGTGGATAAAAGATTTAAGGGCAAAATATGATGTTTCAATAAATAAGGAGGTGTTGGATTCCATTGAAAAAGAGTAAAGCGGTATTCGGATTTTTGTTGTTGGCTCTGCTGTTTCTTCTTTCGTGCAAAGAGGAAAAAAAGGAGGGCAAGGTCATTGCATCTGCTTATGATTATAAGCTGTATGCTGATGATTTACAGCGTGTTGTGCCAAAAGATCTAAAGGGTAAAGACAGTACCGTTTTTGTGCAAAATTATATCAACAGGTGGATGCAGGAGAAGGTCCTGCTTTATTATTCAAAGCAGAATCTGATTGAAGGAAAGGATGATATGGAAAAACAAATAGAGGCCTATCGCAACTCCCTGATGATTTATAATTACCAAAGCCGTTTTGTGCAACAGCATCTCGATACCATCGTCAGCGATGCCGAAATAGAGGAATACTATCGCTCGCATCCCGATGATTTTCAGCTGAAAAACAACATCGTAAAGGTGATGTTTATTAAGTTGAATAAAGATTCGAAGAATATAAAAGTAGCGCGAAAACTGTTGAAATCCGATGAAAAGGAAGATATTGAGAAGCTGAAAGATTTGGCCGAGAGGTATTCGGTAAACTATTTTCTGAATGACGACGTTTGGATATTGTTCGACGACCTTTTGAAGGAGGTGCCCATACGCACTTACAATCAAGAGAATTTTTTGAGAAACAACCGTTATTTCGAAGTCAAAGATTCGGCATATACCACTTTGGTGCGGATAAACGGCTTTAAAATAAAAGACGGACTTTCGCCATTGAATTTTGAATACGAACGTATCAGGATGATAATTTTAAATAAACGCAAGCAGATGTTAATTAAGAAGTTAGAACGTGATATTTTGGAGAAAGCGCGTAAAGACGGGGCCTTGCGATATTATAATAATTGAGATTAAAATACAGTTAAATGAGACATTTACTAACAATCAGTGCAATTTTGTTGATGATTTTCAACCTGCAGCCTGCTGTGGCGCAAGGGGGAAAAGGCATCGACAAGGTGATAGCCATTGTCGGCGAAAATTCTATCCTTTATTCGGATGTGGAAAATCAGTATTTGCAATACATTATGCAGGGCTACACCGCCAACAGTCAGGCTATGCGCTGCCGTATTTTCGAAGAGATTCTGTTTGCCAAGCTGCTTTTGAATCAGGCCATGCTCGACAGTATCGAGATTTCCGACGATCAGGTGGAGTCGGAGATGGACCGCCGTTTGCAATATTACATCAGCCAAATCGGGTCCAAAGAAGAGCTTGAGAGGTATTACAACAAATCGCTTATGCAGATAAAAAGCGACCTGCGCTCGGTGATACGAGAACAGATTCTTACCCAGCAGGTTAGAAACAATATCATCAAGGATATAAAGATTACTCCGAGTGAGGTAAAAGCCTATTACAATTCCATTCCCAAAGACAGTTTGCCCGTTATAGAGAGCGAGTTGCGATATGCCGTGATTACCAAGGAGCCCAAGGTTACCGAAGAGGAGAAATCTTACGCGCGCAAAAAGATAGAAGGCATAAGAAAACGTATTATCAACGGTGAGGACTTTGCCACTCTTGCCAGAATTTACTCCGAAGACCCGGGCTCTGCGCTGAAAGGCGGCGAGCTCGGAGATTTTACTCGCGGGGTTATGTATCCCGAGTTTGAGGCGGCGGCCTTTGCTCTTCAGCCCGGCGAAATATCACCGGTTATCGAAACCGAAGCGGGCTTCCATATTTTAAAGCTGATAAAGCGCAAAGGAGAGTATATCAACGTGAGACACATACTGATTCAGACTAAGGTCTCGCCGCTTTCCGTCAATAGGGCCAAGGAGTTTATGGATTCGGTATATCAGCTGATAGCCTCCGGCAAAATGAGTTTTGAAGAGGCTGCACGGCGTTTCTCCGATGACGATTTCAAGGGTAGCGGCGGCATGGCTTTAAATCCGGCTACGGGTAATAACAGCTTCTCTCCCAAGGATATAGACAAGGATGTGTATTTTCAGCTGGATAAAATGAATGTAGGCGAAATATCCAAACCCTTTGTGGTGCGCGACGACCACAATAAGATTTTGATAAAGATTGTGCAGCTGAAACAGCGTACATCGCCCCATAAGGCTTCGCTGAAAACCGATTACGACAAGCTACAAGAGTTGGCTCTGCAACATAAGAAGGAAAAAGCCATTGAAAAATGGATAAGCGAACGGACAGCCGACACCTATATTATGATTCTTGACGATAGTTTTAAACACTGTAATTTCCGTTATAAATGGATGTAAACAAATGACTTATGGAGTATAAAAACGAAACGGAAGCTTTTGCGGCATTTAATGCGAAGATAAAAGAGATAAGGACGCAGGTAAGCAGGGTTATTGTAGGGCAGGATGAAGTGATAAAAGACTTGCTTATATCCATCTTCGGAAACGGACACTGCTTGTTAGTTGGTGTTCCGGGACTTGCCAAAACGCTGATGGTCAATACTTTGTCGAAGATATTGGGACTCAGTTTCAGTAGGATACAATTCACCCCCGACTTGATGCCTTCAGACATAATAGGAATGGAGATACTCGACGAAAGCAGGAAATTCAGATTTATGCAAGGACCTGTTTTTGCCAATATCATACTCGCCGACGAAATCAACAGAACGCCACCGAAGACGCAATCGGCGCTGTTGGAAGCCATGCAGGAGAAGTCGGTGACGGTGGCTTCGCAGACTTATAGGCTGCAGGAGCCTTTTTTTGTGCTTGCCACTCAAAACCCCATAGAGCAGGAAGGAACATATCCTTTGCCGGAGGCACAGTTAGACAGGTTTATGCTTAACGTTTTGCTCGACTATCCCGATTTTGACGATGAAATAGCCATAGTGAAAGGCACCACAGGCAATGAGTTAAACGAGGTGGAAGCCGTAACCCACAGAGAAGAGATTTTGTATTTTCAAAAGCTGCTGCGCCGTATGCCTGTTGCCGATAATGTATATCGCTTTGCGGTAAATTTGGTATCGTCAACAAGACCGGGCACTTCCAAGGCGCATGCTTGGGCCGACAACTACCTTTCGTGGGGTGCAGGTCCCCGTGCTTCGCAGTATCTTATCATTGGAGCCAAGGTAAACGCCGCCATAAATGGCAAGTATTCCCCTGATATAGAAGATGTTGTGGCTGTAGCCTATTCGGTTTTGCGCCACCGTATCGTAAAAAATTATAAGGCCGAAGCCGAAGGTATCTCGGTTGAAGATATCATTACGGAAATGTTGAAATAGGGGGTAGGCATCCTGTTTTGCTGTTTTTTACTGTCTTCGAGGTTACTAACATATTAAAGTGAATAAAAATCGGATTGTGTGGTTTTTGCACGGCCTTTCCCTTGGTATTTTTGTTTCCGGTTTTTAGAATTTCCTTCGCGAAAACGCATGAGAAGTTGAATACCGCCGGCATTTTAAATTCTTCATGTCGGTATTAATAAAGTACGGCGTTAATATGAAATGAGTTATGAAATATTTTAAAAAAGTGTGGCCTGTGATTTATAACAGGTATTTTATAGCCTCGGCTGTATTTTTGCTTTATGTTTTGATTTTCGACTCGAATAATCTGGCTACACAGGTGCGTTTGGCGCGCGATTTAAAGAAACTAAAGGCCGAGAAACGCTTTTATTTACAAGAGATTGCAAAGGATAAGGAGTCGATAAAGGTGTTGATGACCAACAAGAAAAATTTGGAGCGATTTGCACGGGAGAAATATTTGATGAAACGCGATAATGAGGATGTGTATTTGATAATTGAGGAAAAATAGTCAATACGGCCTTACAATTACGGACACGACAATTACAACAATTTCTATTCCGGTGAAATTTAAACGTGGAAATACTATTTTTGCGTTTTGACGTTTATGAAAATTATGAAGACAAAAATAAAGATATTTTTACCCCTGTTGGTTTTTACGGCTTTTATTGTGCTGCTTTCGGGGGGCTGTAAAAAGAAAACGGGCGGTTTCGACAACACCTCGGCCTTGGCGTTTTCGACCGATACCATTACTTTCGACACGGTTTTCACGACCATAGGTTCGTCAACGGAATATTTTATGATTTACAACAAATCGTCGAAACCGGTAAAAATTTCGCGTGTTTATATTGCGGGCGGCAGCAGTTCCGATTTCAGAATAAATATTGACGGGCAAAAAGGGGTGACTTTTTATGACATTGAGATTGACGGGAACGACAGCCTTTATGCATTTGTTGAGGTAACCGTGGACCCGAACGGCACCGACAAACCTATGCTGATAACGGATTCGGTGGTATTTGAGACCAACGGGCACATTCAGGATATCGACCTTGTGGCCTACGGTCAGGATGCCTATTTCATTCTTCCCACACACCATATTCAAGGCCTTCCTCCTTTTAATATTGTGGCGGCCGAGGGCACAGACACCACTTGGACAAACACCAAGCCCATAGTGATTTACGGATATGCCGTGGTGGATTCTACGGCTGTTTTGCGCATTCAAAAAGGGACAAAGATATATTTTCATAACAACTCGGGCTTGTGGGTTTACAAAGGCGGCTGCCTCAAGGTGACGGGCACCAAGGATGAGCCCGTGACTTTTCAAGGAGACAGGTTGGAGACGTATTACGAAAATGTTCCCGGACAGTGGGACAGGATTTGGCTTAACGAAGGCAGCATCGACAACGAAATAAACTACGCCGTGATAAAAAATGCCTTTATAGGCTTGCAAACGGAGACCTTGCAGCAGCCCATGGGCAACAAGCTGAAACTAACCAACACGATAATAGAAAATATGTCGGGGGCAGGCATACTGAGCAAGTTTTATAACATTGAGGCAGAGAATGTTGTGGTGGCTTTATGCCAACAATACAGCGTAGCGCTTACAATGGGAGGAGCCTATAGCTTTAAACATTCCACCATTACGAATTATTGGAGCTACGGAGTGAGAAAAACGCCGGCTCTTTATTTTAACAACTACTTTATGGATGCCGACAAAAAAATATATCCCTTTGACTTGACACAAGCCGATTTTGTGAATTGCATTATATACGGCAGCAACGATGAGGAGATTTTGCCCGACAGCAGTAAGTACGGCGGTAATTTTGCATATTTTTTCGACCACTGTCTGATAAAAAGCACCTTGCATCTTAACGATGCAAACCATTGGCAGTCGGTCACCGAGAATAAGGATCCGCTTTTTAAAGACAAATACAAGCCCGATTTCCACCTTTTGAAAGGTTCGCCCGCCATCGGCAAAGGGAAGGGAGGTGTTGTACCCATTGATATTGAAGGGGAAACAAGGGATTTGAACAATCCTAATTTGGGAGCCTTCGAAAAGGTGGAGTGATAGGAGAGAATAATTTTAGGATTGCGCCGGTAAAACGGCTACTCATTGTAATTTCGTATCGTATTTGACTGTCTCTTAGAATATTATTTCGAAGTGGCTAATAAAAAAAGGCTACTCCGGGGAGCAGCCTTTTTTTAAAGCGCCATGTATTTTCATTCCACAACTTCGCCTTTTATTGTTAAAATCACCGAATTGTTTATGGCGTTTGAAAAAACAGTGATTTTCTTGTTGAATTTCCCGACGATTTTGGTGTCGTAGCCCACTTTTATCTCTGCAGACTGACCGGGCATCAATGGCTCTCGCGAGTATTCGGGCACCGTGCAACCGCACGATTTTGCCACGCGTGTGATAAAGAGGACATCGGTTCCCACGTTTTTGTATTTGAAAACGCAGTGTCCGTCGCTGCCTTTCTTTATTTTACCGTAGTCGTGAACAGTAGTGTCGAATTTTATCTCGGCGTAGGGCTTGTCGTTTTGCACCAAACTCATGCCGGTATTTAAGAATGCAAAGCCTATTAAAAGGCTCAAAAATAATGCTGTCTTTCTCATGGCAATAATATTTTTGTGATTTTATTTAGACGTAGGAGTAAAACTCGATTTGGGTTTCACGGGAGCTTCCTCTTTGGGTTTTGGTTTCACTTCGCCTCTTATCACCAGCACCACCGTGGCATTGTCGGCATTGGAAGTAACCGTGATGGTTTTATGAAAAACGCCTATGCGTCGCGTGTCGTATCTTACTTTTATGACATCACTCTTGCCGGGCATCACGGGCGCATTGGGCTTTTTGGCTATGGTGCAGCCACACGAGGTGCGAACACCTTGAATTATCAGAGGCTCCTTACCCGTATTTTTGAATTTAAACTCAAAACTGCCGTCGTCACCCACTTGAATTGTGCCGAAATCGTGCTTGGTTGTTTCGAATTGAATATGCGCCGTCTTGCTTTTTTGAAGCATTGTTGAAGCGTTGTAATCTTCAGATACAAAAGACCTTAGGCTTATCAAAGAGATTACCGCAACGAAAAGAATAAATAAGTTTTTCATGGTTATAAAAATTATTTAATGGTTTATGGCAAAATTAAGAAACATATCACAATAATGCGGTATATTTTAACAATTTTTATACCATTTCATTTTTGGAGAGTGCCGTCGAAGAAAAAATAAAGCCTAACCTTAATTTATCTATTTTTGCCGCTCTTTGGCGTCTTTTGAGAACTATGAAATATTCACAAAGACCCTATTAAATAAACACGGAAATGACAGATAAGACGATAGCTAAGAAGGAGCAGGTGAGAAACATGTTTAACAGCATAGCTCACAGATATGATTTTTTAAATCATTTTCTTTCGTTTGGCGTTGATTTTTACTGGCGACGCCGGGTTTTGCGCATCGTGAAAAGGCTGAAACCGGCTACTATTTTGGATATCGCCACAGGCACGGGTGATTTGGCTATTCTGGCCGCAAAGGCCGGTCCCGAGAAGATTATAGGTGTTGACTTGTCGGCATCGATGTTGGAAGTTGGCAAAGAAAAGGTGTTTTACAAAAAACTGTCGGGATTGATAGACATGCAGATTGGCGATGCTGAAAACCTTGATTTTGAGGATGATAGTTTTGATTTGGCCATGGTAGCTTACGGGGTGCGTAATTTCGAAAATTTGGAAAAGGGCTTGCGCGAGATTTACAGGGTGCTGAAACCTGGTGGTGCTTTCGTGGTGCTTGAGTTTTCGAGTCCGCGTCGATTTCCGCTGAAGCAACTTTATCGCTTTTATTCTTTTCGCATTCTGCCGGTTATAGGCAGGCTGGTTTCCAACGATGCCTCGGCCTATACTTACCTTCCTGAGTCGGTTGCGCACTTTCCCGCTTATGAAGATTTTTTGAAGATAATGGAGGAATGCGGCTTTGATGATACGGTTTATCATAGCTTAACAGGTGGAATTTCAACAATTTACGAAGGCTACAAAAAGTAGTTTTCCTTTTTGTCATTATATTTATTTTTGCAGAATGATAATAAGGGTGCGAACCCTTCGTTTAAAGGTGATTAACAACTAAAACATTGACGAGAAACAAATTTTTCATATTGCTGTTTATGGCTGTGGCGCCGCTTTTATCAAAGGCTCAGGGCTTTCCCATGAATCTGCCGAATTACGATTACAAGCAGTGGCATTTCGGCTTCACTTTGGGTTTTAACACCATGAATTTTGTGACTTGGCCTGTCGATCAAATAGATTACGACAAAAAGGTGTTGATGATAGAACCTGTTGCAAGCGAGGGTATTAACATAGGAATTGTGGCCAATAAGCGGCTGGCTGATTATCTGGATTTGCGTTTTGTGCCTACACTCTCGTTTGGCGAACGCAAATTGAAATATGAAATTTTGGAGAAAGATACCACCCACGAGCAATACCTTAAAACGGTGGAGTCAACTTTTATAGATTTCCCTTTTTCCATAAAATATAAGTCTAAAAGGCTGCCCGGTGCCGGGAAAAATTCTCGTGTTTACGTGCTCGGCGGCTTTCGCTACAGCATTGACCTTGCTTCGCAAAAAAATAAAAAAGGCTCGAGCTCCGATGTCGTTATCAAACTGAATCCCATGGACTTTATGCTTACCGCAGGAGTGGGTTTCGACTTTTATTTCCAGTGGTTTAAATTCGGTATTGAGTTACAGTCGTCATTCGGTTTTGTTAATGTTTTGTATCAGGAGAATAATGAGTTTACTTCAAATCTCGATAAACTGACCTCGCGGATTACTTGGATTACTTTTACTTTTGAGTAGGGGGGG
>CAZPGC010000013.1:1159-31557 GCA_964585875.1 uncultured Prolixibacteraceae bacterium | reverse complement strand
ACGATAATCTTGCTAATGTTTTCGGAATTGGAACCCGAAATTTGCTTAACCCACTGAAAATTACCGTTTCTGTCAAGTTTTAAAATGAAAGCGTCGGGTGTATAACCGCTCACATAAAGGTAGTGTGTGCCCGGTCCCGGGTCGAAGTCCACCGAGTCGCTAAAGGTGCCTCCGATGTAAATATTCCCCGAAGCATCGGTAGTCATGCACCGCCCCTCGTCCCAGTTTTTGCCTCCGAAACCTTGCAAAAACGATGTCTTGAAATTCTGCCCCGAAGCAATAAGGGCAATGAATAACGCCGAAATAGTGATTAATCTCTTCATATCTTTTAAATTTTGTATTGTATTAATTTAGTCAATAGGCTTAGTCGAAAAAGCAATATTCGAGAGCGTAAAGATAATAAAAAAACGCCCTTTTTATAAATTCGATTTGTGAAATATTTTTTGGGCGGCCGGGCGGGTTGTCCGTTCTATCTCCTTCACCGGCAGCCGTGTTCCGTAGGCGCTGCAAGGAGCTCCCAAGGTCGCTCTTGCCGACGCCACTCCACATCGGCGCCGTTTTCAGGAGGATGCCACTGCCACCCCTGCCGCACGTGCTCTCCCGGCGGTGTCACTTTTATGCTTAACAGAATGATTTCTTCGCTCCCGGTTTTTTCCTAAACATTGCTCATAAACTCAAGTGTCTGAGCTATAATTTTCGAGTTCTATACTCGTGAAGCATTTGAAATCAAGGAGTCCGACTACCGGCGGATGACTGTTTCAAACACGAGCATAACAAAGAAATCGGACATTATAGACAGACACTACTTACCTCAAGTCAACAACCTCCGCATCCGGGTAGTCCTTAGGATTTAATTTAAAGTAGCCTTCCGGAACTTTTACGTCGTGTTGAAATTTCTCAACGATGTATTGGTAGGTTACGTTATCTTTGTTATAGATGGTTGCCTTTACAACACGCATCTCTTTCTTGTCTATTTTCAGCCTTATTTTGTAATATGCTTTGCCTTTCTTGGGATACAAATCCACGATGTGATATTGTCTTCCCTTTTCGTTAATGGTCTTTATCAGCCTGGTACGAAAGCTCTTATCAAAGGTGGTGAGCAGCTTGCCGGGGTTAAAAGCTTCCTGGTCGTCCTTCACGTTTGAAATCTGAATCTCCTCGGCATCGGGGTCGTAGGTCCATACCGTTTTTCCGTCGCTGATGATTTTTCGCTCCATAAAATCAAGGTTAAACTTGTCGCCGCTGAGCGTTATTTTCCCTTTTATGGTATCGTTTACCTTGTTTTTTTTGTCTATCATCACGTAGGTAAAATCAAAGCGCATGTTGCTGTACGACTGAGCTTTGGCACTTACTTTATCGAGAATGGCTCTCGATTTCGAGTCGTCAACCTGAGCAAAAATGCTGAGCGAAATAACCGAGAGTAAGATTACGGTAAAAAATATCTTTTTCATAATAGTCAATTTGCGTTCGTTAAAAAAATTAATTGTCGTTGAGGTTTTTCAAAAACTGTTCCAAATAATTCAAATCCGAAATTCGCACCTCGCGGGCCTTGGAACCCTCAAAGGGACCTACTATGCCGGCGGCCTCCAGTTGGTCGATAATGCGGCCTGCGCGGTTGTATCCCAATTTCAGTTTGCGTTGAATCAACGAGGTGCTGCCTTGCTGATGCTGAACAACCACTCGCGCCGCTTCTTCAAACATCGAATCGCGCTCGTCGAGGTCTATTTCCTTTTGTGAGGCCGACTCGTCAACATACTCGGGTAGCTCGAAGGCCGAGCTGTAACCTCGTTGATTTCCAATGTAATCCGTTATCTCTTCCACTTCGGGGGTGTCCACAAAAGCACATTGTATCCTCACAAGGTTGCCGCCCGTGGAGAAAAGCATATCTCCGCGGCCTATCAGCTGTTCGGCACCTCCCGTATCGAGTATGGTGCGCGAATCGACCTTGGAAGTAACCCTGAAGGCTATCCTTGCCGGGAAGTTGGCTTTTATCAAGCCCGTTATCACATTCACCGAGGGGCGTTGAGTGGCTATTATCAAATGTATACCTATGGCTCTGGCCAGCTGAGCCAGTCGGGCGATAGGTGTTTCCACTTCTTTGCCCGCCGTCATTATCAGGTCGGCAAATTCATCCACAATAAGCACAATATAAGGCAGATAGCGATGCCCGTTTTGGGGGTTAAGCTTGCGTTTTATAAACTTGGCATTGTATTCTTTTATGTTGCGCACCTGTGCCATTTTCAGCAGGTCGTACCGTGCGTCCATTTCCACACACAGCGAGTTGAGGGTTGTCACCACATCGTTTACATCGGTGATTATGGCGTCGGCTTTGTCGGGAAGCTTTGCCAGATAGTGCCTTTCTATTTTTGAAAAAAGCGACAGCTCTACCTTTTTTGGGTCAACCATCACGAACTTCACCTGTGCCGGATGTTTTTTATACAAAATGGAAGTTATCACCGCATTGAGTCCCACCGACTTACCCTGTCCCGTGGCTCCGGCCATCAGCAGGTGGGGCATTTTTGTGAGGTCAAACACAAAGGTCTCGTTGGAAATGGTTTTCCCGATGCCCACCGGCAATTCGCCTTTGAAATTCTGAAATTTATCGGAGCTCAAAATCGTTTTCATCGAGACGATTTCGGGCTTTTGATTCGGGACTTCAATACCTATGGTGCCTCTCCCCGGAATGGGGGCTATTATCCTGATTCCCAAAGCAGAAAGGCTCAAAGCTATGTCGTCTTCCAGGTTTCTTATCTTTGAAATTCTGACGCCTGCGGCAGGCACTATTTCGTAAAGCGTGATGGTGGGGCCTATGGTGGCTTTTATCTTTTCTATTTTTATGGAATAGTCCGAAAGGGTTTTAACGATTTTGTTTTTGTTTTTCTCTAATTCTTCTTTGTTGACGGTTATTTCGTTAGATGAGCCGTGGTCGTTAAGAAAATCAAGCGAAGGGGATTTAAACTCTTTGAGGTCTTCCATGGGGTCGTATTCCGTCTCAATGCCGTGAGCATTTTCTTCGCCCTCAAGCTCTTCGTTTTCTGCTTCCGTTTCCTGACTTTCTCCTTCTTTGCTTTCCTCGTCGCCGGCGGCAATGCTAACATCGAAATCATCGTTCGCTTCGTTATTTTCTTCCCTCTCGTCGGCAATAGCAGTGTCAACTATTTCAAAGCCTTCTTCTTCGCCGTGCTCACCGTCAGCTTCCGTACTCTCTATCTCCATCTCAATTCCCGTAGCGGAATCATCCTCTTCTTTTTCTTGATTCTCAATGTCTTCCAGCTCTTCGAAGGTCAAGCCCATAGCTCCTTCGGCAATATCTTCGGCTTGTGGCTCTACATCCTGTTTGTCAAAAAGCCCTTTTATTATTTTATGAAAATCGAAACCTATTATCAAAAAACTTATAAGCGAAAAAAGTATAAGAATAAAGGTGCCCGGCTTGCCCATAAAGCCGTTGAGCCACGAGCTTGTCTCGTAACCGAAAACGCCGCCCATTATGGCAATTTTAGGCCCCGTAAAGAAATATCCCAAGGTGAGGCTCAGCCATACCATGGTAAAAAGCCCGTAGCCGAGCATTTTCTTCAGCGGGAAAAGTTCGACGCTTGTAAGCCACTTGAAGCCAAGCAAAAACAGATAGGCCACAATGAAAAAGGATGAAAAACCAAACCAATTTTTTATCATCATTTGGCTCAGAGCGGCACCCAGACGCCCTGTCCAGTTATGCACTTCTATGCTGCTGTCGAAGATGACTCTCGAAAAGCTTATATCGGAAAAAATGTCGTCGGTATTCCAACTGAACCAGCTGACAAAATACGAAACAAAAGCAATGAGCAGATAAACGGATATCAGTAAAAAAAGTAAACCGCTGACCTTTGTAAATCTCTCGTCACGAAAAATTTTTAAGAAAGAAGGCGTTTTCAGCTCTTTTTTACCCTTTTTGCTCTTGGTTTTCTTTTTCGACTTTTTTTCGTCGCCAAGCTCATCTTTAAACGCGTTTTTTATCCGTTCTCTGTTCTTCTTTGCCATTGGCAATAAATTGTATGACAGTTTGTTACTTGCTAAATTCCTTTTGCAATTCTTCTTCCGTTAACACTTTATAATCCGTAGGAATAAGAAAATCCGTTTCTTTTACGCCGCCTTTTTTCACATTTGTGGCAACAAATTTTGTTATCAAATTACCCTGTAGGTTGTAATATTCCAAAAGCAGGCCCGGAATTTCCGAAAACTCGCTGTCGCTGTTGGTGTTGGCATCTCCCAAATCGGTGGAATAATAAAAATTGAAGATTTGCTCCTCGCCGTCGGCCGTATCGCGGGGAATGAACGTTACCACTGCTTTTTTGCATTCGTAGCCCGCTATTATCTTGGTTTCGTTTACCAAGTCAATCTCGGTGTCGTATTTTCTCAAGCTGTCGGCATTTATTTCGTCAAGACTTTTTTTAACGGCATACTTTTTATCGCCGAATTCTATCAACTGGTAAAAGCTGTTAAATTCGGGATTTTGTATTATCGTCAGCACCATGGGACCGTTAACTATTTCGGCTGAAGTTTTGTTGCCCATTACTTTCACTTTTGTGCTTTTAGGTGCATTGGCAACCATTGCCGGAGTTATGCCTTCACCGCTGTAACTTATTGAATAAGTTATTGTTCCCTTCCATCCTTTTTTCTTTTTGGTAATCGAATTTGTGGCCGAGGTGAGAACAAAACCCAAGATGAGCGCCATCACGACAACCGAACTTAATTTCTTCATAATATTCATATTTCAAGGTTTAATATTAGCTACTTTTGCTATCCACAAAAGTATTTAATTATTCTATAGACCTGAAGGATTTATAAGAATTTAATAACAATTTGACTGTGAATAATTTCATTTCGGAAAATGAGGACAAAATCCGGCCGGCAAAAAAGTTTTTCGGCAGCAGCCTTTTTTATCGCATCGACGACGAAGACAAGGTGTGGCTCAATTTCGATTACACGGGACATTATCCCGGAGCAAAATATATGGATGAGAAAATTTTAGGAATTCTAAATATTTGATATGGAATATGTTAAGATAGTTTTAAAATCAGGCAAGGCCGATTCGCTATTGCGCCGCCACCCTTGGGTTTTTTCGGGGGCTGTCAAAAAAATTTACGGCTCTCCCGCCGAGGGCGACATTGTGGAAGTTGTTTCCAACAAAGACGAATTTCTCGGTTACGGCCATTATCAAAACGGAAGCATTGCGGTGCGTGTTTTCAGCTTCGAGAAAAGGGAAATTGACGATGACTTTTGGTTTGACAAAATTTACTCGGCATACCGCATGAGGCAAGCCTTGGGTCTCGTCGATAATCCCGAAACAAATGTTTATCGATTGATTTTTGCCGAAGGCGATGAGCTGCCCGGGTTGGTGGTTGATTTTTACAATGGCACCGCCGTCATTCAACCCCACTCAATAGGAATGCACTTTCTGCGAAATAATATCGCCGAGGCTTTGAAAAAAATATACGGACAAAAATTGCACACCATCTATTACAAGTGCGAAGACTCGCTGCCGAAAAATACAGCTTTTGAAAAACAAAACGAATTTCTCCTTGGCAACAAAGAGAAGGATGTGGTGTTGGAAAACGGTAATAAATTCATTGTCAATTGGGTAAGGGGGCAGAAGACAGGCTTTTTTATCGATCAAAGGTTCAACCGCCAACTGCTCGCCCGTTACTCGCGCGGACGTCGAGTGCTGAATACTTACTGCTATACGGGTGGCTTTTCGGTTTATGCGCTCGCTGCCGGAGCACAGTTTGTTCATTCGGTTGACAGCTCCAAAAAAGCCGTCGAACTCACCGAGGAAAATGTTGCTTTGATGACCGAAAACGTCAATCACAAGGCCATCGCCGCCGACGCCATGGAATATATAAACAATTTCACCGACAGCTACGACCTTATCATCCTGGACCCGCCCGCCTTTGCCAAGCATAAAGACGTGAAACACAGGGCTGTACAGGGTTATAAACGCATAAATGCCACTGCCTTGCGCAAGATAGCAAAGGGTGGCATCCTGTTTACTTTTTCCTGCTCGCAAGTCATCGACCAAAGGCTCTTCGAGTCCACCGTGACGGCAGCGGCTATTTTGGCGGGGCGCAAAACGCGTATCCTTCATCACCTTTCGCAGCCCGCCGACCATCCATACTCGGTTTTTCATCCCGAAGGTCGTTATTTGAAGGGCTTGGTGCTGTATGTGGAGTGACGGGATGACAGCATTTTTTTCGAAAAGAAACAAAGGAAACACCGCCCGTGTAGATACCATAGAGGCATATTATAAAAAAAGGCCTGCCACTAAGGGCAGACCTTTGATCATGAAAAAATCACCAACTAACTACTAATGCCTGACAAGCATTTTCATTGAATAAATTTTCCCTTGGCAATTAAGTTGCAAGAGATACAAACCATCGCTTAGCCCATCGGGTTTTATTGTCGATTTACCGTTTACCTTGTCTTCAAAAACGGTTTTTCCTTGAGTGTCATAAATTTTCAACAAGCCGCCATTAATGTTTTTGTTGATTTTAAAACTGCCGTTGTTTGGATTTGGAATTACCGTCAGGTCATCATTCGATTTCGCATTTGCCGTGCCTATTCCGTTGCCCGTACTGTCAACCTCTATTTTGTAAACGCCTGTGTTTGTGGCAAATACCAAGGAGCCTTTCTCCATATCGGGAGCAAATTCTCCGGGCATCAACTTAACCTGAAGGTTAAAAGCTCCCGTGGAATAATCATAGTTGAATATTTCCCTGCGGTTGGCCACAAAAAATTTATCGGCATCATACTGAAAAACAGAGGTGAATTCTCCTTCACCCGTAACGGAGGTGTAATTATACGACGCTCCTCCGTTGGTGGAATAAACAAAGGCATGGTCGAGATTTTTTCCTGCCGCAATAAACAGCACGTTGGTGGTGCCGTTTTTTACCACAATATCATAAATGGGAAGTTTTGTCGCTGCACTTACAATGCTGTTAGGGCCGTCGTTTATCTTTGTCCAGGTAAGTCCCAAATCCGTTGATTTCCATAGTGAGCCGTTAACCGGATAGGGGTCGTGAGTAGCATGTCCGGCACCCACGTACAAAACCTTTGTGCCGCCTGCCGAGCCCACAGCCACACAGTTGGGCTGCTCAAGTCCCACCGGTGTCACTTTCGACCACGAGCTGCCTCCGTCGGCAGAGCGCCAGATGTTTCCCGTTGTGTATCCGTTGACAACGTTGTTAAATCGCGAGCCGGTTGTGGCAATTATGAGATTGGAATTAACGAATTTAATATCCGTCACCATCTGATCGTAATGGGCAGTGCTGTTCCACCCTGAAGGATAGACGTTGCTAAAACCCGTGGGGCCTGATGTTGTTACGCTGAATCCGTTGGAGAAACCGGCGATAACGTGGTTTTGGTTATTCGGGTCTATTGCCACGGCACCTATTCCCGCATCATCGCCCACATTGGGCAAGGGGAAGGCCCCGTGTGGCGACTTCCACTTCATCGGATACGGAACAGAATTGTTGTAATACGCATCTGTGTAGGCTAAACCGGAAGTCGTTGAAAGATAATAAATTGCATTTGTGGGAGAGATGGTATATTTGGCTATCTTGTTGGAATTAACAGCCTCCAAACCAACATTGTTTAGCAAGTTGAAAGGTCCTGCCGCACCGTTTGTGCTAAAGACGGGACCGTAACCCATGGTGCCCATTATTTTTTGCGGGTCGTCGGGACGCGTGGTGAAACTGTTGTCAACCAAAGAAAGGGTGCTCCACGTATTGCCGAGGTCGTCGGAGTAAGCTTTGCCGGGCAACACTATCCTCATGCCGTTTGAGCTTGTCATGGATGATGTCCAAGCGGAGCTGTATTCCACGTCGGTGAGGGCAAAGGAGCCCATTACCGAAGGCGTTCTGTCTGTCCAAGTGCTGCCGCCGTTGGTGCTCACATAAACCGAGAGATTGTTAGTCGAAGGATCAATGCAGCTCAATATGACTTTGTTTCCGGTGGCTTCGGCGGGGTGGGTGAATACCCTCTGTGCCTTTAAGCTCAATGGCAATGTCATGAGAGTGAAAGTGGTGCCGTCGTATTTGTACAAGTCGCCCATGTTGTCGTTTGGCGAGTTGCCTACAACGAGATACATGGGGTAGCCTGTGCTCGAGTTTGAAACGGCAAGGCTCAGCACTGCCGGCGTGGAAGGCATCCCCGTTACCGTTGACAAATCGGCAAGAGTGGTGCGCGAAATGCCGTTGGCGGAACTTGAACTCACAACCGATTTATAAATAAAACTGCCAATGGCCGCAAAGAAGTCGTTGTCGTTCAGGGCGATAGCCGTAACCGTTGCCGGTCCTGCCGAGGGATGGTCGTATTTCAGATAAAAGTTATCTACAAAGGTGAAATAAAATCCCGGGGTGCCGTCATTGGTGTTAAGGACAGCTGCCGAGAGGGTGCCTCCGTATTGCTGTGTCAGCACTCCCACCCAGCCGTTGCTGTTTGTGACGATTTTTCTGCCGCCGCCGCCCCAACCGAAAGTTTGTCCGGGGGCTAAAGTAGTCTTGAACTCCAGGCTGTCGATGGGGAAGGCATGTTGCCACATGGCGCCATCGTTATCCGAATAAAAAAGTGATGCAGGTGATTGCACACCGGCAAAGACCCGAATAAGGCTGCCGTGCTGCATATAGGCCAAGTCGGTAGCGGCGCCACCGTAAAGGCCGAGGTTTACGCGGCTCTGCGAAAAAGCCGTAGAGACCGTAATCAAAACCGTAATAAGCAAAAGGCTTATTTTTTTCTTTAATTTAAATTTAACTCTTTTCATGGCTTAATTTTTTTATTAATCGTTGATTATTAATTTCTTGGTATAAACAAAACCGTCGATGTGGATTTTCAGAAAATAAAGACCTGCAGGCAATGCGAGTTTTCTTCTGTCTATTTGTAATTCGGCCATGTCGTTGACGGTTAAAACATTAGAATAGCGCAAGATACGTTGTCCGGCTATTGAATACAAGTCGAGGGTAATGTTTTTCCCCGAAGGGGCTTTTATTTCGACGTATGTAATTTCTCGCGAGGGGTTGGGGAAAATGAAAATGTTGCAATCTTTTGCCGATTTTCCCGTAGTGAGATATGCCGAGGTGGTTGTCCTGTTGGAGCGTGAGGTGTTGTAATTTGTCTGGGCTTTGCTGACCTGACAAGGATGCGGCGGCGCCGTTTCCACAAAATAATAAACCAGCCCGGGAGGAGGATTGTCGGTGTAGCTGTGAATGTTGCCCTGTACCGAGTCTATTTTTTTCCATCCGTTGCCGAAAGACCAGCGCCAAATACGGTAATAACTCACGTTGAAGCCTTCGTAAGGGGTCCACAACAGGTCGAAAGTCCATCCCGTAGATTTTTGAATCAAAAGATTTATGGTGCGGTGGTGAGGGCTCATAGCCGATTCGTTGCCGCTGCTGTCAACAGCCGAAAGACGGTATTTGGCGGATTTTACCTTTGGTAATGAGTTGCTGTCAACAAAGTAACTCAAACTGTCGTACATCCTGAAACCTATTGAGTCCCAGTTGTTAATGCCGTTGGTTTCTTTGTATATTTTGTAATATTTGATGTGTTGTCCCGATGTCTTTTGCCAAACGATTACATTTTTAACAATGCCCGTATCCACTGTTACGAGACAAATGGCGGGGGTGTCGGGTATAAGGCTCGTGCTTGCCGAAAAGTCGTTTTTTAGATCAAAACTCGAAAACAGTATCCAAACGAATCCGGCAAGAATCAACACCGGAAAAACCATTCCTTTTTCTATTTTTAGAGAGTTGTACATTTTATCCTTAATTAAAATTGAAATATTATTAAAAACACATAAAACAAACCGAGTTGATAATCTGTTACCATGGAAGACGTTTCCACGTTGTAGGTCTGTAACAGCACATTTTTGTGATTGGTAAGATTCTGAATATCAACGGCAAACTCCGCATTTTTGCTGTTTTTGAAATTTACCTGATACGACAAACGGGTGTCGAGTCTGAAATATGGACTGTACTGCGGAACATAGGCCCGGGAATAGTCGAGAATTTTTTCGCCCGCTTTTTCCGAAGCGGCAATATCCACGGGAATATATCTTTTGTTGCCTGCGTAAACCGCTTTTATGTCTAAATTGAGGTTCGAGTGTTTCGAGACCTTAAAAGTATAGCCCCCGAGGAAGTTGAAAACATAGTTGCCGTTGAAGGCCGAATTTCGAAGAATGCCGTCACTTGCCACGTATTTTGAGTCGAAAAGGGAAGCGGTAAACAGAAAATAATAATTCTTGAAAAGAAACCTTTCCAAGGTGAGCTCAAGGCCGTAATTTCTGCCCGTGCCTTTGTTTTCGAGGCTGTCAATTCTGTCTATGAAAAAAGTGGTTCCGTAATTTATCATCGAATAGGTCGAGGGGCGGCTTTCCACCGGAATGTCGTAAAGATATTGGTAATAAAGCTCGCTCATTAAACGTAAGTTGCTGTTTATGCTTAAGTTATAGCTTAAAACATAATGTGCCGAACGGGAAAAACCAAGGTCTTTGTTGGTGAAAACATAGTTGTCTTCGGAGAGGTAGGTGCGTTGAAAATACACTTGCCGTGGCTGAAGACGGCTGTGCAATCCGAAACCGGCGCTGAGAGATTGTTTGGGTGCAAATTCCCATTTGGCCGACAGCCGCGGTTCGAGTGCGGCACTTCCGTTCAAGGTGAAATATTGAAAATGAAGCCCTCCGTTTACTTGCAAACGTTCTGAAAACTTGTGCTTTCCTTGGGCGAAGGCTTGCAAAAGAGCCGGCGTTTCTCCGGCCGACTCCGACAGCTTGATGAATTTGCCGGTTAAACGCGACACCACACTGTCTTCGTAATGAGGTTTGTAAAATTCCAGATAAACGCCTGTGTTAAAGCTGTTGCGGGCATCGACTTTTTTACTCAAAACCGAACTCAAAGCATAACGTATTTCATAAGAGTTGTCTCCGTAGTAAGGTTTTGAGGGAGCGTCAGCGAAAGCCGAATCCACCTTCGATTTGTTTTGCGAGCCCGAAATAGCCACCACCGTTTTCAGTCTTGTTTTTTTATTGAAAAAATAAAGGTTGGAGAGTCCGCAGACGCCCATATTCGACTCGAAACGGTAATCGAGATTGCCATGTCCGAAAGTCCAGTCGTTTTTGTCGCGGTCTTTATCGAGTGCTTCGATGTAGCTAAGACCACCGACACCAAAGAGAGTCCAATTACCGGAATTTATCGTGGGCATGTTGATGTTGAATGTTAAATCCTGGTATTGAGGGATACCGGATACGCCAAAGTTAATACCCATTAAATCGAAAAGCTGCAAAGTGGAATAGCGATAATTAACCAAGTAAGAGGACTTCCCTTCTACGAAAGGACCTTCGGCGGCAAGTTCAAAACCGTTCATACTTATTTGAGTCGTATATTCTCTTTTTTCGTTGTTACCGTGGCGCATGTTCAAATCGAAGACCCCCGAAGTGGCGTTGCCGTATTCGGCGGGAAAGGCGCCGGTAAAAAAATCGGAATTTGTTAAAGTGTTGTTGTTCAATATGCTAACAGGCCCGCCGGTAGTGCCAAGGGAGCCGAAATGGTTTGGGTTGGGAATGTCTATACCATCCAAGCGCCATAGCACCCCGAAAGGCGAGTTGCCTCTGATGATGATGTCGTTGCGCTGGTCGCCCATGGCCATTACGCCCGCATAATTGGCCGCCATACGTGCCGGGTCGAACCATGTGCCGGCATAACGGTCGGCTTCTTTTACCGAGAAAGAGCGTGCGCTAACAACAGCCATATCGTTGAGCGGACGATCTTTACGATATCCCGAGATTACCACTCCTTTCAATCCCGTCACCTGCTCTTCCATTTCTATTTTCAAGACCATTTCTTTGCCGGCATTTAGTTTTTTGTTTCGAAGAACAAGGGGTTTGTACGACATCATCCTGAAGCTGATATCGTGCATTCCCACGGGTACGTTTTCCAAACGGAAATTACCGGCACTGTCGCTAAGGGTGTATATGGCAGGCGAAACATCAGTGACTACAACAATGACACCCGGAATAGCCGACTGCGATTGCATATCGACAACCTGACCGCGTATGGTTTGGGTATATGCTTTTTGTGCCCGAACATTTGCGGAAGCGACCATCATTGATAATATGCCGATAATTAACGTTTTCATTTTTAAATTTCTTTATTCCTTAATTTTTTAGAGAAAAAGAACCTGCCGGAAGGGCTTCCGGCAGATTCACTAAGCCTAAAAGTAGAGTTAAGGAATGGAAATATCAAAACAATGGTCTTGATATATTGTTTGTTGTCCGATTGTGATGGCTTTCTTGGTGCAAATTTCCACGGTGTTGTCGCAAGTGCCGGTGCCGAAATTTACCGTGGCGGGATATGCCGCCCCTGCCTCTTGCACTTCCAATTTCCCGCTGACGATATGGCCGCAAGCCTGGGGATAAACCAAAGTCTTCAATAGAGTGACGTTGTAACTTTTGTTGTTTGCCGTGGTGGCCGAGAAAGCCGCCGAGGTAACGTTCACTGTGTCGTAGCTGTGTCCTGAGATGGTATCGCGCTGCCAGCAAATAAACATGGCTCCGCCCGTTGTAGAAGTGCCGTTCGTCATAATCAACTTGAAGGCAGAGAGTTGCACGTTCAAATAAACTTTCTGCATAATGTGATTTACCGAATCGACCGTGAAAGATATGCCTCCGTCAACGCCGATGGTGTCGATGGCGAAGTTGGTGAAAACAATGCTCACGGTTGTACCTTTTTTCCAAATTTTGTTACTCAAGGTAGCCGTTATTTTTCCTTTTATGGTACGTCCGCCCCTGACGCATCCCGGACCGTAGTCTATGGTCAGCGTCTTGGGGTAACCTGCCGGAGGATTGATGCTTACATCGGGGCAGCCGATGGGGTTTGCTCCTTTTGTGTCGTATTTGTCGGAGTTTACAACCACATCGGAGATAACACCCGTGTAAATGTCGGAAGAATAAACCGTCTCGGCGGCGCTCTGTTCGTTGAGCACCACCTTGACGGTATCCTCACTGTTGTTTTGATTTCCGGTGGTGTCGTCTTTCTGACATGAACCGGTTATTAAAAAGACTCCTGCCGCAATTATATTAGCAGCGATAATTACTTTTGTTTTCATAATACAATATTTTTAAATTATTAACTCTTACTTTCCGGCTTTTTATTTGAACTTGATTTCTGCGCAGAAGAAATTTTATGTTCGTTAAAAAAACCGATACAAAAGTATGGTGCCGGCAAGCCTTTTAAGTCTCAACGGACGAATTGTAATTCCCAAACTTCGGAAAAAAAGTCCCAATAAAAAATGATACTGTTTTTAAACAGCTGACTATCAGTTATTAGTGTTTTTTATTGATTTTCTGTATTCGTTAGGTGTCAGTCCCGTTACTTCTTTGAAAATTCGGTGAAAGGAGCTTTTGGAGTTGAAACCGCATTCGAAAGCAATGCCCAAATTGGAATATTTTGTGTTGCTTTCCAGTAATTTTTTCACTTCTTCTACCCGGTAATTGTTCACAAACTCGTAAAAATTTTTGTTCAACTCCTTATTTAATATTTTCGATAAATATGAGGCATTCCAACCGAGCATGGTGGCAAGTTGCGAAAGCGAAAGTTTATATTCGAGATAAGGTTTGTGTTTTTCCATATATTCTTTCAACTTTATGGCGTCGTCACTCAAATTTTCCGTTTTTTCTTCATTGTCGTTGGCCGTATGTCCGTTGTGTTTCAGGTCGGTAACCATAAAAACACTGAACTGCCTGATGCCGAAAAAGGCGATGAAAAAGACCGACCCGGCAAGCAGCGCTAAAACCATTTGATAGACAATTACAAGATAACCTTTTTGTATCAATGTGAACCCCACGGGCACATAAAGAATAAGCAGTATTGTGGTGATTATCAGAAATCTGCGCAGCCAATTCAAATCCACGTCTTCGAGTGAGGAGTAGTTGTCTTTTATTTTTTTCGAATAAATGCCGATGAGCTTAAAAGATTGCAGGGTGTAGTAGAGCATCAAAACGAACATCAGGGGGATAAAGGCTATGAAAATGTAACGCAATAAGGGATTCAAGTGATAAAAACCGCCGGTTTTCACTTCATCGAAATCCACAAAAAGCACCGTCAATAAGATAAATACGGCTATGGGTAAAATATGAATTATGTTACGGCGTATGAATTTCTCGGAAGTAACGAAATGTGATTTCACATAAATGTAAATCATTGGGGTAAAGAACATTGCGATAGGTGCGTTGATGAAAAAAAACCTGTTTGGAAATTCGTGAAAGCTTTTCAGTTCGGCAATGGTGCTTTCATAGTTGACGTAGTAATAAAAAAGTGGCAACGACGAAAAAACAAGTAAAGTCGTCAATACAAAATCGGGTAAAGATTTATCGCGTTTTGTGATAATCAGCAAGGACAAAAAAATTGCCTGTACGCCTCCGATAAGAAAAAATTCTTTCATACTACTTTGATGTGGAAAATTCCTTAACTGCTACAAAGATAAGACATTTGAAGTTTAAAAGTGCAATTTTTTTATGGCATGGAATTAAAAATTTTTCTGCTTTTTTTTGAACCTGTATGATGAATGTGATATGTGGGCCGAGTCAATAAAAAAGGCCGCCCAAAAATAGTTTGGGCAACCTTCAGGCAACTCTGTTTTATTGAAAAATTAATCAACCGAAAAAATACTGTTTACTACTCCGGTTTCATTTCTCAATTTAAGAAAGTAAACACCTTTGCTTAGGTTTTCAAGGTCTATTTGTTTACGGTATGAACTAATTAACTCAAATTTCTCACTATAAATCAAAGCTCCTGTCGCGGAGAATATTTCCAATTGGAAAGCTTGTCTTTTTGCGCTTCCGCCGTTTATTTCCAAGGTGAATTTTCCCTTGTTGGGATTGGGATAGAGTTGCATTTTTATGTTCTTATCGGAAGGAGAGGTAGAATTATATCCAAGGGCATACATATTTATTTTTTGGATAAAAATATCATAACCGCCCGAGGAGATTAAATTGGAAGTGCCGTTACCCGGATCGAAATTAACCAGGCCTTGGAAAACACCAAGATTATAGATGTTTCCCGCATTATCGGTGGAAATATACCATGACACATCGTCGGAGCTGCCCCCGAAATTTTTTGCCCAAACAATATTTCCGGTAGTGTCGAATTCCTGAATAAAGATGTCTTTGCCTCCTGCGGAAGTCAGGGTTGTGCTGCTTTGGCCAAAAGATGCGGTACCGTTAAAATAGCCTGTGGTATAAATGTGTCCTGCATCATCGACGGCTACGGAATATCCTTTGTCGCTGTTAGGGCCGCCCGTTTTTCTTGCCCATGCAAAATTCCCCGACGAGTTGAGTTTTGATACAAAAACCTCATAGCTTCCCGTAGAGGTTAAGTTGTAAGTGCCGCTGCCCGGGTCAAAATCCGCCGTGTCGGTGAAAAACCCCGTGGTATAAACGCTTCCGGCATTATCGACGGCTATGGAGTATCCCATATCGTAAAGGCTTCCGCCCAAGGCTTTAGCCCAAACGAGGTTTCCCGATGAATTTAGTTTGGAAACGAAAACATCGTCGTGGCCCTTACTTGTCAGGTTGTAAGCGCCGGTGCCGGGGTCGAAATCAGCTGTACCGTTGAAAACGCCTGTAGTATAGACATTTCCGGCATTGTCCACGGCTATGGAGTTGGCGTAATCTTTATTGCTTCCTCCAAAACCTTTTGCCCAAATCAAGTGTCCGTTTGAGTTCAATTTTGCCACAAAAACATCTCTGTCACCAGCAGAGGTCAATCCGGGGATAAGACTGTCGGAGCTGAAATATGCTGTTTCGTAGAAAAGCCCCGTAACATAAATGTTATTGTTATTATCTGCGGTAATAGCGTATCCTGCATTGAAATGGTTGCCACCCATTCTCTCTGCCCAAACGAAATTTCCGGACGAGTTTAGTTTTAAAACGAAAATATCGCCACCGCCCTGTGCATAGAGGTAATAGTAGCCATTACCCGGATCGAAATCCACTGAGCCGTCGAAATATCCTGTTACATAGACATTTCCGGCATTGTCAATGGTCATTCCGAAGGCATCTTCCCATCCGACACTTCCTATGGATTTAGCCCATAGAAAGTTACCTGCCGCGTCTAATTTTTGAATAAAAATATCATCGTTTCCCGCAGCCGACAGGTTGTACGTTCCGCTGCCCGGATCAAAATCAACAGTGCCTTCAAAAGCTCCTGCTATGTAAACGTTTCCGTTGTTGTCAACGGCTACGGCTGAACCGTATTCATTATTTGTGCCGCCGGTGTTTCTCACCCAACCGAGAGTTTGGGCATTTCCCGATGCCCATATTAACAGGCTCAGAAAAATAGTAAATGTTGTTGTTTTCATAGTGATTTGTGTTTGGTTAGTAAATTGAAAAAATTATCTATTCGCAATGTGGTATCTTAATGTGTGTATTTTCAAAATGACTAGAAAGCCCTTACTGCGCGCACCCTGTCAAAGAAACTTTTGGTTTGCTGGTAATCGGGTACACCCGTATCGAAGGGTACTCTCCAGGTGTAATATGTGCCGTGTTCGGTAGAAGTCCAATAATGCGTTGGAGCAGTGGTGCCGAAAGCGGCTCCTCCGTGTGCCGAAGCCGTAGAATCAATAATCGCTTTGTTTTGATACATCAGCATTAATTCTGCCTTTGAAGGCAAATACCAGTCGCCGTAGGTTTTCCCTCCTTCGGTGATTTCCAATTCGTTGCAGGCGCGGGCGGCGTACATGCTGCCGTTGCCTTGTCCTTGATTTGCAATTATAATTGCCGTATTCAATTTTCCTGCATAAGGACCGTCGCCTCTTGCCATTGTGTTTGTGTATGTTCCGGCGTACCATCTAATGCCTGTGCCCGTGTCTTGGTCTTCTTTGGCGCAAACCAAACCGTGCTCGCCCGTTTCGTCAACCCAGAAGACTACGCCTCCTTGTGCGAAATCACCCACTTTGTATTTGTGCTCGCTTATGGTGTTGTTTATTATGTCTATGCCGTTTCCCGCAGTGTAATTATTCAACCCGCCGGCGATACTGTCGGCGGTCTTGGCGTGTAAGGCGTAAGGAACACTCAACAGTTGGCTGACTCCCGTAATGCTGTAGTTTGTGCCTCCCGTCGGGTCGGTCTCTGTTTTCAGATAATAGGTGCCGTCTCCCCAATCAATGGCGGAAAAATCTCCTGAAAGCGGATTCCCGCTTCCTATTTCAATGGATATTAGACCGTTGGCATTGGTTGTAGGACTTTGCGTCTCGACATAAACAGCGGGGCCGGAGGTGTTGTTGTGCAATATGCTTATTCGCATTCCTACGGCAGTGTTAGTCATCAACTGATTGCTTGAATTGCGTATCACGGCTTGATAGCTCATTTTTTCCGGCGTCTGAGCATAAAGGTTTATGCTTATGATTATTGCCGATAAAATAGTGAATATTCGTCTCATTTTCAGCGTGTTTTAATTATTTTAAAAACTTTAGTTTCTTCATTGCTTCTTTTTATTTTTATAAGGTAAACACCGGGGGTAAGATTTTTTGTTTCGATCTTTGTTTCGGTACCGCCGGCTTTTACGCTTTGCAAAAGTTTTCCGCCGGCATCGAAAACTTCATATGTTAAATTGCCGGTGCCGCTTTGAGACATGTCGGCCTTTATTATTAAAAAGGTGTTTGCGGGATTCGGATAAACCGATATGTCTGTTTCTGTTTCTTTTTCTTCCGGAATCTCGGAAATAATTGATATTTCGAATGCTTGTTGCACCCCTTCCGAAAGGCTGTTGCCATTGCTTCCAGTGTTTGTGGTATAGGCCGTTTGGCCTACTGTATAACTTAGGGTACCGCCGCTGCCGCTCGCTTCTCCGCCTGCCGCCGCAACGGATTCTTGTGCTTGGACGCCTATTGCCGTAGCAAATAGGATTATCGTAAAAAGCATTATTCGTTTATTCATAAGCTTAATGTAAAATTTCAAAAACTCAATTTTCCGCTTTAGGCTTTTTCCAATGCAAAAAGGTTTGTTTTTTCGATTGCGTATTTTCCGTCTAAAAAAAACACTGTGCAAAAGTAAAGTGGGTTGCGGTGTTTAAGTCTCAATTAACAAAATGCAATTCCCACTTTTGTTAAAAAAAAGTCCCGATTAAGTTGGGACACACTCCTATTATCTGATTATTAAATAATTACAATTGCATGTTGGTTAAGTTTAGAAACTAAAAAATTTTATACTATATTTGCCGTGCTTATGACTAACTCGATTCTTAACATGAAAACAAACCCTAAACATTATGATTACAGATTATATTCCATTACCCTTTTTATCTTTTTTGCCCTAAGTGCAAGTTCTCAGGTGATTGTCCAAGATTCGAGTTTCGAAGGGGGGCATCCCAACAATTTTTGGGTCGAACATTCTTTGCGACACAGCGGCGTTATTTGCGACGGCGGTTGCGGAGCGCCTTCGGGTGTGGGTCCTCTTTCGGGCACGCATTTCGCGTGGCTGGGCGGTAGCACGGTGCACGAAAAAGGCTCCGTTGAGCAAACGGTAAGTATCCCTTCTGCCGACGGTGCCGAGCTTACTTTTTGGCTTAAAACTCCTGCCGTGGCAGCCAATTTCGACGATTATTTCATGGTGCTGATGGATTCCACACAGGTTTTTTTCATCAATTCGACCGATTCTTCAACCTATAAAAACGAGTATAAAAAAGTCACGGTTGATATTTCGTCTTTTGCCGACGGCCAACAGCATATTTTGAAATTCTTGGGAAATCAAACGGGGAATCCCGGAGTAACGAGCTATCTTGTTGACGATGTATCAATCAGATTGTCAGTAGGATATGAACAGAACGACATAAAAAAATCCATTAGAATTTTTCCCAATCCGGCAAGCTCCGTAGTAAACATTCGTTTTTCCGGAGTGTCGATTAATAATATCTTAATTTGCACTGTCGAAGGCAAAATCCTTATTCAAAAGGATGTTGCAAATACTTTTTCGGCTTCAATTCCGCTTGAGGGGCTCAGCCGCGGATTCTTTCTGTTGATTGCCGAGGGCGACGGGGGTTTTAAAGTTTGCAGGAAGCTGATTGTTGAGTAGTTCTTGAAGTTCTTGCTCTTCAAAGGAATTTGCATTCAGGAAACAAAAAACCCCGCACCGTAGTGCAGGGCTTTCATATTTGTTCACTTGTATTTACAATTCAAAAGTATCACCGCTGTTTACCAAATCGGTCATGGATTTAATTTTGCTTGCGGCTTTCACCTCGGCAATTTGTTTTTCCAATTCTTCGTCGTAAACTTTGGCATCAACGGCTCTGATTACACCCATAGCCACAGGATATTCGGGCAAGGACATTCTGCTGAGCAGATAATGCAAAGTAGCATCTTTCTCCTTGGCATTGTGCGTAAGTATGTCGTCTTCGGTTATTCCGTTTTCGCCTATTGTTACTACTTTGAGTTTCAGACCGTCAAGAATCAAACCTTTGTTTCGGTCTTTGCCGAAAATCATTTTTTCGCCGTGGCGCAAATAGATTTGATGGTCGTCGCGAAACTCTTTGGCGGTGATTTGCTGGTGTGCGTGGTTATTAAAAATCACACAGTTTTGCAACACTTCCACCATTGATGCTCCTTTGTGCTTGGCGGCTTCGATAAAGATTTCCTTCATCATCTTTGGGTTGGTGTCAACCGCTCTGGCAAAGAAAGTGCCTTCGGCACCCATGGCCAATTCTGCCGGTTTGAAAGGATGCTCGATGGTGCCGTGAGGCGAGGTCTTGGTCTTTTGTCCCAAAGGAGTGGTGGGAGAATATTGACCTTTTGTCAAACCGTAAATCTGATTGTTAAACATAATGATGTTAACATCGATGTTGCGGCGCAAGATGTGAATAAAATGGTTTCCGCCGATGGCCATGGAATCGCCGTCGCCGGTTGTTACCCAAACATTGAGGTTGGGGTGCGATACCTTAACGCCGGATGCAATGGCCATAGCCCTGCCGTGAAGGCCGTGAACGCCGTATGTGTCAACATAATACGGAAAACGTGATGAACAGCCGATGCCCGAAACGAAAACGATGTCTTTTTTCTCAACACCTATTTCGGGAAGGGCGTTGGTAACGGCGGCAAGTATGGAATAGTCGCCGCAGCCGGCACACCATTTTACTTCCTGATCCGAAACAAAATCTTTTCTTGTATATTTTATTTGTGTCATGATTATTTGCCCTCCAATGTTTGGTTAAACTTATCAATCAACTCGCTAACCAAGAAAGGTTGCGCCTGATTTTTATTGAATTGCGTGAACTTTATGTGCGGGAAATGTGCCCTGAGATGATTTACAAACTGTCCGTTGTTCAATTCGCAAATCATAACTTCGTCGTAACCCGAGAGCACTTCTTCGGTATTAGCCGGAAGCGGCCATATATAGTTAAAGGCGGTCATTGCAATGTCTTTGCCTTCGTCGTGTAGTTTTTTCCAGGCCGAATAAAGGGCACCTTTGGTGCTGCCCCAGCCTACCACCAGCAATTTACCCGAGGAGGGTCCGTTAACGGTTTGATTGGGGATGACATTAACAACTCTTTTTACCTTCTCGGCTCTCAGCTGCACCATCTTTTCGTGGTTTTGCGGGTCGTGCGATACCGAGCCGTCGATGTCGCTTTTCTCAAGGCCACCAACACGATGTTGGTTTCCTTCCTGACCCGGTACCGCCCAATAACGGGCAAGGGTTTCGGGGTCGCGTTTGTAAGGTTTGTAGCCGCCCTCCATATTTTCGGGAACCAGAGGAGGCTTGATATGCGGAAGTTTTTCGATATCGGGTATTTGCCAAAGCTCAGAGCCGTTGGCCAAATAGCTGTCGGTGAGCAAGATAACCGGCACCATGTGTTCCAAAGCTATCTTTGCCGAAATGAAAGCATAGTCGAAACAATCGGAGGAACTCGAAGCCGCAATAACGACCATGGGAGCTTCGCCGTTGCGGCCCCAAAGAGCTTGCATCAAGTCGGACTGCTCTGTTTTAGTTGGTAGTCCGGTGGAGGGTCCGCCGCGCTGAACATCGACAACCACAAGCGGCAATTCGGTCATCACCGCCAGGCCGAGGGCTTCGCTTTTTAGGCTTAGACCGGGACCTGATGTGGTGGTGGCTGCCAACGAGCCTGCGTAAGAGGCCCCTATGGCCGAGATAACCCCCGCTATTTCATCTTCGGCTTGGAAAGTTTTAACGCCGAGGTTTTTGTGTTTTGCCAACTCGGCAAGTATGTCGGTGGCCGGAGTGATGGGGTAGGAGCCGAGGAAGAGGGGGAGTCCCGAACGTTCCGAAGCTGCGATAAGACCCCAGGCGGTAGCCGTATTTCCCGTGATGTTTCTGAATCTTCCTTTTTTGGAAACATTGGGGTTGATGCGGTAGGTGGTGTGGATAAGCTGCTGATTTTCAGCGTAATTCCATCCTCCTTTTATCACTTTGGCGTTGCTTTCCACCAAAGCCGGTTTTTTTGCGAATTTTTGTTTTAAGAAATTTATACCTTCTTCGATGTTTCTGTTCAAAAGGTAATAAACGATACCTAAAGCGAATTGGTTTCTCGACTTGTCGATGGTTTTCGTGTCAAGACCCGTTTCCTTTAAAATAGTACGTGTCATTGTGGTAATAGGAGCGGCAATTACCGTATATGCCGATAAGGAACCGTCTTCAAGCGGGTTTGAATCGTAGCCTGCTTTTTTCAGATTTTTCGGTTCGTAAAGGTCACTGTCCGTGATAATTGTCGAGCCTGTTTTCAGATGATGCAGGTTGTATTTTAAGGCGGCGGGATTCATTGCCACCAATATATCGGCATCATCTCCCGAAGTGTGTATGTCGGCTCTGCCGATATGAACTTGAAAACCGGAAACACCGGCCAATGTGCCTTGAGGGGCTCTGATCTCGGAAGGAAAATCCGGAAACGTAGCCAGATCGTTCCCCGCTACTGCTGATGTGTCGGAAAACTGAGTTCCGCTTAGCTGCATTCCGTCGCCCGAATCACCGGCGAACTTTACAACTATCCTGTCAACATCAACAACATTTTTATTGTTTGTTGCCATTTTTGTGTGTTAGTTTTGTTGTTTTAACAATATTTCGGCGGCAAATTTAAATTAAAAACTTTGCGAATTTTATTTTTATTCGACCATTTCATTTTACTTTGTTTCATAAAAATATGACATATCACAATTTTGACTTTAAAATTAATTAGATGTTATAATCTTGCTTAAATACTACGGGGTTGTTAACAAATTAACACCTTGGTTCCCCGCCCTTGGTAATTAATTTATATTTAATTATAATTCAATAACTTATTGATATTTTACATTAAAAAAAGCCCTAATGGTTTTTCTTGCATAAAAATTCATACCAAAATAATTATCGGGATGTTTTGCAATGCCGTGATAATCGCCTATTTAGATTAGTTTTAAATTTTAAGCGCAAAGTATTTTGTAATAACGTATGATTATATCTTTATATATTTGCAGCCGATTAATTAATCAAAGTTATTAACGTTAATTTTAAAATTATGGCTTACGTAATTAGTGATGATTGTACTGCTTGCGGTACATGTATCGATGAATGTCCGGTTGACGCAATTTCCGAAGGTGATATCTATGTAATTGATCCTGATTTGTGTACAGATTGCGGTTCTTGCGCAGATGTGTGCCCCGTTGAGGCTATATCACCGGAATAAAATATTCGAAATTTTTAAAAAGAAAACCCCGTTGATTCGCTTCATCGGGGTTTTTTTATTACTTTCGTAAGTGTTTCTTTGAAAACCGTTGGCCTTTGCACGACATGAGATTTTTATTTTTGTGGTGTTTTCAAAGAGAGGCTAAATGCATTTTATAAAAATTATGTGATGAGACGTAAAACAGATTTTTTGGTGATAGGCACGGGAGTTGCCGGTTTGAGCTATGCTTTGAAAGTGGCCGAATACGGCGATGTGATTTTAATATCGAAATCGAAGATTGAAGAAGGTGCCACTAAATATGCCCAAGGCGGTATTGCCGCTGTGATGTATCATCCCGATACTTACGAAAAACACATTAAAGATACTTTGATTGCCGGTGACGGTCTAAGCGATGAAAAGATTGTAAGGCTAACCATTACCGAATCGACGGAAAGGGTCAAAGAGCTGATTGCCTGGGGCACACGTTTCGATAAAAAATCCGACGGCAGCTATGCTCTCGGGCGTGAGGGAGGCCATAGCGAAAACCGCGTGTTGCATCGTAAAGACCAGACAGGCAAGGAGATAGAACGTGCTTTGATAGAAAAAGTAAAAGAGCATGAAAACATTACCGTTTTGGAAAATCATTTTGCCCTCGACCTTATAACGCAGCACCATTTGGGACACAAAGTGTCGCGCCAAACGGAAGGAATAAAGTGTTTTGGCGCCTATGTGATGGATACAAAGACAAGGCGAATCTTTACCATTTTGTCGAAAGTAACCATGCTTGCCACCGGCGGGGCGGGAAACGTTTATGAAACCACCACAAATCCCGTGGTATCAACAGGCGACGGCATAGCCATGACATATCGTGCCAAGGGCGTCATCGAAAACATGGAGTTTATCCAATTTCATCCTACGGCCTTGTACAACCCTGCCGAGAAGCCGGCTTTTCTCATCACGGAAGCTTTGCGCGGTTTCGGTGCCCGGTTGAAAAATCACAAGGGAGAATACTTCATGGAGAAATATGACAAGCGGAAAGACCTTGCTCCACGCGATATTGTGGCGAGAGCCATCGACCTTGAGATGAAAAACAGCGGTAAATATTTTGTGTGGCTCGACACCACGGGGCTCAACAGTCGTGAACTTATCGAGAACTTCCCGGCCATTTACGCCAAATGTCTGTCGATAGGTATTGACATCACCAAGGAAATGATTCCGGTGAGACCTGCCGCGCATTACAGCTGCGGAGGTATAAAAACCGACGAATACGCGCGCACTTCCATCGAAAATTTATATGCCTCGGGAGAAGTGGCATCAACAGGCTTGCATGGAGCCAATAGGCTGGCATCCAACTCTTTGCTCGAAGCGTTGGTCTTCTCGCACAGAGCCTTTCTCGACTCGGTGAAAAAGGTGACCCGCAATACCTTTGAAGAAGCGGTACCCGACTGGGACGATAAGGGCATGGTACTCAATGAAGAGATGATTTTGATAACCCAGAGTTTAAGGGAGGTGCAGTCGATTATGAGTAACTATGTGGGTATTGTGCGCTCCAACCTGCGTCTTACCAGGGCGCTTAACCGTTTGGAACTCATCTATCGCGAAACGGAAGAGCTTTACGACAAATCGGTTTTGAATGTGGAGCTGTGCGAGTTAAGAAACATCATCAACGTGTCATACCTTATTATAAGGATGGCTTTCGCGCGGAAAGAAAACCGCGGCCTACACTATTCCATTGATTACGAGAAAGATAAGTAAAAGTGAAGCAACAAAGGCAGGCATACCTTTACGCTCTCGGGGCCGTGCTTCTGTGGTCAACGGTAGCCACGGCTTTCAAAATAGCCCTTCGGCAGCTTGACACATTCAGACTTTTGTTTTACGCCAATCTTGTGGCTTTTGTGGTGCTTCTTGTTATTTTTCTTTTGGAAAAACGTGTTGACGAACTGCGTAACATAAGTTATAAAGAGTTGAGGATGAGCGCAGTAAGGGGCATTCTTAATCCCTTTCTATACTATTTGGTTTTGTTTAAGGCCTATGATATTCTGCCGGCACAGGAAGCCATGAGTCTAAATTACATCTGGCCTATCGTTTTGGTTTTGTTGGCCGTTCCGGTTTTGAGGCAAAAGCTTGGTGCTTACGACTTTGCGGGAATTTTAATCAGCTTTGCGGGCTCGCTCGTCATTGTGTTCAAAGGGCAAATCATAAATGTAAAATTTAACAATCTTGAAGGAGACCTTTTGGCCCTTTCCTCTTCGGTAATATGGGCGCTGTTTTGGCTTAGCAATATGAAGTGCCGCATGAGCGAAGTGCTGAAGCTGCTGTTGAGTTTCGGCTTCGGTTTGTTGTTTCTTACGCCGTTGATGTTTCTCTATTCGGGCTTTTCACTGCCTTCCCTCTCTTCTTTTTTGTCTGTTGCCTATGTCGGCATAGCCGAAATGGGTCTTACTTTCTACCTGTGGCTCAATGCTTTACAAAAGTCGGAACATGCCCATTCGGTAAGTCGCCTTATTTATCTTTCTCCTTTTCTTTCCCTGATATTCATCTCTTTGTTTTTACACGAGAAAATAGATATTTCCACTGTTGCGGGACTTGTGCTGATAATTGCCGGAATAGTCATCAAAGACGGAAAAAGGAAAACAGCCGGTTCAAAATAAAAAAGCCCCGCATTTTGCAGGGCTTTTCACTTTTATGTTTCCAAGAACATTAATTTTCATTCTGCTCTTCTTCATACTTTTTGAGCAGCTCTTTCTGTACGTCGGAGGGCACCTGAGCATAGGCATCAAAACTCATGCTGAAGGAGCCGCGTCCCGAAGTGAGGGAGCTCAAAGCCGTTGAATACCTGTTGAGCTCGGCCAAAGGCACTTTGGCTTTTATTCGTTGCATCTTTCCAACGGAATCCATACCCATGATAATACCGCGGCGACCTTGCAAGTCGGTCATTACGGCACCCATCATATCTTCGGGAACGAGGATTTCGATGTTGTAAATGGGCTCCATAATTTTCGGGCCGGCATTTTTAAAGGCCATGCTGAAAGCGTTTCTTCCTGCGAGTTTAAAAGAAATCTCGTTGGAGTCAACGGGGTGCATCTTGCCGTCGTAGATATAAACCACTATGTCGCGGGCATAGGAGCCTGTCAAGGGGCCTTCTTCCATACGCTCCATAACACCTTTTAATATAGCGGGCATAAAGCGGGCGTCGATGGAGCCTCCCACGATACAGTTGTTGAATACGAGTTTTCCGCCCCAGGGCAATTCATGGACGTCGGTGCCGCGAACCGGAAAATCGGTGGGGTCTTTGTAGCCTTCAACGTAAGGTTGAATCATAAGGTGAACTTCGCCGAACTGTCCGGCGCCACCCGATTGTTTTTTATGACGGTAATCGGCCCTTGCCGCCTTGGTAATGGTTTCGCGATAGGGGATTTTTGTGGGCATAAACTCGATGTCTATCTTGTGAATATTGTCGAAATGC
Organism: uncultured Prolixibacteraceae bacterium; assembly: GCA_964585875.1. Classification (GTDB taxonomy): domain Bacteria; phylum Bacteroidota; class Bacteroidia; order Bacteroidales; family UBA1556; genus UBA6267. The sequence goes on along the minus strand of CAZPGC010000013.1, from coordinate 5,424 downwards.
CATTTTACATTATTGATGTGAGTCTCGCCCATTCCGCTGAGTACAAGCTGTTTAAGCTCTCTTGAATATTCCACTCTCAACGAAGGATCCACTTTGTGCATATCGTTGAGTATCAAGCCCATTTTCTCGTCGTCGCTCGATTCTTTGGCTTTTACGGCAGTGAAAAAGATGGGCTCGGGAAACTCAATGGGCTCAAGTTTCAGCGATTTTATGGAGGCTTCGTTCAAAGTGTCGTTGGTGTGAGTATCTTTCAGTTTGATGGTGGCTCCTATGTCGCCGGCATAGAGTTTCTCCACTTTTTCGCGTTTGTTTCCGGCTACCACAAGGAGTTGTGAGAGTCTTTCCTTGTTGGAGGTGCGACTGTTGATAAGGTCCATACCTTCGGTTACCACGCCGCCATAAACTTTAAAATAGGAGACCTCTCCCAAATGGGGCTCGATGGATGTTTTGAAAACAAAAATCGTTGTGGGGTCTTCGGGGTTGCAGTTTAACACCTTGCCTTCGTCGCTTGTTCTCGTACGTAAATCCGGCGTTGGCGTTGTTTGGTTTACGAATACCATCATGCGGGCTATGCCCATGTTTTTTGTTGCTGAAGTACAGAAAACAGGGAAGTAGGCTCTGTTGGCCAATCCCAGACGGATTCCCAATCTCAGCTCGTCGAGGGTGAGTGTGTCGTTTTCGAAGTAGGCCTCCATAAGCTCTTCGGAGCCTTCGGCGGCGGCTTCTATGAGGGCCATGCGCAGCTCTTCGGCTTTGTCGGCTTCCGAGTCGGGTATGTCGAGCACTTCGGGCTCTCCTCCGTCGGGGCCGTATTTCAGCATTTTCATCAGCACCAAATCAATTATGGTATTAAATCCTTCTCCCTCGTTTACAGGGTATTGTGCCAGAGTAACCTTTTCACCGAAACTCTCGCGCAGCTGATTTACCGTTTCGTTGAAATTGGATTTTTCGTGGTCCAATTGATTGACAACAAAAACAACGGGATTTTCGTATTTGGTGGTGTTACGCCAGGCTATTTCGGCTCCAACCGATACGCCTTCGTGGGCGCTTACAACCAACAGAGCGGTGTCGGCCACATGCAGCGCCGAGGTTACCTCTCCCACATAATCGGGTGTTCCGGGTGTGTCCAGAATGTTGATTTTCTTGCCGTTGTGAATGGTGTACATCAGTGTGGAGGTAACGGATTGTCCTTTCTCAAATTCGATATCACGGTAATCCGAAACCGTATTTTTATCTTCTACACTACCGCGACGGCCTATTATCTTGCCGTCGAACAACATGGTTTCGGCAAGAGTGGTCTTTCCCGAGCCCGCTCCGCCGACAAGCGCAATGTTTTTTACGTCACTTGTTTTAAATACTTTCATCTTTATGCTTTTAAAATGTGATGGTTATAATTTGCTTCCTAAAAAGGTCGGTAAAAATAGAAATTTTTATCATACTTCAAATTAAATATTTTTCGTGGAAAAGAGACGCAAGTAATTTCCTGATTTTGTGTCGAAAAAAAATTCATAAATGATGAAAAATTAACTATCATTGCCGTTCATTTCAAAATTAACTAACAAACGACTATTACTATGATTAAAAAATTGTTTTTACTGTTTGCACTTGTCGCCTTTATGGCTTCTTGCAATCAATCGACAGAGAAAAACGCAGAGAAAGAAAACGCTTTTCAAATGCCCGAAAACACGCTGACTATTGATGAGTTTTATGCACATGCCGACAGCTTGGTGGGTCAGGAAGTTATCATTACCGGAGAGGTTGACCACGTATGCAAACACGGTGGTACAAAGATGGTGGTTTTCAATCCGCAAACCGATAAGAGTATCCACGTGATGGCTCCCGAATCGGGTAATTTCAAGGCCGACGAGGTTATGAATCAAGATGTTGTGGTTTGGGGTACTGTTGCCGAAAAAAGAATCGACGAGGCCTACATTGCCGACTTGGAAGACAAGCTGAATGAGGATTTGGCAAAGGGAGTCGGCGAAGAAAGTGCCGAAGACACCGAGGCAAAAGAGGCTGAAACTCACCACGGTGAAGACAGCGCCGTGCCTGAAAACGATGAGAAGCATAAAAAAGAGATCGAAGCACGCAAAAAGCAAATCCAAAAGATTAAGGATAAATTGGCCAAAATGAAAGAAGAAGGCAAAGATTACATCCCCGTTTATTCAATCGAATGTACCGAATACAAAGTGCTCGCCGATGATGACAATTCGGAGGAGGGTAATGCCGCGGAAGAAAACTCCGCAGAGAAAAAATAAACAAATCTTTTTGAAAAATACAGCTGCCCGTTTCGAAATCGGGCAGTTTATTTTATTTTTTTTGACCAATGGGAAAAAAACTACGCAAACTCAATAGAGCCACACATCGCGATTTAGGTTATTTCTTTGTGGCAATGACACTTATCTATGCCATATCGGGAATAGCAATAAATCATATCGATGATTGGAATCCCAGTTATATCGTAAAAACGGCAGAGAAAGAAATAGATTTTGTGCCGCAAAAATCCACCTTCGACAGAAATAAAGCCAAGCAACTTTTGAAAGAATGGAAGATAAAAGGAAGGTATAGAAAATTTTACTGGAAAGGAAGCTCGCACATAAAAATATTTTTTAAAGGCGGGACGGCACTCATCGACATAAACACAAAAAAAGCCGAGATAGAAACCCTAAAACGTCGCCCCTTTTTCTACACCGTAAATTGGCTGCATTACAACCCCAATAAGTACTGGACTTGGTTTTCGGATATTTTCGCAGTCGCACTTATTTTGCTGGCAATCACCGGAATGTTTATCCTCAAAGGCAAAAACGGTCTCAAATGGAGAGGTACGGTTTTAATTGTGGCAGGAATCATTATTCCCTTGATTTTTATTCTTATTTTTTAAAAAAAGCACCAAATCAAACAACTTTTTTCTATTTGTTCTGTCAGTATTACTCCGAAAAGATAAAATGTTGCAGTTAAATCATTTTAGCTTTTCTATTTTATGTTATAAAATTTGCAAGCAAAAATATTATTGTTATTTTTGCGGGCATTTTACAATATAAGAGGAGTGTTTTACAGACTGATAATCAAACAAATTTATTGTACAAAGACTTGGAACATAAACATTTAACCATAACTAATCAGATTTTAATTATGAAAAGGAGCATTTTTACGCTAATCGGTATTTTCCTTTCTGTAATGGTTTTTTCGCAAACCATTGTTTTTCAGGAAAATTTTGAAGGATCGACCATTGGTTTTACTTCGTCATCCGTTAAAAACAACAACAACTGGGCAACAAGCTCCCAGCTTGCCAGTCAGGGCACCAAGTCCGACTCGGCCACGGTAGGCCTTGCCGATACCACGTACCTGACATCAAACACATTCAGTTGTACGAACATGTCGTTTGTACAGTTGGAATTCGACCAGATTGCGAAAATCGAGTTTTTCGATATGGCAATCATTGAGGTTTCGGCCGATAACGGCAATACGTGGACACAGCTTACGGGTTCTCAATATCTCGGTAGCGGTCAGTTTGGCAACATCGGTAATAAATTTAATTCCACATCCTATGTTGATTGGTTACCTGCGAGCAGCAATGCAGTGCCCACCAACTCATGGTGGAAGCACGAAACCTTCAATATCTCGTCATTGGTTGCCGACAGTTCACAGGTGAAAATACGTTTTACTTTGATAGATGTCAACAGCACGGGTGCCGCGGGCAACTACGGTTGGTTGATCGACAGCGTGAAGGTGACGGCCTCTTTTTCGGAGCTGATTCCTCCCGTCATAGCGATAATCCCGCCCTATCCTCACGACACAGCATACACCTCAGGTCCCTTTGACGTGATTGCAAATATCACCGATAACACGGGTCTGGATACTTGTCAGGTGATTTATTCCACCACCACAGGGGTTGTTGACACGCTGGGAATGAATATGATATCTCAGGACACCTTCAAAGCCTCAATTCCTTTTTACGGTTACGGACGCTCCATAACATATTACATAAAAGCCATTGACTCTTCGCCGGCTCATAACGTTGACAGCGTAGGCCCTTATACCTTTTTCTGTAAATACAGCCCGGGAGGGACCTTCACAGTGGGAAATCTAAGTACCACGTCTTCAACCACTTATTCCAATCCCTTCGGACAATTTTATACCGGTAACAGAGAGCAATTTTTGATTTTGGCTTCCGAATTACAAGCCTTGAATGCGGGTGGAGGAAATATTACTTCCGTTGCTTTCAATGTGTCTTCTACTAACAATGCAACATCAAGCGGTTCTAA
>CAZPGC010000013.1:0-1059 GCA_964585875.1 uncultured Prolixibacteraceae bacterium | reverse complement strand
CCCGAGATAACCTTGGGAACGAAAACACTTTCGGGAGCAGGTTCTCACTATCTGCTCACCTGGACGGATAATCCCAACGGTATTTCCGACTTCAATGTGGCAAACGACAGCGCAAGCCTAAACTTCTATGCTTGCTCCGCTTTGCTCAACGGCACTTATACCATTGGCGGCACCAACCCCGATTATGCAACCTTCGGCGATGCCGTTTTGGCATTGAATCAGTGCGGTATTAGTGGTCCGGTAACCTTTAACGTGGCTGCAGGTACTTACAACGAACACTTTGAGTTGCTGCCTGTTAACGGTTCGTCTGCTACCAACACGGTAACTTTCAAAGCCGCAAACGGCGATTCCTCGTCGGTGATTTTGAATTACAATGCTGCCGGAACTGTTGATAATTATGTTATAAAACTCAACGGCGCTTCTTATATACATATTAAAAATATGACCATTCAGGCAGCCGACACCAACTATTGTAATGCAATTGTTCTCGGCGATGTTTGTCACGATGTTTCCATTACCAACAACGTCATCAAAACGGCAGTTCCGCAATTCACGGATAATACCGATGCCGTTTTGATAAACACTGCCGACAGTGTGGGTGCCAATATCACCATAAATCAAAACGCATTTTATCAAGGTTCGCGTGCAGTAAGCTTGTTCTCCAATGTCAATCGCAGCGGATGGCAGGTGAGCAATAACACCTTTAATGCCACCTATTCGCGCGGCATCAGGATAATAAAGTCGCACGATGCTCAGGTAAGCGGAAACATTTTGAGTATGGACAGCTTGACATCTGAATATCAGGCAATAACGCTTTCCGACTGTAACGGTACACCGACCATTTACGACAACAATATAAAAGCACCGCAATCGCAAATAGGCTACGGTATTATACTCGCTTCTTCGGTGTTCGACAGCACAAATCATGCTCAGGTATATAATAATATGGTGTTGTTGAACGGAAACTCATCGGGTAACACCTTGAGCTGCGGTATTCTGGTTAATAACGCCGCCAATATCGATTTGTATTACAACACCGTACATATGAAAGGCAACCAG
>CAZPGC010000012.1:5460-32043 GCA_964585875.1 uncultured Prolixibacteraceae bacterium | reverse complement strand
GCCAAAGCCGAAGAAGCAGAGGCTAAAGTTGAAGAAACGGAGACCAAAGAAGAGCCCGCTTTAAATCCCGATGACTTCGATTGGGAAGCTTTTGAAGAAGATAAAGACATCTATTCCAAAGACGAGCGCGAAAAACTTGCCGACACCTATGAAAAAACATTGAAATCCATTAACGACAAGGAAGTTGTAACGGGCACCGTTATGGCTATCAACCCCCGTGAGGTTGTCGTTAACATAGGTTTCAAGTCCGACGGTGTTATTTCGCGTAACGAACTCAGATATAAAGAAGATCTGAAAGTTGGCGATCAAATCGATGTTTATATTGAAAATCAAGAAGATGCCAACGGACAACTTTTGCTGTCGCACCGTAAGGCACGCATTCTCAAATCGTGGGATCGCGTCAATGAAGCGATGGACAATGCAGAGGTTATCAACGGATACGTTAAATGCCGCACCAAAGGCGGTCTTATTGTGGATGTGTTCGGCATAGAAGCCTTCTTGCCCGGCTCGCAAATTGATGTTAAACCTATCCGCGACTACGATATTTACGTTGGTAAAACAATGGAATTCAAAGTTGTAAAAATCAACAACGAATACAAAAATGTCGTGGTATCGCACAAAGCTCTTATTCAAGACGAGCTTGAAAAACAGAAGGTTGAAATTATGTCCAAACTCGAGAAAGGACAAATTCTCGAAGGCACCGTTAAGAATATTACATCTTACGGAGTTTTCGTTGACCTTGGCGGCGTTGACGGACTTATCCACATTACCGACCTCAGCTGGGGACGCATCAATCACCCCAACGAAGTTGTGGAACTCGACCAAAAAATCAAAGTCGTTATTCTCGATTTCGACGAAAACAAAAAACGCATTGCTCTGGGTATGAAGCAGCTGACTCCCCACCCGTGGGATTCACTCGACCCCAACCTCAAAGTTGGCGACAAGGTGAAAGGAAAAGTTGTGGTTATTGCCGATTACGGTGCTTTTGTGGAGATAGCTCCCGGTGTGGAAGGGCTTATCCACGTAAGCGAAATGTCGTGGTCGCAGCATTTGCGCACCGCTCAGGATTTTCTCCAAGTGGGCGACGAGGTGGAAGCCGTTATTCTCACTCTCGACCGCGAAGAGCGTAAAATGTCCATGGGCATCAAACAACTCATCCCCGATCCTTGGGAATCCATCGGCGAAAAATACCCCAAAGGTTCCAAACATACCGCCACGGTGCGTAACTTCACCAATTTCGGTATTTTTGTGGAACTCGAAGAAGGTGTTGACGGCTTGATTCATATCTCCGACCTCAGCTGGTCGAAGAAAATTGCCCACCCTGCCGAGTTTACGAAAATAGGTGAGAAAATAGATGTTGTTGTTCTTGACGTTGACGTTGACAACCGTCGTTTGAGCTTGGGTCACAAGCAACTTGAAGAGAATCCTTGGGATGTCTTCGAGACCGTCTTTGCCCTCGACAGCATCCACGAAGGAACCGTTTCACAAGTTGGCGACAAAGGAGCTATCGTTACCCTGCCTTACGGCGTCGAAGGTTTCGTGCCCAAGCGCCACATGGCTAAAGAAGGCGGCGGACATCTTGCCCTTGACGAAAAAGCCGAATTTGCAGTGATTGAATTCAACAAAGATAACAAGAAGATAATTCTTTCGCATACAAAGGTTTACAAAGACAAGAAAGCCGGCGACAAAGCCAAAGAAGCAGGCAAGAAAGCCGCTACCGGTAAGGCTATCAAAAACATCAACGAAAAAGTTGAAAAAGCCACTCTCGGAGACTTGGGCGTTCTTGCGGACCTGAAAAACGAGCTTCAGGAAAGCGAACAGGCTAAGGCTAAAGAGCTTCTGAAAAAGATAGAAGATAAAGAAGCCGCCAAAAAAGCTGAAAAGCAAAAGGCCGAGAAAACCGAAGCCGAAACTGAAGAAGCCAAAGCTGAAGAAGCCAAAGCTGAAAAGCCCAAAGCCAAAAAAGCGAAAGCTAAAAAAGCTGAGGAGCCTAAAGCCGAGGAAGCCAAAGCCGAGGAAGCCAAAGCCGAAGAAGCCAAAAACGATGAACCTAAAGAAGAATCTGCCGAATAAAAAAGCAGAATTCCATAAAATAAAAAGCCGCAGAAAATTTTCTGCGGCTTTTTTCTTTGAAAAAAAATAAAACTTTACAGCAAGCCGCCGTTTAAATAAATCTCCTTTTGAACATCATAAAAAGGAGAAATCTTAAACACCTTACCGTTTTTAAGATTAGTAAGCTCTCCTTTAATGAAATCAACCCTCACCTTATCGAGATTTTCCAACTCAACAGCCTCAATCATTTTTTGATTGTAAGTAAGAATAGGCATGGCGGCATTAATGGCATTACGCTCGTAAATGGCACCGTAAGATTCAGCCAATATACAGCTTATTCCCAAGGACTTAAAGCAATCGACAGCCTGTTGCCGCGAGCTTCCCGCACCGAAATTTTTAGCCGTGATGACTATGTCGCCGGGCCGGGCTTTCGAGGCAAAGTCCTCGTAACCTTCCAAGTTGTCGAATGCATATTGCCCCATCTCGGCTATGTCGGTGATGGTGAGGTAACGGTTGTGAAAAATCATATCGGTGTCGATGTCGTCTTTGAGTATTAACCATGCGCGCCCCTCCACCACCAAAGGTTTTTCAGCTTTGGCCGATTTCTTTTTGTGCTCTTTGGGATGAAGCTTCAAACCCTTGGTTTCAAATTCGACAGGCACATCGTTTTCAATAAGCTCGTCGGTGATGAAGCCCGCCACAGCCGACAACGCTACCGTTGCAGGAGAGGCAAGATAAACTTCACCCTTTCCCTGTTTGCCCGCAAAGTTGCGGTTTCCGGTAGAGATGGTAACCTCGCCGGGGCCGTTTTGACCCACTTGTCCTGCGGCGCAGCCCGCACATCCGGCATTGGAGACCAAAGCACCGGCTTCTTTAAAAATACGTATAAGCCCCTCATCCAAAGCCTGTTGCCATATTTCATCAGTGGAAGGAACTATTTTGAGGACTACGCCGGGAGCCACTTTCCTGCCTTTCAAAATACCGGCTACAATGCGCAAATCTTCAAGCCTGCCGTTTGTGCAACTTCCTATAAAAGCCGAATCGATGCGGGTCTTTTTAACATTCTCCACGGGAGCATCATCGTGAGGATGACCGGGGCGCGCCACCATCGGCACGAATTTCGAAATATCCACATCATAAACTTCGGAATATTCTGCGTTTTCATCGGCGGCAATACGTGGCGAGACTTTACCGCTAAGCCGTTCGAGCTCTTTGTAAATAGCCTCCGTCGGGGTAAAGAAAACTATGATGGCACCCATCTCAGTGCCCATTGAAGAAATTGTAATACGCTCATCGAGAGTAAGTTTGTCTGCTTCTTCACCGTAAATCTCAACGGCCTTGCCAAGCAACTTGTTGGCACCGAAAATATTCAGCAAATTAAGCACAATATCTTTTGCAGCCACATTGCCGGGCCTCTTGCCGATTAGGTTTATCTTCACCGACTCCGGCACTTTAAACCAAGCTTTTCCTTTAGCCCACACGGCTGCCATATCCTGGTCACCCATGCCCTGCCCGAAAGCCCCTATGGCTCCCATTATGTTGGCATGCGAATCGGTGGAAACAAAGGTGCCGCCGGGTTGCACCAAACCTCGCTCAATAGCTTGGTGTGTGCCTATGCCGGTGTTAATGTCATAAACTTTGATGCCGTTTTCGCGGGCAAACATCCTGCAATATTGCTGATTGGCAGCATATTTCTGATCCGAGCCGCCCGGGTTGGTATCAAAGGTGAAAAAAGTTTTCGTCGGGTCGTCGATACCCAAATCGTTATTCAAGAGATTTTTAACCACGTTGGCTCCGCCGAAATCGCGCGCCACACGTGCATCAATCATCACATCGACAATCTCACCCGGCTTTACTTTTTCCTTGCCGGCATGACTTGCCAGTATTTTTTCTATAATAGTCATAAGTTTTGTTGTTTGCTGTTTGCTGTTTGCTGTTTGCTGTTTGTTTTGTTGTTTTGTCCTAAAACCTTCTCTATGAAATCCATCGAGTAAAGCTTGGAGGACAGCTACGGCATTACCCGTTCACCTCTAACCTTTCCTTAAACGGCAGGAAAGTCATAAAATCGGCATGATGAACCACATAAGCTTCGGTGGTGCGTTTCACCATATTCCCTTCGCCGGCATGGGTAGCAATGATATGCAAAACCGGAGCCGGCACGCCGCATTCTTCGGCAAGAGAGAGTCCGCTGAAAGGATGACGCACATATTTTCCGTAGTTGCCTTGAACCGCTTTCCCATCTTTATCAAGCTCATACTCAAGCAGTTTGCCAACATCGGCCAAAATAGCGCCGGCTATCAGCACATCCATATCGACCTTAAGCTCGCCGTGATACATATCGTTAATTTTTTGGCCTGCATCGCGAGCAATATGGACAACGGAACGTTTGTGGTCCATAAAAGTAACTTTCAAATCGGGACCTACCAAAAGTGTAAAAGGAATACGGTTCAAGTCGTCGGCGCTAAGCACTGAGCGCTCCAAAGCCAATTCCCATGTTTTGGCCGTAACACGACGTAAATTCTCGTCTTTTATCCATGACAGCTCCTCGCCCCATAATTTTTTAACCGAATCATTCATAATCCAAATGTTTGTGAGTTAAAATAAACCGCGGAAATCGCCTTTTGCCAAAAATCTCGACAAGTGGCAACCACCGCGGATTAAAAAATTATCATGCTTTGATTTTCTCAATGACAGCATCAGCCATTTGCTGCGTCGAGGCAGCGCCTTTCTCAACAACATCGGGGCGTCCGCTCATTTTCAGCATGTCGTATGTCCGCACTTTACCCTCGGCTATCACCTCGGCAACGGCCTTGCGAATTGTTGCGGCTTTGTCCTTTTCGCCTATGTAATCGAGCATCATACAAGCCGACTCTATCATTGCTATGGGGTTAACAATCGACACCTCATAGCCTGCGTATTTCGGAGCCGAGCCGTGAGTAGGTTCGAAAACGGCTATTCCGTCGGCGCTCATCTGTGCCGAGCAGGCAAAGCCAAGACCGCCTATCAGCCCGGCAAAGCCGTCGCTGATAATGTCGCCAAACATATTTCCGGCAACTATAACGCCATAGTTTTCAGGGTTTTTGGTAAGCCACATCATCTGGGCATCGATATTGGTATTCCACAATTCTATCTCGGGGTAGTCTTCTTTCTGCATTTGCAAAGCCATCTTATACATCATACCCGAGGTTTCGCGAATAACGTTGGGTTTTTCGCAAAGGGTTACCGATTTGTAATCGTATTCTTTGGCATGCTCGAAAGCGGCGCGCAAGATTCGTTCGGTAGCTTTCTTTGTAAAAATCCTTGTGGAGATGGAGACCTCCTCCTTGGGAGCACTGCCGAAGTTTTTCTTAAACTTGGGATGCGTCATAAAAGCATCATAAACTTGCTCCGGCGGGTCCGACCACTCTACCCCACCATAGAGACCTTCGGTATTTTGACGGAAAACCACAACATCAACTTCGGGCTCCTCAATGCTGCCGTCGGCACCGCGTCTAATGAAATTCAAAGGGTTACCCTTGTAAGTCTTGCACGGGCGAACGCAAATATCCAAATTGAAATGCTGACGCAAGCCAACAATGGGGCTCGAATAGACAAGTCCTTTGTCGCGCAACTCGGGATTCAGCTCACGCGCAGCCTCGTCTTTCGGCTTGGAGGTTATTGCTCCGAAAAGAGCGATTTTATGCTCTGCAAGCAAATCTATTGTCCTTTGGGGCAGAGGGTTACCCTCTTTTTTCCAAAATTCCCAACCAATATCGCCTTCAATATATTCGGCTTCAAAACCGGCGGCATCAAGCACGCGCAGAGTCTCTTCCAACACCACACCTCCTATACCGTCGCCGGGAAGCGTTACAATTGTTCTTTTACTCATAAGATATCTTCGTTAATTGTTAATAAACGGCTCAAAAATATGGCATTTTGTTTAAAAACCAACTGCAATTTATTAAAAGTTTTTCCGGCGGCGGTTTTAAAATATCGCAGGAAGATTCGTTTTTTATAAGCCACTACGAAAAACATATAGTTTTCTAAGAGACACTATCTAACCCTGCCCCTAAGCAACAGCACCTGCCCGGGATGCGGCTTGGCGCCGAGAGCCATGTTGTTTCGTTTGTAAAGCCATGACAATTTAATGGCAAATCTTTGCGATATTTCCCACATGGTGTCGCCTTTTTTCACCGTATATTTTCTAACGGTTCCTTTACGTCTCTTGGGCTGCAAATAAATTATCATTCCGGGTGTGATTTCAGTGCCTTTTTGCAAATCGTTGTATTTATAAAATTCCCACTCAAACATATCGAGTTCGTCTTTCAGCCTTTCGATATTGTCGCCTTTTTTGGTAATTATATATTTTACTCTGTTGTTATACAATATCTTACGCTCGGGAGTAGGCAGCAGATATTCTCCGGGATTAGCCGTCGAATCAACCGAAAGTGTCGGTGGAGGCTGTAAAGTGTCGATACTTACCGAATCTTGTATGACAATGTTGTTTTCTTTCAGCATCTTTTCAAACTCTTTTTTGCTAACATGGTCGAAACGGTTCAAATTGTGGTCTTCGATAATGCCGATAAGCAGCGAAGGATATTTTGAATTGGTGGCATAGCCGGCTTTCTTCAAACCTCTTGCCCAAGCCCTGTAGTTTGTTATTTTGTAATCAAACAAAAAAGCATAACGCTGCTTGGTGCTTAAAAAAAGCGAGTGGTCGCGAAAGGACTGCTCCGCGGTGCTGTAAACTCTGAAACATTCGTGCTTTTTATCGTCGTCCTTGTAAATTTTCCCACCCGTCCAATCGCTGTGGCATTTAATGCCGAAGTGATTATTGGCATCGCGCGCAAGCATGGAATTTCCTGAGCCCGATTCCAATATTCCCTGTGCCAAAGTGATGGAGGCCGGAATTTTATACTCAAACATCTCTTTGATTGCCACATACTTATACTTCTCAATATATTGCTCGGTGGTCATATTTTGCGCCTGCAAAATTCCACCGCCGGCAAGCAGCGTAAACAAAAATATTTTAATGATTATGTTTCTCATAGACTGATATTTTATTCAAATTGTAGAGCATCGCAAGCCCTTTGAAACGAGATTAACAATGCTGCCCAAGACCGTTTTCAAAATTAATAACAAAATTCCGCCTCCTTTGTCCAAGCTCAAAATTTATCCACAAAGCGATGTTTATAATCGATACCGAAAAAGCCTGCGAAGAATAATAAAAAAGGCCGCCTTAAGGGCAGCCTTTTTTTGCATGTGTTAGTGAGGCCCGGTTAGTCTTTGATGTCTTTAATCAAAAACTTCTCTATGGCTTTGCAGGCACGATAACCGTCGGCAATAGCCGATATGGCGTCTGCCGTGCGGTTTACGGCGTCGCCGCCTGCAAACACGCCCTTCATGCCTGTCATCTGGTTTTCATCGACAACCATGCGGCCGCGGTTGATTTCTATCTGTTTCATAGCCTCTTCGGTGAAGAAACTGTAGTCGGCTTCCTGACCTATGGCACCTATCACCGAGGTAACTTCCATAATCGTTTCGCTGCCTTCAATCGGCACCGGACGCGGACGTCCGCCTTTGCCGTCGTCAACCATCTCGGCTTTGAGGTATTTAATGCCCGTAACTTTGTTGTTATCATCGGTAATTATCTCAACGGGAATGGTTTGCGGCATAATCACAACACCTTCGTGCTCAGCACCTTCTATCTCTTCCCAGTCGGCGGGCATATCCTGCACGCGACGGCGGTACATAATGGTTACTTCGGCACCGAGACGCCGTGAAACACGTGCTCCGTCGATAGCCACGTTACCGCCTCCTATCACAACCACTTTATCGCCTATGTCGGGAGTCTTGCCGTTGTTTACGTCGAAAAGCATATTAACGGCAGGGAAAGCACCCTTGGCATCTTCGCCTTCGATACCGAGACGATAAGGTTTTTGGAAGCCCACACCCACGAATACAGCATCGTGTTTTTTGTAAATCTCATCAAAGGTAATGTCCTTGCCCACGGTGGTGTTAAACTGAATCTTCACACCTATGGACTTCATATAATCTATCTGCTTGTCGAGAGATTCGATTGGCAGGCGGTATTTCGGTATTCCGTACATCGTCATACCACCGGCATGGCTGTTGGCCTCATAAATTGTGACGTCGAAACCTTTGAGTGCCAGATAATAACCGGCGGTAAGACCGGCGGGGCCTGCACCGATGATGCCCACCTTGTAGCCGTTGGGCTCTTTTATTTCGGGATTCACAATCTCACGAATAATATCTGAGGTCTCCGCTCTGCTGACGGCATATTCCTTCAACCAGCGAATTGCCACGGCATCACCCCTGACTTGCATGGCGCAAACGTCCTCGCAACGGCGCGTACAAACCTTGCCGCAGAGTTCGCCAAGCGGGTTGTTGTCATAAATAATGCGGATGGCATCTTCGTCATTACCCTGTGCGATAGCGTTGATATATTCGGGAATGTGCATGTGGTCGGGGCACACTTCTGTACACAAACCGCATGATATACAGCGTGTTGCCTCGTAGCGCGCTTCCTCTTCGGAATAATAAAGCATCACCTCGGCAAAGGATTTTACGCGCTCTTGGCCGTCAAGCTCGGGCATGGGCACACGGTTGTACATACCCAGGGAGGTGTCAACATCGCTGTGGAAAGAGATGTCGTCTTTGCCGTCGGGATTGCTTACGCCCGGCGTCCACAAAAAAGCGTCGGCATCGGGTGTAACATAGATGTAATCTTTAGTGAGGTTGAGCGAGCCCGTGGGGCATACTTCAACGCAAAGAGCACACCAGCAGCAGCGGCCGTTGTCAACTCTGGGACGCAAGCCCGAGTCGCCTTTTCCGCCTTCCACACCTTCCACATGAATCATATCAATGGCTTCGTTCATACAGATGGTGGAGCAGTTGCCGCAGCCGATACATTTTTCCAAATCGTTGTAATGCAGCCCGCGATAACGCTCGGCAGTCTCTTTTTGTTTTTGTGGAAATGTAACGGTATGAGGAGCTTTACCGAACTGTTTCAGTGCGGTAAAGGGTGTTACAAGTCCTTTTATATCAAAAAATGCCATGATTTATATATTTTCACTGTTTTCAATCATAAAAAATTATCTTTCAATCTCGGGAGGACAGGTTCCGAGGCTGTTCATAATAAAGGAAACATCCGCGATGTTGGCTCCCACGAGGAGATTCTCGAGCAAGGTTACACCGTGGACGTAAGCAGGCCCTTTCACATGGACACGGCGCGGCTTGTTGCTGCCATCGCTCACCACGTAATATCCGAATTCGCCGCGTGCCGACTCAGCCTTGACATAAGCGTCGCCGGCAGGCACCGTCCATTTCATCGGGTTTGGTATCTTGTTGTAAACCTCGCCTTTGGGCATCTTTTCGATGCACTGGCGTACCATGGATATGGATTGCTCGAACTCGGCACGACGCACCAAAGCACGTCCCCAAACGTCGGAGCTTGTTTGTGTGGGCACCTCGAAATCGAGCTCGTCATATTTCAAATAAGGGTCGTCGATACGCACATCCGATTTGAAACCGGCGGCACGCAGCGGAGGACCAACCACGCCCCATTCTATGGCCTTGGCAGGGTCTATCCAACCCACACCTTGTGCACGTTTTTGGAAAACCGTGTTGGCAAACATCAACTCATCGTATTGTTTGAGACGTTTCTCGAGATAGTCCATTGTTTGCAACACCCTGTCGGTGAAGCCTTCAGGCAAATCGCGACGCACACCGCCGGGCCAGATATACATGTGATACACACGGCCGCCTGTCAATTCCTCAAAAAGGTCGAGGATGTAATCACGGTCGCCCACAGACCACTGCGGCATGGTGTAAAGACCTGCCGAGCCGTTTTGTCCGCCAAACCACAAAAGGTAGGTGGCCATACGACTGAGCTCCATCATCATGGTACGTATCCACTGCGCTCTCTCGGGCACTTCTCGACCCTCGATTTCTTCCACGGCACGGCTGTAGTTGAGCTCGTTGGGGTCGGGCTCGGGAACACAAATACGACAAACGATGGTAAAACTTTGCAGCCAGTTGCGGCGCTCCATCAGCTTCTCGAAACCACGGTGCAGATACCCTACGTGGGTCTCGGCTTTCACCACGGTATCGCCTTCAACTTTCAGTTTTATCATCATGTTGCCTGTGATACCGGGGTGCTGTGGCCCTAAATATAATGTTGTTGCTTTCTCTCTCATTTTATATCGAGTTAAATGCGCTAAGCTTGTTTTCTAATCTCTTGAATATTTCTTGGCAAAATCGGGAATTTCTTCACCGCTGCGTTTTACGATTTCCTCACGGACATTGCCTGCATCTTCACGTCCGGGACGTCCGAAATAGGCCTCCTTGATATATTCGGCGGTATCGAAATCACGCCGCATGGGAGGCATGCCTTCCCAGTCTTCGAGGATAAACTCCTCCCTGCCGACGAGTCCCTTGAATTGGATGCCGTACATCTCGCGGATTTCACGTTCGTAAGTATTGGCCTGACGCCATATCATATCCACGTTGTCAATCTCCGGATTCTCTCGGTTGATAAGCGTTTTGATAAGCAGCTGTACTTTGTCTTCAGGCGACCAAAGGATGTAAACAAGCTCAAAATGCTCGTCTTCTATCCAATCGACACAAGACATGTGTGAAAAGTGAATGTATCCCAACTGGTTTTTGGCATAAGACAAAACAGAGGGTATCAATTCTTTCTCCACAGCCACCGTTACGCGGCGCTCACGCACAACTTTTCCGGTGAGATTTTGGAAGGTCTCTTCAAGGTGTTTGACAACCTTTTGTTCTTTTTCCAATTTGTTATCAGTCATTGTTTCAGTGTTTTAATGATTAAAAAGCCCCTACCAGTTGTAGTCGGGCATATTCCAGTTTTTAATGACTTTTCTTTGATTGGCACGATACCATTCAAGGTTTTCTTTATATTTCTTGGCGCCATCGGCCTTGCCTTCGGCGATGAGTTTTTGCAGCTCTATAAAGCCTGTGATGACCGCTTCGGGGCGAGGCATACAGCCGTTGATGTAAACATCCACCGGCAGGTATTTATCCAACAGCTTTATGGTGTTGTACGAATCCCAATACATGCCGCCGTTGATGGTGCAACTGCCGAAGCCTATTACGTATTTGGGGTCTTGCATTTGTTCGTAAGCACGTATCACTCTTTTCAGGGTTTTTGTTGAAAGGTAACCCGTGATAAGCAGTACATCGGCTTGGCGCGGTGTAGCCATCCCGCGTATGCCGAAACGCTCGGCGTCGTAACGCGAAGTCATGGTGGGCGGAATCTCTATGGCTCCGCATCCCGTACCGTAAGCCAATACAAAGAGTGAATGCTTTCGTGCCGCATTCTTTATTATTTCAACAACCTTTTTTGCGTTTTCTTCGTTTGCCATTGTTCTTTTCTTTAAAAAATTATCTTACAAAAACAGCGTAAATTACTCCTATGATTCCAAAGAATGTAGGCCAGCCCCAGAAGTAGCGAATGGATTGCTCGGTGCGATAGCGCGGACTGACAATGCCGTAAAGTACGGGAATCATATAAAGGAAAAAAGTCTTGACAACCAGCATGATAAGATTAGATGCCCCTCCGAGGAAGACATCCACTATAAGCACCAGTTTCACAAAGGCGAAAATGGAACCCGAGGTCATCATCAGTGCCAGATATTTGCCGCCGAATTCGGAGGCGGGACCCGACGATAACTCGGCAGGAGCAAAGGGTACATCAAAAGGAGCATAGTGAAACATCCCCAGCATGGCCATTATGCCGGCAATGAAAGCCAGCGGCGATTCGAACATCATCCATGTGCCGTGAACATTCTGATATTCAAGCAGTCCGGTAAGGGAAGTGGTTTTGGTTTGTATCATAAGAGCCACCAAAGCGAGCACCCACGGTATCTCGTATCCTACCATCTGCGACAAGCCCCTCGAAACACCGATAGCGGAGTTGGGGTTACCCGTTTGTCCGGCACCGAGTGCCATACCGAGTGAGCCGAAAACCATCATATAGAGCAGAAAAATAAGGTCGCCTTTGAAATTCAGGTTTTCAAACCACACCCAGCCTTGCCCGTTAAGCACGGGGATAAACATAAGGCTTGTTACCGATGCGGTGATGGCAAAGGCCGGTCCGAGATGCTGCATCCATCCGTGATGTACGGCTGTCCTTTTGCTGTAAAGCTTAACGATATCGAGAAAATTTTGATAGACGGGAGGTCCCACACGGTTTTGTATCCTCGCCGTTATCTTACGAACGAAACCTCCGTAAAAAACACCCACCGTAAAGGCCAGCACCACGGTGGCAATAAATCCCAATATCGATATCCAAATATTTGTGTCCATATTCTAAAATCTTAATGTTCTGACGGTTATAAAAATATTTGTTTTGAAAAAATGATGAGAATCACTAAGAAAATCACCACATAAAGAGCGTATGTTTGACCGTTGCCGGTATAAATTCTTCTCAAGAAATTGAAGAAGGCTTCGAGACCTTCGCCAAAGCGGTTGTAATAGTAGTCCATTTTACGTTTCATCACAGGAGCAATGGCCCTCTCGAAAGGTTTGTAGAAATCCACGGCATAGGTGAGGTTTTCGTTTTGCGTGGGAATTTCACCGGAGGTGTGGATGTCTTTGGTGGTAACGTAGCGTGTGCGTTTGCGATTTTTCAAACCGAGGAAAATAAAGGCCAACACAAAGACAATAACTATGGAGTTAATCACCGCAAGGGTATCCACATGGTCGCCCCATCCGTTGCTCAAAACCGTTGCATTCCAGTCTATCTGTCCCATTCCGAGATATTCCATACCCTTGGCAATGGGGTCGAAAAGATAACCGGGGAAGGCACCGAGGAAAAGAAGCAATAAAGCCAAAAGCACCATCGGTACAACCATGGTGGCGGGAGCTTCTTTAACATCCTTTGTCTCAGGCTCTTCCTGACCCAAGAACACTCCGAAGAGGAAACGGTAGGAATACAGAAAAGCCGCTGTGGAGCTAAGGAAAGCCATGATGACCAGAAAATAATGGTCGGAAGTTATCAAGGATTCATAGAGCATCCATTTGCCAACAAAACCCGCCAGCGGAGGAATGCCCGCCAGAGCTATGATGCTCAAAAGAGCGGCGAAGAAGGTCCACGGCATACGGCGTATGAGTGCCGTTAATTTCGTCATGTCAGTGGTGCCCGTCTGACGCTCGACAGCACCAACAACCATAAAGAGTGTGCCCTTGAAAATGGTGTGTACAACAGCGAGGAAGAGAGCGGCCATAACCGACAGCTTGGTGCCCACGGCCAAGCCCATTACGATATATCCCAGCTGTCCGATTGAAGAGTAGGCAAGCAGCTTTTTGGCGTCGGTTTGAATGACGGCATAAAAGGTGGCAATGACTCCGGTTATGGCACCGAGCCACGCCAAAATGTTTCTTATTATATAAAGGTTAATGGCGTCGAATCCTTTACTTTGTGTAAATACCGAAACCAAGGTAATGCCCATTCCGAAGATACCCATTTTGGAGAGCAAACCCGAAAAAACGGCGGTATATGACATGGGTGAGTCGGCATAGGCGCGCGGTGCCCAGACGTGCAAAGGCATCACGGCGGCTTTCACCCCGAAGGTGATAAGCAGCAAGCTGCCTACCATAGCTTGTTGACCCGATGTGAATGTGCCGAAATGCGAAATTAAATCGGAAATCAAAACGGTGCCCATTTGAGCTTTCATAAACACAATGGCCAAGAGCAAGGAGTAACCTCCTATAGCACTGAATATCATATATTTGATACCGACTCTTCCTTCACTCAATCCTTGATAAACGATTATCAGGAAAGACGACCATGTCATTATTTCCCAGAAAATGAAAAGGGAAATGAAATCGCGGCTGAAAACGATACCCATCATTGCCATTATGGAAAGGCTGTAGTTGAGGTAGAAATATCCGAGCCTGTCTTTTCCATTCATATAGGTCATCGAATAAAGCAAAGCCAAAAAGGCAAAAGCCATAACCATTCCGCCGAAAAGCATGCTGTAAGCGTTGGCGCCCCAACTCAGTTCTATTCCGCCGAGGGTAAATTGAAAAGAATCGGCGGGAGCCAATTGCGTGAAAAACAAAACGGCGGAAACCGTAGTGGCGGCAAAGGCCGTAAATCCCGAAAGCACAGGCGTTATTTTGTTCAGAAGGAAAGCAAGAATCCCGCCTGCCAACATTATCAGTATTATCAAAACTATGGTGTTCATAATCTTATGGATTTACAATTTTACTAATTCACCGGCTCCGTGGAGCACATTATTTATATATCCCGATTTATCCAAAAGCGCATCGGCGGCGTTGTGAAGAAAACCCGTAACGATATCGGGATAAAATCCGACGATAACGATTACGGCTGCCAAGATGCTCATGGAGATATAGCCGCCTATTGTCGGCTTGTGGGTGATAGATTCTTCAACGGGCTTACCGAAATAGAGTTTTGCCACCACACGGAAATAATAAACTATTTCGATGATGGAGACCATCAGAATAATGGCCACCAAACCCAAAAGAGAGTTATCGGCGGCGGCAATGAGGATGTAGAGCTTGCTCCAGAAGCCCGCAAAGGGCGGCAGCCCCACAATGGCAAAAGCGCCTATGGCAAAGAAGAATGCCAAAAGAGGAAATTTCTTGCCCATCCCCGAAAGGTCGGTGATTTCTTTGGAGGTGTTGTTGTAAACAAAGTAGCTGCCCGACATAAAAAGCAGGCTTTTGATGACGGCATGGTTGAACATCAGAAAGAGAGCACCGAAAACAGCCTCTTTGGTGCCGATGCCGAAGGCTATCAACACAAAACCCATTTGGCCTATTGACGAATATGCCAGCATGCGTTTGAGGTTGGTTTGCTTCATGGCTGTAAATTCGGAAATCACCAAGGTAATAATACCCATAATGATTAAGAATTCGTAGGCGCCGTGAACGTCGAAGAGTGTAAAAATCACCCTGATAAGCGAATAAACGCCTGCTTTTACCACAATGGCGGCAAAGGCGGAGCCCACCGGACTCGGCGACTGCGAATAGGCATCGGGTGCCCATCCGTTGAGCGGAAACATCTCGGCCTCAATGCCCAATCCTGTGGCAAAGAGGATGAGAATGGTGATTTTCATTCCCGAGGGCACATCGTGCATGCGCTCGGCTATTTGTGCCATATTCAGCGTTCCCACCTGCGAGTAGAGCAGCAGAATGCCCAACAGCACAAAGGTAGAGGCCAGCGAGCCGATGAGCAGATATTTGAAACCCGCCTCGGCACCGTCTCTGTCGCGATAGAAGGAAGTGAGTGAAAATGAGGCTATTGCCGTTATTTCCATAAACACGAACATGTTGAAAATATCACCCGTGATGACGATTCCGGTGGAGCCGGTAACCAACATCATAAAAAGGATGTAATATTTCAAAGCAGGTTCGTGGTCAACCTTTTTAAAGCGGTAGCTATAGAGCCATATCAGCAAGGCCATAAAGGTCATTATGGAAGCCAAGAAACCGGTAAAAGGGCTGAAAACCAAATCGATACCCCAAGGAGCACGCCATCCGGCGATGGTCTCTATTATGGGTTGTCCGGTTTGAATAACCCTATTCATAAGTATAACGGATACGGCCGAAAGATAAGCCAATACCAAACCGGGGACAATTCTCACCAACTCCCTGTTTATTTTTGAAAACAGTGGAATCAGGAATGCCGCTAACAAGGGCAACGCGATATAATGTACGGGACTTATTACCATTTCAATGATTTTATATTGTCAATTCTTGCAGTATTATGATGTCTGTAAAGTCTGATAACCAGCGACAAGGCAACGGCAGTAACACCGAAACCGATGACGATGGCGGTAAGCACAAGCGCTTGCGGTACGGGGTCAACCATGGTAACACCTTTTTGCACCAGTTCAATTCCTTTGGGTGAAAAAATAGGTGCCGTACCTCCTTTTATAAAGCCTACGGCTATAAAAAGCAGGTTAACACCCGAATCGATAATAGAAAGGCCTATCACCATTTTGATAAGGTGTTTCTTTACCAAAAGGGCATACAAACCTATGAGTATCAAGCCTATGGCCGATCCGTAAATATCGAAGGTGACAATTTTGTTATAAAGTACGGGGTCCATTATTTCTTGATTTTAAAATTCAACAATGTTTCTAACACTCCGGTAAGTTCGGCAGCCACTTTAAAGCCGACGGCTATATATACAATAGGTATCACACCGCCTGACAGAAGGTCGTTAAGCACCCCCGTTCCCATGGTGTTTTTCAGGAAGGAGCCGCCGAAAATAAGGCCCCAGAAGCCCACCGTTACAAAAAGAACGCCTGCCAGCGACTCGACCCACGTGAGAATGTTATGGCTTACATGGTAATCTTTGTAGGCCATAAACATAAGCAGGAAGCCCGTGGCAATGATGACTCCGCCCTGAAAACCTCCACCGGGTGTAAGGTGCCCGTGGATAAAAACGTAGGCCCCCAGCACAAGTATGGCGGGGAAGATAAGCCTTGCGCCCGTTTGCAGCAGCTGCGACGAGTTTTTCAATATCATGGTGTCGTGAGCTCCTTTTTCCTTACGACGGTAAAGAATGCTTCCCAAACCGGCGGCTGCCAAGAACAAAACCGTAACTTCGCCCAAGGTATCGAAACCCCTGTAGTTGACCACAATGGCGGTAACGACATTGGCCACAGAGAGCTCGGGAGCGGTTTTTTGCAAATAAAAAGCACCGACGGTGTTAGGATTTTTCAAATCGCCGAGGCGCGACTCACCGAATTTCACATGTGTGAAAGCATCGACGAGAGCCCATCCCACAACGGCAAGAAGTAATATTACAATAGCTTTTTTCATATCTTGTAATTTTTCGGTTTCTAATTTTCATCACCGCGGTCCGGCTCTTTTGTAACCGGCACTTCGTCTTCACGACGCGAGGTGTTGCGAACAGTTATCACAAAAATTATGGTTGTGAGGGCTATGCCTATGGCGGCCTCGGTAAGAGCCACGTCGGGAGCCTGCATCACAAAAAAGTATATGGACAAAATGAGGCTGATAACGCCGGTGGCAATGACAGCATAAAGCAGGTCTTTTTGCGCCACGGCATAAATGGCCGACGCAATGATGATGACGGCCAATATCGAAAGGAATATTGCATTAAAAACCATGTTACTTGTCCTCCATTTTTTGGTAATCCTTTTCGTAAGCATCGATTTTGCGCTTTTGGAAAAGCGAAAGTCCCGCACGATAGGCACCGCGGGCAAGGGCATGCGAACTCAAAGGGTTTGAAATTGCTATAAAAATAATGATTATCAACATTTTAACCATCCAGGCGGGCTCCAGAAAACCCACTCCCAAAAGGGTGCTCATGGCTCCGAGGGTAGAGGACTTTGTGCCTGCCTGCAAACGGTTGTAAACATCGGGCATCCGGTAAATACCCAGGGCGCCGAGGAAGAGAAAAACGCTTCCCAACAGCACGAAAAAATAACCGATATACTTTAATGCTTCCATTACAATGCTTTTTCTAAATATCTTGCTAAAACAATTACTCCTATAAAGCCCAACACGGCGTAAACCAGGGCCACGTCAACGTAGATGTAGCGGTCGAAGAGATAGGCCATCAGGGCGAGTGTGGCGGTAATTATCACCGACATGGTGTCGAGTGCCACAACGCGGTCGGCGGTGGTGGGTCCTTTGATGAACCGTATGATGCCGAATATCAAAGCCAAAGCTATGAACGACATCGCCACATATAAAACGAAATTTAATTCCATAATACAGTATTGTTTAATTGAAAATCTTCTTTAACACTTTCTCGAAATCGCCGGCAATGGCTTTACGGGCTTCCTCCGGGTCTTCCGTCTCCACATCAATCCAATGGATGAAGTATTTGTTATCCACAAGGTCAACGGTGAGGGTGCCGGGGGTGAGGGTGATGCTGTTGGCAAGCACCATCTTTGCAAAATCATTGGTAAGGGTAGTCTCAAACTCCACAATGCCGGGATTGATGGGCAATTTGGGATTTATAACCCTGCGTGCCACATCGAAATTTGCTTTCAGCAAGGCTATGAGGAAAACAAAAATGTATTTCACCACATAGAAAAGCTTGTTGGGCAGCAAGATATCCAAGCCGCAGCACTGAAAGACCCTCGCGGTAATCATTGTTACCAAAAAAGAGACAATGATACCCGTTATCAATTCGGGGGCTGCAAAGGTGGTGGTAAAGCCATACCACACAAGAAACATCAACAGCCAATTGTAGCCGAATTTTGATATTGTTATCGCTTTTGATTGCATATCATAATGTTTATAATTTCGAAATCGGGCAAATTTAGATAAACCGCCTATGGAAACGTTTTAAGGAGGTTGAGATATGTCATATTTTATCCTACCTGAAATCAAAAACTTTGGTGAGAGAATTTAAGAGCTATTTTTGAAAGGTTTTAAACTGCTGTATGTCAGGTGTTTTGCCGGATATTGTTAAGCCTATAACACCAAGTTTTGTTATTTAGAATGGCTCTGAATTTTGGAGGGGCGGCCATTTCTTTGCGAAAGCAGCTACTGCGCCAGCGTAAACCTCAAGCTGATGCCCGCATTGGTATTGGAATTGGGATATTGGTTTGAAACAAAGGGGTTGTTTATCACTTGGTCGTAGAAAGCTCTGAAAGTGAGCATTCTGGAAAATTGATAATCGGCCGAGAAGTTTATGGAAACAATTTTTTGTCCTGCGGAAATTTGGTTTACGTCTTCCACCAGCTTGCGCAAAACAGTTTTATTTTCACGAATGGAAAGGTCGAGTTTGACGTTAATATCGGAGCGGAAGGTTTTGGTGTTTCCGCCGAGATTTAGCGAAAGCGGCACCTGTTTAAAACGGTATCCCGTGCCTATAATTATCTCGTTACTCGTTACTTCCGTCATTTGGTTGTTGGCAAAACTCAGACTCAGATTTCTGGATTTCCTCCATGATAATTTTGTTATCAGGCTGTTTTCCCAGGTCATGTCCAAATTTATGAGCGGGCTGAATTGTTCGGAAATGGTAACGATATTAAAATCGTATTTTGGCAAATAATTCACTTTCAGCTCATCGCGAATGTAAGCGAATCCGTCCTCATCCTCGCGGTATAGAATATTGCTGTTAAAGCCTGTTAATGAGTATGTTGAGCGGTAAGAGTGGCTTATACTTATGCTTTTGAAATAGCGATTGAAAAAGTCTATTTTGGTAAGACCGTTGAATGTTATTCTCCAGTTGGGCATGGGAATGGACGGGAAGGGATTAAGCTCTATTTTTTCCGGATTTTTCCCCGAATAAGCAGCGAGGAAAGAATAAAGCATCACGTCTCTTTGTGTAGAAGTGTAGCCGTCGGGGTACGAAATGCCTGTCAGCGAGTCTTTTACGTAAATGGGATTCTTCAGCCAGTTGCCGTTTTGTGCAGCCAAACGGTTGGCAATCACCAAAAGATAATCCCTGAAATTATCGAAATTTTTGTTGGTATAGGTTTTCTTGTCATCTTTTACAAAAGCCGTTGACCAAGTGAGATATGAGATTGAAAACTGTCCGGTTTCGCTACGGCTGTAACTATTATATTGGTTACCCACAGAGTCGTAACGCCAGTATTCCTGCTGCATATTTGAGTAATTTCTCATAAAATTCACATCAATTCTGAGGCTTCTTACAGGCTCGGCGGTAACACGACCCGACAAGTTGGAGTTTTTCTTTTTAATATAAGGAGTGTTGAGCTTCTGACTTTGCGAAATCCAGTTATTGTTGGCCGCCCTTTCGGCAATATTAGGTTGTGCACCGAATACAAAATCCCATCCCGGAGCGTTGGTATTCAAATCCATACCGAGGATACTCGGCGTTTGGTTGAAACCGGGGAGTGCCGTGCCGTTTGATTCGGAATAGGAGAAACTGACATTCCTTATTGACATAAGAAATTGTAAGACATTGTCGAAAACTATTTTTCCCACACTCTCCTTGGTTTTTGTGGAATCTTTGCCGTCGGCACCGCCGGAGGGCGGCAGGTTTAGACGCTGTCCCTGCATGGCGCGGCCTCCGCTTCGTCGTTTTTGATTAAGCTTTTTCAGATATTTCACCTTATTATAAAGCGACACCATATTAGCCGTCCCGTTCAGCTGTATTTTTTGAGAGTTTTCAATGGTATTGCCGAGGTAAGGCGTGGCCAAAGGAGCCGTAAGCCATTGATATGTACCACCATAGCGCGCCGTGGCCGATATCCAATTGAGGAGCGGTATTTTGTTTATGGGTATGTTGTAATTGATGTTGTAATTATGCCTGAAGTTGGTTGTGCGCCCGAAATGCGACAGACTCGACAACACCGAATCGCGATAATCGCCCCAGTCGGGAGCGCCCTTGTCAACAACTCCCGGCGGCTCGTCAACACGTGCCTGCACAATGGCGTTGTAGTCCAATTTCAAAGAGCGCGAAAAGTCGTAACGCAAATTATAGTTGCGATTCCAACTAAAGGTCTTTATGTAGTTGGGCTCGATAATAATCAGCGATTTGGTCTTGCGCCTCATCAAGGTTTGATTATACATCCTGTCGATATCAGTTCTGAAACCAAGCTGTTTTGGCAGCAGATAAAAGTTGAAATCGCGTATCAAGGCCAGGGAGCGGTGTTTTCGCAAAAATTTCGATTTGCTGAACGGTTTGAAATTTTTCGGCGAGCTTGCATAGTTGTAGCCCACAGCACCTTTATAACGTCTTTTCTCGTCATATTCTATATCTATATTGCTGTGATACTGAGACGAATAGGCATAGGTGAAATCAAAGTTTTCGATGTCGTAAATCTTGGGTTTTTTTGTAGCGCCCGTTCGCATCTTCTTAACATTCATCAGGTTGAATGAGGTTCTGCGTAGGTAGTCGCGCGACACCGCCTTTACCGAATCTTTCTGTTTGGGGTCTTTGAAAGTGCTGAGGTCGTCGCGGTATTTTATGTCGGGATTTATGGGGTTAAATTCCGGGTCTTTAAACTGTTCGCCAAAGTCGAAATGCAGCGGAATGCGTATGGCAGCTTTCTCGGGGAAGAATTTACCCATTTCAAGATTTGCGGCTACGTCGTAACCGTATTTCGTTTCCATTTGCCGCTCCGAAATAGTTTGCTCCACCGAGCCGAAACCGGCCGTGGAGACGTTACCGGCAACGACGAGATTACCGAGGTCGGCAAGGTCGGCGGCAATGACAGTGTTGGCAGCCCATCCGCCTTTTTCGTCGAAATCGCTGACACGCAGCTCGTCAACCCAAACTTCAACACTCTTTGCCAAACCGTCGTCGAAACCTCCTTTATTATCGGCCTTCGGGTTTCTGATACCAATCATAATGGTTTTCACCGAGCTGAGTGTCGGCGTGCCTTTCACGGTAACGGTGCTGTCGCCGTACTTCACCTTGTAAGGCGTGTAAAGACTTATGGCACCGCCACTTTGCTCGCGCATCAGCACGTTGCGCTCCTGTTTTGCGTCCAAAAATTTCTGCAACAGAAGCCTGATGTTGTTTACCTCGGGCCACACCGCCTCCCTGTCGTTATCGCCCCAAGGCGTTAATTTCAACGGTATGTCGTATTCGTAATAATTGTCGGTAAAATCTGTTCCCAAACGTATGAACAGATGAACATCGCCGTCGTGCAAAGGCTTGTCTTCGCTGATTTGCTCGGCGTGAACATACATATTGAGTTTTTTATAACGGCGGAAGTCGAAATCGGTGGTTTTAT
This sequence comes from uncultured Prolixibacteraceae bacterium, assembly GCA_964585875.1. Lineage (GTDB taxonomy): Bacteria > Bacteroidota > Bacteroidia > Bacteroidales > UBA1556 > UBA6267. Next base: position 10,297 of record CAZPGC010000012.1, on the reverse strand, counting down.
AAGCAGCCCGCGCGTCGCCGTCGTTGAGGTCGATAACTTTGAGCACCATCGACTGCTCGTTCAGCTTTTGCATATTTACCGAGGCATAATTCACCTCGCGCTCAATGCCGGGAGGCAGCACATAATTTATCGGCTGTCGCTTGCCGTTTTCTTCGATATTCACTTTTGTTACGTCGAAAGAGGTGTTGTTGACATCGTCATTGGGCAAATATTCGCCCGGGTCGAGGAGCTCGTCGGAATATTTACGCCATTCGTTTCTGACAAGGTCAAGAGTGGCAAAACGCAAAACCGTATTCTCCGAAAAGTCTTTCATGAAAATACGCATAAAACGTATTGATTTAAAGTCTCTTATCTGCCCGATGACCTTGTCGGGAGAGGTTACGGGAATGCGAAAATGATACCATTTTACTTGCGCCGTTGTGCCGTTTTTCAATTTCACCGGGGCCGTATAAATGTCGGAAATATGGTTTTTTCCAATTTCCATTTTGTCGGGACGAAGTTGAACTTTGTATTGGAAATATCTTTCCTCTTCGCTTAAAGTGTTGTCCTGATTGATATCCTCCACGTTGGGCAGCGGTGTTGCCGCCGTGGGATACGATTCGGGACTCTGCTCCGAAGTTGGCGAGTTGCCCTCGACGCCGTTGTATTTTTTATACCTGTCGAGAATAGACAGCTGTGCGTTGTCGTAATCGGTTCCCCGAAAATAATGAAAGTCGTCGTTGGAGGGGTCGGAAATGGCCTGTTGGTATGCCGCCGAGCCTGTTCCGTAGAGTTGGATAATCCTGTCGATGTATGCCGTTTGATAAAACGAAACCTCATCTTGGTCGCTCAAGCCGTCGTAGCCCACATCCTGATATTGCCGCGAGGCGGGGTTGTTGTCAAAAGAGTTGGTCATGGCTTGCAGCGTAGGCACACGTCCCCAAATGGTCGTATCCACATTTTCCACCTTCGACGAAACGGGCAAGCCATTCTCATAAGCCTTTCTGCCGTCTTTCAGAATATCTTCGGATATATCACCGAGGTTGAAATACAAATCTCCACCGAATTTCACCGGTTGCTCCGGCCCTGCACCGTCGGGGTCGATAAAGGGGTCCATCATCCAAAATTCGATATATTCGATGTTAGTAGCCTCGAAATCAGTAGTTTCTATCTTACGCATAATACCTCCCCAACGTGTTTCGGGTGCTTTCAGAAAGCCTCCTGAGGTGATACCCGCCGATATGGCGCCGGGCTCCACGTCGAAGTTGTAAGGCCCTTTTTCGGTGGGATAAAAGGCAAGGTTCATCACGGGCAAGGTGGTGGGCACATTTCCGTTTTGCTCTTTGTTGGGAAAAACCTCCTTCTCCATTATCTCACGCACATAGTGATTCGATTGGGCATCCTTGTCTTTTTTGATGTATTCGGGAGTGAGGCTGTTGTTGCGCAAAAACAGCGGGTCGATGACATACCAAGCCAACTTAGCCCTGTTGAAACCCACGGCGATGGTGTCTTTTTGGTAAGCCGTTTCGGGAAACATGCCGGGGCTCGTTTGTCCTTGCGGCGTGCCCGACAAAAACCACTGTCCCACGTTGAGCATATCTATGCCGGAGGTACTGCCGTCGAAATCGTCGATATAAGAGATTCCCGTTTTGCCGAGAGCACGCGGGTGGCCGGGTATCAGGTTGGCAAATTCGCCGGTGATATTCACTTTGGAAGGAGCTTTTGTTTCGATAAAAGGCAGCTTGTCAATCATTTTGGTCAGCCAGCGCGATTCTTTTACATAGCTTCCGTCCATACCCCAGATAGTGTTTGAAATGGGCTCGTCGCCGGTATTGACTTTATAAGTTAAAGGTCTCTCCGTCAGGTTCATAATGGTTCCGCCGAGTTTCAAATCGGGGGAGAAATCATAGTCCACATGAGCTCCCAACAAGGTCTTGGTTTGCACATTGAACATGTTGTTGCTTTCCAGCGAAATGTTGATGGGAGTTCCGGAGCTCAAAATTCCTTCGTTGATAATTTTCACACGACCGAGGGTGTAATCCACCGTGTAGTCCACATTTTCGCGCAGCGGCACACCTCCTGCCGTCACCGTCACCGAGCCTTGCGGCACGTTCATGGCGTTGAGCGATATTTCGGAGCCTGAAGACGACTTGTAGCGGCCTTCCATGGCAAACCTGTTTTTCTCGGGATATTGCCGCGCCACGCTCTTGGTGGTGGTGTAAAGCGAATCGAAAGAATATTTGTAAGCCAGCTGCGACTCGGGGTTTTGCGGGTCGATAGCCTTACGCAAGTCTTCGCCAAAAGGCTCAAGCACAGGAAAATATATCCTTCCGTGGTTGGCCTGCACGGTTCCTCCTCCCGTGGCGGCACCGTCGATAAAGTCGAAAACACCGTCGGGTGTGGGGTCCAATTGTTGGTTCAGCTTATCGAGACCCAAAGCTCTTATCAGGGGCTGCCCGCTGATGGCTCCTTCGGTGATAAATCCGGTGGGCACCCCGAATTCGGGGCTCTCGTAAACAACGTCGAAACGAAAGTCTTCGGGCGACACTTGGTAAGCGTTAATGGAATAAACGTTTTTCATCATAAGGTCCCAAGTGGGCACCTTGGTGTTCACCGTTGTCGACTTCAGAAGCTTAACAATCAAGTTGTTGGGCGCGTTTATCCCTTCGTCGGAAAATTCACCCACTTTGTAAACCGAGTCGCTGCCCACAATGGTGTATTGAAAAGCCACGGCCAGCACTTGGTCGGGATTCAGTCGCGAATTGAGCGAGATAAAACCCAACTTGGGATTAAAAGTGTATTCGTTTGGCGACAAGCGCCGGGCGTTTTCCACTTTTTCGAAATCGCGTCCCGAGACCATATTCCACGGCGGGCCCGAAAGGTAGTTGCTCACGGTGTTTATATTACGCACCTGCGTTTGGTCGAGGTCGTAGTATAGGTTGTTGTTTTTGTTCGAGGGCGGACTGTTGGAGGGCACCGAAGGATAAATGACATCGGTGCGGTAGGGGTCGCTCTCTCCCAAGTCCATAAGTGCCACGATGTTACGGTTTTGGTTTACGGGAGCACCTATGGTCGTAACCCACACTTCAATTTTGGTAATGTTGATGGGCGAGTTGACGGCAGGCAGGTTTGTAAGGGCTTCGTTGTAATGATTGCGGAAATAGTCGGAGATAAAGAAGTGCTTATTTTCTTCGTATTGGTCGGCTTTGATATAAAATTCTTGGGTTAGCGCTCCTCCCGAAACGGTAATGTTTTTCGTTTCGCTTTTCTGCTGAGAGAAAACGGTGGTAACCGTCGTTTTACCGAATTTCCATTTTGTTTTTATCCCGAAAAGACTTTGACTGCCGGTAATCAAAGTCCCGTTAAGGGGGAAGTTAATATCCCCTGCTTCAACAAGTTGCAGTATTTCATCTTCGTCACCCTGATAGGCGAGTTTCATCTTGTTGTCAAATTCGAAGGAGGCCTCGGTGTTGTAGTTGATGCCGAAGTCGATTTTGTCGCCCACCTTGGCTCTGACGTTCATCTGAATTTTCTCCTGAAAGTCGAAATTGGTAACCCTTTGCTGTTTAACATCGAGGGCGGGGTCTTCTCTTTTTGAACTCATAACGCCGAAAATCAACTCGGCGGAGCCTTGCGGACGGATGTCGATGGTGTTGCTGCCGAAGATGGTGGCAAAAGCCTTATTACCGATGTGCAGCTTGGGAATAACGCCGCCGGCATTACCTCTGCCGCTTTGGCTTATCCTGTCTTTCCAATATTTATTCACCGAATTTTCCAGGTCCCACTGCATATATTCTTCGAGCGACATATTATATGGATTTCCTATGCCGTTTTTGTTGGTAAAAATATATTGCCCTGTATTTGGGTCGTAATTCACGGTGGAGCCTGTGCCGGGCGGATTTTGCAGATACAGAGGACTTTGCGGATTCTTGGTGGTGGGATTTCCGTCCCCTTTGGGAATGGGATAATGAAGCGAATCACCCGTAACGGGAGTGTCAACGGGCAAAGAAGGCCTTATTGCCATTTCTTCAACCAAAGGAAACTTTTGCAAATCCACCGGTGATGAAAATACCAAAAAAGCAATAAAAACCCCTGCCGTCAGGAGGAATATATTTTTAATCTTCAGCTTCAATTTTCCTACGCAATTTAATACTATAACTGCTTTAAAGTCAGTCGAACCAGTTCCTCGACGGAAAGCGAAAGCCCGCCGGTTTTAATAACCTTTTGCAGAGCTTTGTTGGCAACATTCCGCGAGAAGCCCAACATTACCAGGGCAGATAACGCCTCTTCGGCGTTTCTATTGTATGAACCGTCAATTATTTCGGTGCCGCCACCGTCTTTTGCCACTTTGTCCTTCAAATCCAGAATGATACGCTGAGCCGTTTTTGCCCCTATTCCTTTGATAGCTTGAAAAGCGGGCACGTTGCCCGAGAGTATGGCTTGCAAGACATCGTTGGCAGTCATCGACGATAAAATCATTCTTGCGGTGTTGGCTCCTATGCCGCTCACCGAGATAAGATGCCTGAACATTGTGCGCTCGGCTTTTTCGAAAAAACCGTAAAGAGTGTGGGAGTCTTCGCGAACAATCAAATGAGCATAGAGTTTCACATCCTCCCTGTCTTTTATTTGAGAAAATGTTTGCAAACTGACATTCAAATGATAAGCCACGCCACCGCATTCTATCACCACATCGGCAGGATTTTTTTCAACCAAACGTCCTTTAAAATATGCGTACATCAAATTAATTTTAAGTGAGTGACAAAAGTAGTGAAAAAGTACAAAGGCTAAAGTTCAAAATGTTTATAATGATTGGATGCCGGAGGCATGCCGACAAGCTCTGCTTCGTCGGTATGGATGA
>CAZPGC010000012.1:0-5360 GCA_964585875.1 uncultured Prolixibacteraceae bacterium | reverse complement strand
AAGCAATTATTCTCCTTCCTTGGAAAAAGCGTCCAAAATTTTCATGGCTTTGGCAAGGCTGTCGATATCTTCGAAGACAAGGCTCAGCTTGTTGTTTTTCTCTCTCATTCTGCCTGCTAGGCGGTTTTTCTGAAGCGAAAAAAGAATGCCTTGAAAGGTCTCCGATTCAAAATATCCCGAGTTTTCGTCGCTCACGAAATAGACTATCATCTTGCGGTTTTTGATGACGATTTTTTCAAAACCCAAAGCTTTGGCCTTGCGGCGCAACCTCAGCGTGTCGAAGAGGTCGTGGACCTCGGGCGGAATCTTCCCGAAACGGTCTTCAAGGGTCGTGGCAAACGAGCTAAGCTCCTCTTCGCTTTCCAGAGCGTCGAGCTGCTTGTAAAGGCTGAGTCTCTCGGCACTTTGCGCCACATAATCTTCGGGGATAAGTATCTCGAGGTCGGTTTCGATACGGGTGCTTTTCACCCACTCCTTTTGCAGCTTTTCCTCCTTGAAAAGTTCTTTAAACTCCTCTTCTTTAAGCTCTTGAATAGCCTCGTCCAAGATGCGATGATACATCTCAAAGCCTATGTCGGAGATAAAGCCGCTTTGCTCGCTGCCCAAAATGTTGCCGGCACCGCGAATGTCGAGGTCGCGCAGCGCAATGTTGATGCCCGAGCCGAGTGCCGAATATTCCACGAGAGCCTCGAGACGTTTGCGTGCTTCACGCGTCAAGGCGGCGGGAGGAGGCGACAACAGGTAACAAAAGGCTTTTTTGTTTGAACGCCCTACCCTTCCGCGCAGCTGATGCAGGTCGCTCAAACCGAAATTTTGAGCATCGTAGATAATCATGGTGTTGGCGTTGGGAATGTCGAGGCCCGATTCTATAATGGTTGTGGAGATTAGCACATCGGTGTCGCCGTTGATGAAGCTGAGCATAATACGCTCCAACTCAGCGCCTTTCATCTGTCCGTGACCCACGGAAATGTTTGCTTTGGGAACAAGTTTTTTTACCAACTCCGCCACTTTGTTTATGTTTTGAATGCGGTTGTTGATGATGTAAACTTGTCCGCCGCGCGACAACTCGTAGTTGATGGCATCGCGTATCAACTTTTCGCTGATGGTGTGCAACTCCGTTTGCACGGGATAGCGGTTCGGCGGCGGTGTGGCTATGATGCTCAGGTCGCGCGCTCCCATGAGCGAAAATTGCAAGGTACGGGGAATGGGGGTAGCCGTAAGTGTCAGTGTGTCAACATTTACACGCAGATTTTTCAACTTTTCTTTAACAGCCACTCCGAATTTCTGTTCTTCGTCGATAATCAGCAAACCAAGGTCTTTAAACTCAACGTCTTTGCTTATGAGGCGATGTGTGCCTATCAAAATATCTATCGTTCCTTGCTTCAGCCTTTTCAGTATCTCGTTTTTTTGAGCCGTACTCTTAAAACGGTTCAAATATTCTATGTTCACGGGGAAGTCTTTAAGCCTGTCGCTGAAGGTTTTATAATGTTGTAAGGCGAGTATGGTGGTGGGCACGAGCACAGCCACCTGTTTGCTGTCGGCGGCAGCCTTGAAGGCCGCACGAATGGCTATCTCCGTTTTTCCGAAACCCACATCACCGCATATGAGCCTGTCCATAGGCTGCGACGACTCCATATCTTTTTTTACATCCACGGTGGCTTTCAGTTGGTCGGGAGTATCTTCATAGATGAAAGAAGATTCCAGCTCTGTTTGCATAAAAGTATCGGCGGAAAAAGCAAAACCGCCAGCCGCTTTTCGTTTGGCATACAAGGCGATTAGTTCCCTCGCTATATCTTTTACTCTCGACTTGGTCTTTGACTTAAGATTTTTCCACGCCTTGGAGCCGAGGGTGCTCAACTTGGGCTCGGCGCCGTCCTTACCGGTGTATTTCGAAATGCGATGCAAGGAGTGGATGCTCACATAAAGCAAGTCGCCGTTTTTATAGTGCAGCCTTATGGCTTCCTGCTCACGGCCGTTGTTCACTATTTTTTCCAAACCGCCGAAACGCCCTATCCCGTGGTCAACGTGAGTAACGTAGTCGCCGGGCTGCAGGTCGTATAACTCTTTGAGTTTCAGCGATTCTTTATTGCCAAACCTCTCCTTGATTTTAAAACGGTGATAACGTTCGAAAATCTGATGGTCGGTATAAAAGGCCATCATCATATCGTGGTCGATAAAGCCTTTGTGCAGGCTGATAGTCACCGGTTCAAACTCCAAAGGATGCTCGTCGTTGCGAAAGGCTATGTCTTCAAAAATAGATTTTATACGCTCCAACTGTCCGGGGTTTTCCGAAAAAATAAAATTGCGTATTCCGGCGGCGGAATTGTCTTCGAGATTTTGCAAAAGCAGCTCGAAATTTTTATGAAAAACAGGTTGCGGTTCACTGTTGAAAAATATCGTTTTTCCTTCAACCGTCTCTCCTGTGATGATTTTTTTATGCCGTAAAAGCCCCTTGAGAAATTCTTCGCCGCCTATAAAAAAATCTTCAGCTCTCATATTTTCATAATCGCCGTCTTTTCTCCCGTAATGGTCGCGCGCTCCTTCAAAACGATTTTCGATACCACTTGCCGCAAGGGTCTCGTTTTTTATCCAAACCACGGAATCTTTGGGTAGAAAATCCAAGAAATTTATCCTCTTTTCAGAGGAATTCCGGTTTTGAATGTTTGGTAGAATTTGAATACGCGAAAGTTTCTTTACCGACAGTTGGCTGCCCGGGTCGAAGGTGCGAACCGACTCCACCTTATCGCCGAAAAACTCGATACGGAAGGGGTAATCGTTTGAAAATGAGAACACATCCACAATGCCACCCCTCACCGAGAAGTAACCGGGCTCATAAACATAGTCGTCCTGCTCAAAGCCGTATTCAGTCAAAAGCTCCACAAAAAAGTCGAGGTCTATCTCCTCCCCTTCTTTTATTCTGATAATGTTTTTGCCCAGCTCGCTTTTGCTTATCACCTTCTCTCCCACAGCCTCGGGGTAGCTGACAATCATAAGGTTTTTCGACCCTTGCGAAATGCGTTTCAGCACTTCCGTGCGCAATAAAATATTGTCGTTATCGGGTTTTTCTTCCTCGTAATATTTCCTGTAGGCGGCGTGAAAAAGCAGCACTTTTTTTCTGCTAAGCTCATATTCCGCCTCTTCGAATATCTGCTCCAGGTCGTTCATAAAATAGGCCGCTTCTTCCCTGTCGTTAAGAACGAAAAGATATATTCCGGGAGATTTTTTATTCAAGGCGGCGGCAAAAACGGCAGCCATAGAGCCCGATAAACCTTTTAAATTCAACGGTTTATCTTCTTCAAGACCCTTAACAACCTCCTCTACCGCACGGCAGGAAAGGTATTGTTCTATAATCGTAGAAATTTTCACGGCGGCAAAAGTATAAAATCTCGCGGGGTTGACACAAAGGGAAGTGTTTTATCGTCCGTAAACCCTTCTGAAAAAATCGAAATGCCACGGAAGCGATTTGCGCCAATATTTATAATTGTGTCTGCCGTTCATGGTCATAAAAGTGATTTGTATCCAGCGGTCCATACAGGCTTCGTTGAATTTCTTGTTGGCTTTCAACAAGTAATCTTTCGTACCGCAATCCGCAAATATTTCTTTATCGGAAAATTTAATGCTGTCCAACTGATTGATTGCCGAAAATTTATCGAAAAGGTTTTTCGATTTATCATACTCGCCAAGCCTGTCGGACAAACTCGAATATTTCAACGCCGAATAATTCAAATCCAAAACGCCGCTGCTGCTCGCCGCCGCTTTAAACATTTTCGCATGCCTGAGAAACAGATACATAGAGCCGTGACCACCCATACTCAAACCCGTTATGAAAATGTTGTTGCTGTCGATACGATAGTCTTTTAATATTTCGGGATATAAATCTTCAACAAAAAAACTCTCGTACTGCATCTTGGGGTCAACGGGGCTGTTGAAATACCACGAGTCGAAAAGCCCGTCGGGACAGGCAATCACAAAGCGATACTTGTCGGCATAGTATTGAAGATCAATGATTTTGTTGATTTGCGAGTAGTTGCCGCCGTAGCCGTGAAGCATATAAACCAAGGGATATGCCGAGTCGCTCGTGCGGTAACCTCGGGGTGTGAAAACCAAGACCGTGTCGGGCACCGGAATGTAAGATGAAAGCACCTTGAGGGTATCGGCAGCCTTGACTTTTCCAAAAGATATAAGAAGAAAAAGCAGTATGGATAACAATATGGTTTTTCGTTGTTTATACATAGCAAAGTATTATTTGGGGTCGATTTTTCGTGCCAGAAAATAGAATAGAGGGGGCAAAAAGCGGCGTATGTAAATCATTAACAAATCGAATTTCCCCACTAAAATTTCCTTGCGCCCTGCGAGTATGCCTCTGAGTATTTTGCGGGCGGCAATGTCGGCGGGCATACCCTTGGCCTGTCCCGGGTCCATTTGGCCGTGGGCCTTGCCGTCTTTGGTAACGGCATTTACGGAGACATTGGTGTTGATACGTCCGGGAATAATCATCGACACCTTAATATTATATTCATAATTTTCGGCTCTCAGGCTTTCGTAGAATCCGTGCAAAGCATGTTTCGAAGCGGCATAGGCAGAGCGTAAGGGAAAACCGAATTTGCCCACCACCGAGGAGGTAGCCGATATATTTCCGCCACCTTGTTTTATCATCACCGGCAGCACCGCCTTAGCCAAAGTTATATTCCCGAAAAAGTTTATCTCGAAAACTTTTCTGTCAACAGTTACGGGAGTCTCCGCCGCAAGAGAACGCTGCGAAATGCCGCCGTTGTTAACAAGGTAATCTATTCTGCCAAAGCGCCTTACAACTTTTTCGACCAAAGCCGAGGCGTCATTGTCGAGGGTGGCGAGGTCGAAGGGCAACACAAACACTCTTTCTTTTGCATCGCTATATTTTTCGGCCAATTGGCTTAAGGCCTTTTCATTTCGTCCCGACAAAACCACTGTGCCGCCCCTGTCTATTACCAATTCGGCCAAGCTCTTGCCAATACCGGAGGAGGCGCCGGTAATCCAAAAAACCTTATTATTCAATGTTTGCATAAGCACCTTGTTTTTCAGGGGCTAAATTAGAAAAAAAAGACACAGACCGATTCGTGGAAATCCTGTTAAAAAAAAGAAAAGCAAGTAAAATATTTTCGCATTAATATAATCCCCCGCCTGCGGCACCCCCTTAAAATAAGGAGATTGGGATGAATGGTTGATTTGGATGAATGAATGCCGGAGGCATCCCGACAAGCTTGCTCCATAGATCCCGACAAGCTTAGCTTCGTCGGGGTTCGTCGGGATGATTTGTCGGGCGTGCAGCAAATCATTTGAAAATTTCCACAAAGGGAGAAAAAACAGCACAAACTTGGAAA
>CAZPGC010000011.1:27821-33693 GCA_964585875.1 uncultured Prolixibacteraceae bacterium | reverse complement strand
ATCCGTTTTTGGTTTTTGCAGAGTTTTCTAAGAGACACTATTTAGATTCGCTTGTATTTTGCGTCTGTATTTATAATATCCTAAAAATCAAAAAAACAAGTATGGCTGCTCGAGAACTTAAGAGCTTTTTGCAATCTATAAATTATTTTAAATCAAGCGTTTATGAAAACCGAAACTTGAGTTAGAAAATACACCTTAATGACTTTATGGACCGACACTACTTATTGTTAATTAATGCAACCCAAAAACGTTTTAGTTTGTCATCTTTTCCTATATTTGCAAACTATTTTTACACACGATATACACACACTTGAAACCGGACTATGAAAACCTTATTTTTATTTTTCCTCGCACTTCTAATGAACTCTGCTTTTGCACAACAAAGAATCGTTTCTTTTGATTACACTCCCGCAAAGCAAGTAGATAGCCCTCAAAGAATCGTTAATGACATGGGTGTCAACGGACTGACGGTAGATTACAAATTCAAATCCGCCTTTGTTTTCCACAAAGAGGAAAAATCACTGCCCCGAAATCAAAACAAATTTCAGTTGCTTTCCATTCCCGGATTTTCTCATCTGCAAGAGCCGGGATTGCCCGCTTTGCCTTCGCATATCGACATTGTAGCCGTTCCGAAGGGTGCGAGTTACAAGCTGAAAATAACTTATCAAAAATCGAGACAACACAAGGGCTTTAGAATATATCCCGCCCGCAAACCGGCCACCGATACCTACGGCGACCCCGAGCCTCCTTTCGTTATTGACAAAGATTTTTACAAAAAAAACACTTCTTTCCCCCAATCTCCCGTGAGAATTGTGGAAACCGTAGAGTTGAGAGGAATGAAGTTTTTGCTCATAGAAACGGTGCCCGTGCAATACAATCCTGCCACATCCGAAATATATACCTTTTCGGAGTTGAAATACAAGCTCATTTTTAGCGGAGCAAGCGAATTTCTGGATTACGAAAATCATAGCAAAACAGCCGTTGATATCCTCTCCGATTATCCTTTAAACTCACGAGGCATTAAAAACGACTACCTAAAATTTCTTAATGCCGGCAAAGGTAATATTAACATAAATGGCAATAAGTCAATAAATTACATTATCGTAACTCAAAATTCGATGCTTGCCGCCGCCGACACTTTGGCCACGTGGAAGAGGCAGATGGGCTACGGTGTTGAAGTGGTATCGGCACAAAGTTGGACAAGCTCGGCGGTGAAAAACGCCATTCATACCCGCTATCAAAACTACAGCCCCAAGCCCGATTATTTTGTGATAATAGGCGATGTGCAGCAGGTGCCGGCCGAGCTTTTTACCTCCCCCGACGGCTCGGGAACCTACGGCACCGATTTGTATTATGCCTGTATGGGAGGAGGCAACGATTACGTTCCCGAAATGGCTCACGGCCGCATATCGGTAAGCACTGCCACAGAAGCTATGACGGTGATACACAAGATAGTAAACTACGAAAGAAAGCCTGTGAGCGACTCTTCTTTTTATCAAAATGCTCTCAACTGCGCCATGTTTCAAGATGATAACATTGACGGATATGCCGACAGGAGATTTACGCACACCAGCGAGGAGGTGCGCGACTACGTGATTGGTAGAGGATATAATGTGCAGCGTGTTTATAAAGCAAAATTCAACGTTTACCCGTATAATTATAATAATGGCTATTATTCCAACGCTCAGTTTATTCCAAACGAGCTTAGAAAATCAAACGGTTTTGCATGGAACGGGAACGGTAACGACATAAAGAATGCCATCAATGCCGGCAGATTCTATGTCTTGCATCGCGACCACGGCTATGCCGGCGGAGGCGGTTGGGCATCTCCCTATTACGTAAAATCGAGTATCGATCAGCTCTCCAACGGCAACAAGCTGCCCGTGGTTTTCAGTATCAATTGCCACACGGGCGAGTTCACTTTGCCCAATTGCTTTGCGGAAAAATTTCTTCGCAAAGCCAACGGCGGAGCCGTGGGCGTTGTGGCGGCAGCATATTACAGCTACAGCGGCTATAACGACGGCTTTACCGTGGGCATGTTCGACGCCATTTGGTCCAATCCGGGCATCATTCCAGCCTTCGGCAGCGGCGGTAACGCCTCTCCACAAGTGACCTCACACAACGACATCCCCAACATGGGCTTTGTCGTAAACCACGGCCTGATGCGCATGGTGCAAACCTGGGGAGGCAACAACAACAACCGGCGATATACCTACAGACTTTTCCACTATTTCGGCGACCCTGCCATGCGTATTTGGACTGATGTTCCCGACAGCATCAGCGCATCTTTCTCAAACTCCGTCAGTTGCACCGACAGCGTCTTTTATGTCAGCGGCTGCTCCGATTCCAATGCCGTAGCCACTTTGATGGCCGAAGGTTTGCTTTTGGGAAGCACACAATTGGTAAACGGCGCCGGATATATCCCTATTTCCTTCATCCCCGGGAACGATATCACACTGACAATTTCGGGGCGCAACAAAATTCCGTTAATTACACATATTTCAGTTGACCCGGGCGGCATCCCCGCAATGTATCCCATGGTTACCGACAATATTTGCCACGGCGACAGTGCAGGAAAAATAAGGGTTTTGATAGGCTGTGGATACCCGCCTTATCAATATTCGTGGTCAACGGGACAGACCACCAAAAGCATCGACAATTTACCTGCGGGCAGCTATGTGTTTACCGTTACCGACACGGTAAACAACACAGTGACAGATACTTTTGATGTGTGGGAGCCCGCCACCCCCTTGCAATCGCAGCCCATCGTTACCGATGCCAAATGCTATTTCGAAAGCTCGGGAAGCATACAGTTAAACCTTTCGGGAGGAGTGCCGCCATACACCTACCATTGGTCAAACGGCTCTTCTTCGTCGCAAGCAAATACACTACCGGCGGGTAATTACACAGTCTCGGCACAAGACAGCCTCGGCTGTGCTTTCAGTCAAAGTTTTACAATCAACCAACCCCCGGCAATCAACCTTAGCACAAGTTATACCGACGATACCCTGAATAATTGTACCGGTACGGGAACGGTAAACGTGTCCGGGGGAATACCGCCATATACTTACAGTTGGAACGACCCCAATATGCAAACAACACCCACTGCCACAGGGCTTTGCAAAGGTATTTACAAGGTTACGGTGAAAGATTCAAACCTGTGTACACACTACCGTACTATTTTTATAAACAATACTGTAGGTATTGAAAATCAACATGTTAACAACATTGTAAAGGTGTATCCCAATCCGGCTTCGCAAAGGATTTATATTCGCATGGAAAAAGCCGCAAAGGGTCAAATGCTTATCACCATCCGCAACAACACAGGCAAAAAAACCGCCGGCTACGTTTTCCCCTCGCAAGGCGGAAAAGTCAACATCTCGCTCGACATTTCAGCACTTTCAGCGGGAATATATTTTATGACAATTGACGACAATTCGGGCAGGATTTATTCCGGTGAACTATTAATAAGGTAAAAGTGGTTTTCGGAAAATAATTTATATTTTTGCGGGTCGTAAATTGTTTAATCAAAACACACCGCAATGATATCTTATAAAATTCTTCCGCTGCTCCTTTTCTTGTTTCTTGTGACGGGAAATCTGAGAGCGCAAAAAAAACAACTGAAACTCAGCGACCCCTACACCAACCCCGATGTTTATCCCGAAAGGATAAATCAACTGACATGGGTGAAAGGCGAAAATGCTTATACCTTTATCGAAGACAGCACCATGATGAAAGCCGTCCCGGGCGAAAAAGCCGAAGTTTTAATGACTTTGACTCAGTTGAAAAAAGCCTTTGAACTTTCGGGATTAAAAGCACCCAAACGTTTTCCGAGGATGAAATGGGTAGGCAGCAACGAAGTGCAAATGATAATTCACGATACCATTTACAACTTCATCCCTCCCACGGGCAAAGTGGTGATGGTCAACAAATACAATAAAGAGAGCGAATACATTAAAATACAGCCTGTTACGGGCGACGTAGCCTTTACCGAAGGGCAAAACCTTTTTATCTATCACCAAGGTAAAAAGACCGCCGTTACCGACGATAAGATCGACGGCATTGTCAACGGGCAAACTGTTGCACGAAGCGAATTCGGCATAACGCACGGCATTTTCTGGTCGCCTTCGGGAAAATATCTCGCCTACTACCACAAGGACGAAACCATGGTAACCCAATATCCCTTGGTCGATATCGACGTGCGTCCGGCAAAAGTGAAATATACACGCTATCCCATGGCCGGAATGACAAGCGAGGAGGTGTCGGTAAATGTTTATAACCTGCAGACAAAAAAGACCATAATCTTAAAAACCGGCCGGCCGCACGATCAATTTCTCACCAACGTAACTTGGAGTCCCGATGACAAATACATCTATATTGCCGTTTTGAATCGCGACCAAAACCACATGTGGCTGCGTAAGTACGATGCTCAAAGCGGAGCCTTCGTAAAAACTCTTTTCGAAGAAACAAACGACAAATATGTGGAGCCCCTACATGGCCTTTATTTCCTCAACAACAGCAATGACCGCTTTGTGTGGATAAGCCGCCGCGACGGCTGGTACCACGCCTATCTGTATGACACCGAGGGCAATATGATAAAACAACTTACCAAGGGAGAATGGAGTATCACCGACCTTATGGGCTTTAATGCCGACAACAGCCGCATGTTTTTTATGGCCACCAAAGAAAGCCCCTTGGAGCGCCATCTTTATGCCTTGGATATGAAAAAATCCAAAATCGTAAAACTCACAAAAGACCATGGCACTCATCATTGCTTGCTCAGCGACGACAAAGCTTATTTCATTGATATTTACAGTAACTACAACGAAGTTGTAAGGCGTTATACATTGAACAGCACCGCAAAGAAAGGAAAGCAGTTGAAAGTGCTTCTCGACAGCAAAGACCCTTTGAAAGATTACAACTTGGGCAAGATGACAATTTCGAGTATCAAAGCCGACGACGGCAGCGACCTATATTATCGCCTGATAACACCGGCGGGATACGACCCCTCGAAAAAATATCCCGTAATCGTTTACGTTTACGGAGGTCCTCACGCTCAGCTTGTTACCGACACATGGCTCGGTGGCGGCGGTTTCTTTTTGCAATATCTTGCTTCACAAGGTTATGTGGTATTTACTCTCGACAATCACGGCTCGGCCAACAGAGGCTTTGCCTTCGAGAGTGTGATTCACAGGAAATTGGGGCAACAGGAGATGAAAGACCAAATGAAAGGTATTGAGTTTTTGAAAACCCTACCCTATGTCGATACAAACCGCATCGGCGTTGACGGCTGGAGCTTCGGGGGTTTTATGACAGTGTCTCTGATTACCAACTACCCCGAAACTTTCAAAGTGGCTGTCGCCGGCGGACCTGTAATCGACTGGAAATATTATGAAGTGATGTACGGCGAACGATATATGGACCGTCCCGAAGAAAACCCCGGCGGCTACGCCATGACTTCATTGCTGAAAAATGCCAAAAACCTCGAAGGACATCTTTTGATAATCCACGGCACCATGGACCCCACGGTGGTATGGCAAAACAGCCTTTTGTTCATAAAAGCCTGTATCAAAGCGGGTAAGCAGGTTGACTATTTCGTCTATCCCGACCATGAGCACAACGTAAGGGGCTACGACCGCTTGCATCTTGAAACAAAAATTTACGATTATTTTAAAGAATATTTATAGGATGGAATTTACGGCAGAACAAATAGCAGGCTTTATTGACGGCACTATAGAAGGAGACGCTTCGGTGCGCGTCAACGATTTGGCAAAAATAGAAGAAGGTCGTCCCGGGGCTTTGTCCTTTCTGGCAAATCCGAAATACAACCACTATCTCTACGAAACCGAATCGTCGATTGTGATTATCAACA
>CAZPGC010000011.1:0-27721 GCA_964585875.1 uncultured Prolixibacteraceae bacterium | reverse complement strand
GTGAAAATAGGCAGCGAGTGCTTGATTCATCCTTCGGTAAAAATTCTCGACGACACCGTTGTCGGCAATCAATGCACCTTCCACTCCGGAGTGGTTTTGGGCTCCGACGGTTTCGGTTTTGCTCCCCAACAAGACTCCGATTTTAAAAAGGTGGCACAGATAGGAAATGTGGTAATAGAAGACCGTGTGGAACTCGGCGCCAACACCACCGTTGACAGGGCAACACTCGGCTCCACAATTATACGCCGCGGAGTAAAACTCGACAACCTCTGTCAAGTGGCTCACAACGTCGAGATTGGAGAAAACACCGTCATCGCGGCACAGTCGGCAATAGCAGGTTCGGCCAAGGTTGGCAAAAACTGTATGTTCGGCGGTCAAGTGGCCATAAACGGTCATATCACCATTGCCAACGGGGTAAAACTGGCAGCCAAAACGGGAGTGTCGGGGAACATAAAACAAGAAAACGACATACAGATGGGAGCTCCGTCTTTTAAGCACAAACAAGCCGTGCAGTCATTTATTTATTATAAACGACTTCCTCAGCTGGCAAAAAAAATCGACGAGTTGGAAAAACAACTGAAAGAACTGAAAAAAGGATAAAATCCGCTTATGGGTTTTAGACTTCTTTTCGACAGCCAACTTATTGAATTACAGCAAATAGATAATTTTTTAACGGATATAAAATTAATTATTACTTTTGCCGTTTGTATTCGATACAAATACTGTATCGCATTTTATTTTTTTAAATAAAAATAAATTCATGACGGAAAAACAAACAACACTATCACAAGAAGTTAGCATTGAAGGCATAGGCCTTCATTCGGGTGTGAATGTAAAAATGGTTTTTAAACCGGCGGAAGCCGGCACGGGGTATGTCTTCAAACGTATCGATTTGGAGGGAAATCCCGAGATTCCGGCTCTTGCCGAATATGTTTCGGACACATCGAGAGGGACAACCTTAACATATAAAGGAGCCACGGTGGCTACCGTAGAGCATGCCTTGGCAGCCTTGGTAGGCTTGGGTATTGACAACGCCGTAATAGAAATGAACCACGAGGAGACCCCCATTCTCGACGGCAGTTCACGCTTTTTTGTAGAGGCTCTTGAGCAAGGCGGAATAAAAGAATTGGACGCCGAGCGGGAGTATTTCGAGGTGGAAGACGTTATCACTTACGTTGACGATGAAAGGCAAACCGAGATTATCATCATCCCCGATGATTCACGGCGAATCTCCGTGATGATTGACTACAACACCAAGGTTTTGGGCACGCAAAATGCCGAGTTGAAAGACTTCGCAATGTTTAAGGATGAGATAGCAAAATGCCGCACTTTTGTCTTCCTTCACGAGTTGGAATTTTTACTCGACAACAACCTGATCAAAGGTGGCGACCTGTCCAATGCCATTGTTTTTGTAAACAAAGTGGTAAGCCAACAAGAGCTCGACCGTCTTGCCAAATTGTTCAACAAACCCACCGTTGAGGTGCTGCAAAGAGGCATTTTAAACAATGT
The DNA here is from genome assembly GCA_964585875.1 of uncultured Prolixibacteraceae bacterium. Lineage (GTDB taxonomy): Bacteria > Bacteroidota > Bacteroidia > Bacteroidales > UBA1556 > UBA6267. Next base: position 26,212 of record CAZPGC010000011.1, on the reverse strand, counting down.
GAAACTGCACTATTTCAACGAGCCTGCACGACATAAACTTCTTGATTTAATGGGAGATATGGCGCTAATAGGAAAGCCCGTCAAAGGCAAGGTGATTGCCACTCGCCCGGGACATTCGGCAAATGTGGGCTTCAGCAAAATGATACGGAAGAAAATCAAAGAACAAGATAAAAAGGCTCCCAAAGTGGATTTGAATGCCACACCTAAATATGACATCATAGCCATAAAAAACATGCTCCCTCACCGCCCGCCTTTTCTTTTGGTGGATAAGGTGCTTGACGTTACCGACACCTCTGTTGTAGGCGTGAAAAACGTTACCATGAACGAAGCCTTTTTCGTGGGTCACTTCCCCGACGAGCCCGTTATGCCGGCGGTGTTGCAGATTGAAGCCATGGCTCAAACAGGAGGCATTCTCGTGCTTAGTCAGGTGCCCGACCCGCAAAATTACATCACCTATTTTCTCAAGATTGACAATGTGAGATTAAGACATAAGGTTGTGCCCGGCGACACCATAGTTTTTCATTTGAATTTGCTGTCGCCCATACGACGCGGACTTTGCCACATGGCGGGAAAAGCTTGGGTTGGCGATACCGTGGTAATGGAAGCCGAGATGCTTGCTCAAATAGTAAAAAAGAAAAGTTAATTTGTTATGAATCAGCCCTTAGCATATGTTCATCCGCAGGCTAAAATTGCCGCCAACGTCGTCATTGAACCCTTTGTAACCATTCATAAAAACGTGGAAATCGGCGAAGGCACTTGGATAGGCTCCAACGTTACCATCATGGAGGGTGCCAGAATAGGTAAAAACAACAAGATTTTTCCCGGTGCCGTCATTGCCGCCATTCCGCAAGACCTCAAATATCGCGGCGAAGACACCATTGTGAAAATAGGCGACAACAACATCATTCGTGAATTTGTAACCATAAACCGCGGCACCAAAGCCAATTGGGAAACGGTAATCGGCGACAACAACTTGTTGATGGCCTATTGCCACGTGGCTCACGATTGCATCGTCGGCAACAATTGTATTTTGGCAAATGCCGCCACCCTTGCCGGTCATATTACCATCGACGACTGGGCTATAATAGGCGGCTTGGTAGCTGTCCATCAGTTTGTTACCATAGGCAAGCACACCATGATTTCCGGCGGCTCGCTTGTTCGTAAGGACGTCCCTCCTTTCACAAAAGCAGCTCGCGAGCCTTTATCATACGTGGGTATCAACTCCATAGGTTTGCGTCGTCGAGGTTTTTCTTCGGAAAAAATAAACGAGATTCAAGACATCTACCGTTTTCTGTTTCTAAAAAACAACAACGTTACGCAAGCCGTAAGAGCCATAGAAGCCGAAATGCCCGCCACCAAAGAGCGCGATGAAATCATCTCATTTATAAGCAATTCGGCAAGAGGTATAATGCGCGGCTATATGAAAAATTAAAGCCGTGGACCGCATCGAGCTACACGAAGCAGGCAAAAGATATCGCAAGGAATGGATATTCCGTGATGTGAATTTCGTTTTCGAAAAAAACAAGTCGTATGTGATACAAGGCCCCAACGGCTCAGGTAAATCAACACTTCTAAAGCTCTGTGCCTCATATATTTTACCCACAAAAGGCAGCGTTAAATATTTTGAAGACGGCAAGGAAATCCCACCCGAAAAAATCTACAATCATATAAGCATTGCCGCTCCTTATATGGAATTACCCGAGGAATTTACTCCAATGGAAATCCTTGATTTTCACCTTGGTTTCAAATCTTTTTACGGCGATTTATCGAAAGAAGAATTTTTGGAGACCGTGGATTTGATTAATGCCAAAGACAAAGCACTTAACAAATTTTCCAGCGGCATGAAACAGAGAATGAAGCTGGGACTTGCCATAATTTCACGCTCTTCGCTGCTGCTGCTCGACGAGCCCCTGATTAACCTCGACAAAAAAGGAAGCGAACTTTACGCCGCACTTATTGAAAAATATTCCGAAGACCGCATCATTATCGTGTGTTCAAACAACATCGAAGACGAATACAGCTTCTGTGATATGGCTTTGGACGTCACGGATTTCAAAGGCTGAATTTTGCCTCGGGGAAAGCAGCGACAACAACAATCTTCGGTTTTTTTTCAAAAAAAAATCCGCAAACACACTCTAAACGAGGCGATTGCGGATTTAGTTTACAAATCAAATACTCTACGAGTGGCCACCTACCACTATTCTCATGATTTTAAGATTCAGAGCAAAAAACAAATACATTTGTTTGATAATACAGCGTCTCCAAAACAAGGTCATCCTTGAAGGTCTTGTAGCATAAGCATACTCGCTGTAAGGTTTGTTTTTCAGTCGTTCGTGTATTGATGCCATGATAAATATATTTTAAAATTATTACTTTATTTTATTACTCGGGGATAAGCGACCAGCCGAAACGGGCTTTGGCTTTGTAAAGGAACATGTAGTGCATAAAGAGCTTCATCCAGTGTCCTGCCAATCCCACTACACCGACGGTTTTCGAAATATCGCGTCCGTATTTGGGGTATTTATCCCAGTCGGGAACAATGGGAGAAACCGTCATTGTGGCTGCCTGACCGCGTGTGAATCCGTAGCCGGCCGAAACAATACAAGCGGCACCCATCCGTACCATCGAAGCCTTGTGAGGATGGTCATTTTTGCCGGTTTTGATACGGTGTATAATATTCTGCGCCACCACTTTACCGATAACTCCCGAAGGCATTCCGGTACGTGGAGGTGTGGGAAAAATCTTTGTGCCGTTGGGGCTTTCCATAGGTTTGCTCATGGTGTGAGGAGGAGCAAAGGCGATACCCGAGGCGTACATATTGTGATATGCCGGACTTTGGTAAATGGTAGGCCAATCGGCAGCTTTCCATTCCTCATAAGGTTTGGGTGTGTAGTCGGCATCCACTTTCATCATGCCGTTGGCGGCAAAAACCTTGGAAGTGATATCCTCGCCGGCTTTATCGTAAGCGGCAATGCGGGTACCGGTAAAACCGGGGATAAGCATTGCAAAGTCGAACTCCTGCTCGTGCTTCGAGCCGTCTAGCAGCTCGTAAAAGGCTTTGCCCTCTTCCACTTTATAAACACCGGCACGCTTTATCCAACGAACACCGTATTCTGCCAAAATGGATTCTGTAAAAACTTTTGTGGGAGTAATGTAACCTCCTCTGCGGACATAAGCGCCGCCCATGCCGAAATCACCGAGTTCGTATTCGTTTGATATCCAGATAATATCGGCAAATTCGTGCAGGTTTCTTTTGTCAACTTCAAAGGCAATATTCAGAGCATACTCAAAGGCGGCTCCCTGACAAGTGGCCAAAGGATGTCCCGTACCTATCAGAAAGGTCTGATGCTCACCGTTTTCCATTTTCTCAAAGGCCTTTTGTAAATTGTGCCAAGCATGGTAAGCATGGTCATAAGTACAAACGGAATTTGTGTAAAGGTCGGGGCCTAAACCCGGTGTGCCTTTAAAATTCAACGTGGGGCCTGTGGCATTTACCAGAAAATCATAATCTACTTTTTCAGTCTGTCCGGCACGGTCTTCCGACACATATTCGATGGTAATGTAGGGCCTGTCGCCGGTCTCGTCTCCCTCGGGATGAACCGATTTGGCAAGTGCCTGCTTGTACTCTATTCCCTTTCTTTTATAAACCGGAGCAAGCTTAAATTTCACCTGATTGGGCTCCATTAATCCTACTCCAACCCAAATGTTGGAAGGCACCCATTGATAATTGGAATTAGGGCTGACAACCACAACTTCATGGTTCTTTCCAAGCCCTTTTTTCAGATAAAGTGCAGCAGTGTGACCTGAAATACCTGCACCCATTACAACTACTTTTGACATAATATTTATTGTATTGGTTTGTTATTGCCTCGAAAAATTTGTCAGAATTACCCGATTGTCTGATTCTGTGTAGAATGCGTGTGCAAATATAAGAAAAAATATTTTAGGTAATCAAATACCTTAATATTTTTTTATTTTTATGATAAAAATCATATTTTGATTTAAATCGATTTTATTTGCGAATATAAGGACGTAAGAATTATCAAGAGAAGAATAAAAAAATTTCCTATTTTAGCCGCCGAAAAGCTAAACATGCAACTGTTATTTATGAAACCATTGGAAAACACCCCTATTCTTATAGCCGATGATTATGAAATTAATTGTCATGTTTTGCTTTTGTTTATAAAAAGATTAGGCTTAACTGCCGACACTGCCGAAAACGGCAAAATGGCTTTTGAAAAGTACAAAGAAAAACAGTACGGACTTATATTTATGGATTTAATGATGCCTGATACAGATGGTTACGAAGCCACAAAACTCATAAGGCAATATGAAAAAGACAATAATTTACCGCCCGCAATAATATTAGCCGTTTCGGCAGATTATTTGGGAGATTCGGAAAAAAAACTTCTTGATAACGGCTTTGACAAGATAATTTCCAAACCTTTTGTTTTTGATAAAATGACGGATGTACTGTCCGATTTCTTCACTTTCTGAAAATGGATATTTTTGTAAGCGGCGGAACCGGACTTGTAGGCAGCAGACTGCTTGCCGAACTTTCCGAAAATCCTGAAAACAAGATAGTTGCACTTAGGCGAAAGGGCTCTGATTTTTCCATTGTAAAAAAATATTTCGCTCGCCGTTTCGACAATCCCGATGAATATTTCAATAAAATCAAGTGGCTTGAAGGTGATATCTTGGATGATTTTTTTCTTTACGAAAACATAAAGAAAGACTCCATTGTATATCACGCGGCGGCATTCGTGAGTTTTCGCAGTGCCGATGCTCCGAAAATCAGACAAATAAACATAGAAGGCACTAAAAACATTGTGGATATTTGCTTGCAAAAAGGCGTTAAAAAGCTTTGTTATGTGAGCTCAATAGCTGCTTTGGGAAGAGGAAAAAACGGCGGAAAAACCACGGAGGAAGATTATCGCGAAGCTGAAAAAGGCAGCAGCGTTTATTCCGATTCGAAATATGCGGCGGAGATGGAAGTGTGGCGCGGCATTGCCGAAGGCCTTGAGGCAGTGATAGTTAACCCCGCCGTGATTTTGGGTTACGGCGACAGCAACAAAGGCAGCTCTGCCTTGTTTAATACGGTTTACAAAGGATTAAAATTCTATACAAAGGGTACAAACGGATATGTGGACGCCCTTGATGTGGCACGCGCCATGGTGATGCTCGCCGAATCCGACATAAAGGGAGAGCGTTTTATTCTCACGGCGGGCACCTTATCTTACAAAGAACTTTTTTATGCCATGGCCGATGGTTTGGGAGTAAAACCGCCGCCGTATTATGCATCGCCGCTGTTGGGAAAAATTGTTTGGAGGCTGCTTGTGCCTTTTTATTTTTTCAGCGGAAGAGAGCCGGTAATCACTCGGCAAACAGCAAGAATGGCGGCAGCCCGTTATGATTATTCGGCTGAAAAAATAAAGAACGCCACGGGTTTCAAATTCACTCCTTTGGAGAAAAGCATTAAACGCTCCTGCGAGGATTTTTTAAATGAAACAAAACAAAAGTGATGGGGGTAAGAGCAAAAAAATATTTGGGACAGCACTTTTTGAAAGACAAAAACATTGCGCGTAAAATAGCCGACCTTATACCCTCGGGCATCAACAACGTGTTGGAAATAGGTCCGGGAACAGGAGTTTTGACAAACTTTTTAAAGGATAAGAAAGTAAACTTGAAAGTTATAGAAATAGATTCCGAGTCTGTCGATTACCTAATAAAAAACAATATTTTGCCCGAAAAAGATATTTTGTTTGCCGACTTTCTGAAGACCGATATCCGTAATATTTTCGGCGGAGAAGAATTTGTCGTAACCGGTAATTTTCCTTACAACATAAGCAGTCAAATTCTGTTTAAAACACTGGAATACAGAGAGATGATTCCATTTTTTTCCGGCATGTTCCAAAAAGAAGTGGGCGAGCGCATTACGGCAAAAGCCGGCAATAAAACCTACGGCATTTTGAGCGTTTTGTCGCAAGCTTTTTACGATACAAGCTATTTATTCACTGTGAAGCCGTCGGTTTTTCTGCCACCTCCCAAGGTGGATTCGGGAGTTATCAAAATGGTAAGAAAAGAAGATTTTCAGCTTGATTGCAACGAAGATTTGTTTTTCAAAGTGGTAAAAACCGCCTTTAACACAAGGCGCAAGATGATGAGAAGCAGCCTTAAGACCATTGTGAAAAACAAAGAAATTCTTTCTTCACCCGTTTTCGAAAAGCGTCCGGAACAGCTTGATTTTAAAGAATTTGAAGGCGTAGTACGGCTTATTGAAGGCCGTTAATTAAGGGCTTACCTTTTATTTGTATTTTTGGAAAGTCGAAAACTTCAAAAACCAAGTTAAATGACAATACAAGAAGCTCAAAATCAGGTTGATAAATGGATAAAAACTTATGGCGTTCGCTATTTCGGGGAATTGACGAATATGGCAATTCTCACTGAAGAGGTGGGCGAGTTGGCGAGAATCATGGCCAGAAAATATGGCGACCAATCCTTTAAGGAAGGGGAAGAAAAGTTAAACCTTGCCGATGAAATGGCCGACGTGCTGTGGGTTTTGATTTGTCTTGCCAACCAAACGGGTGTTGACCTCGGCGAGGCTTTCGTGAAGAATATGGAGAAAAAAACGCGTCGCGATAAAAACCGTCACCGCAACAACAAAAAACTTTAAAAAATATGCGCCGGTTACACCTTGTCATATATCTTTTGTTGCTGTCGGCTGTGCCGTCCTTTTCGCAAAACGTAAAGGGACGGGTGCTCGACAAATCAACCGCCAAACCCATGCCCTTTGTCAATATCCGTTTCGACAAAAGCAAGAGGGGGACAGCTTCTGATATCGACGGATTTTTTACGCTGGATGCCGCTAAGGCTGACAGCCTTACTTTTAGCTTTGCCGGCTACCGCGACACCACCGTGGCCGTAAGCGGCAAGGCAAAATACTTTGTTGTGAGAATGCAACGACGAGCAATAAAACTGCAAGAGGTAAAGATTTTCCCGGGGGTAAATCCGGCACACCGAATCATAAAAACGGTGGTTGCAAACCGCAAAAAAAACAACCCCGAGAAACTAAATTCCTTTTCTTACACCGCATACAACAAAATGATTTTTACTGCCGACCCCAACGCCTTGCTATTAAACGACAGCCTCGCCTCCGACTCAGCACAAAAGAGCATTAACGACTTTCTGGAAAAACACCATCTTTTTCTCACCGAGTCGGTTTCAAAACGATATTTTCGCAAAGGAAAATCCTACGAAAAAATAATTGCCTCGCGAGCCTCGGGCTTCCGCGACCCCTTTTTTGTTATGATTGCCACTCAGTTTCAGTCCTTTTCTTTTTACAACCCCGTTTTCAGTCTTCTCGATAAAAATTACATAAACCCCATAAGCCCCGGCAGCACTAAAAAATATTTTTTTCTATTGCAAGATACTGTTTTTCAAGGGACTGATACCGTTTTCATTATTTCTTTCAGACCCCTTAAGGGAAAAAATTTCGACGGGCTGAAGGGCTTGCTTTACATCAACACCTCGGGATATGCCGTTCAAAATGTTATTGCCGAGCCTTATGACTCCGGACAAAGCATCGGCATTAAAATCAGGCAACAATATAAAAAATACGCCGGCGACATCTGGTTTCCTTCGCAACTGAACACCACACTGACTTTCAACACAGTGGAACTCAACGATATGCCAATGGTAGGCTACGGCACCGCCTATATCGACAGCGTAAAGATAAACACACTTGTTCCGAAAAAAATAAGGCGTAAGGCCGTGGTAATGGAAATCGACAAAGAGGCCACCTCAAAGAGCAGCGATTTTTGGGAAAAATACCGCAGCGACACCCTTGACACACGCGAGAAAAACACCTATGTTTTTATCGACAGCCTGGGACAGGTTTACAATTTGGACCGCAGGATTAAAAACTATCTGACGCTCGCCGCCGGCGGCCTTCCCGCAGGAATTTTCACCATTCCATTCGATAAGATTCTGGCATTCAACTCCTATGAAAAATTCAGATTGGGCTTGGGTATAAAGACCAACGAAAGGCTGTCACCGTATTTCAGCTTGAGCGCCTACGGTGCTTACGGCACCGGCGACAAAAAATGGAAATACGGCGCCTCTCTGGAAATCACACCTGTGCCTTCGTCAGAGTTTTTGGTGAAATTTGCTTATAAAAACGACCTCGAAGAAAGCGCTGCACAGACTTCATTTCAACCAAAGTCAGTATTCTCAAGCGAAAATTATCGCGAGTTTTTAATAAACAAAATGAACAGCACGGAGGACCTTTCGACCTCTGTCCGTTTCAGAGCCCTAAAATATTTTCTTTGGGATGCAGGCTATTTCCACTCTCGTAAAAGCGTGAACAACAACTATTTATTTCAACTCGCCGGCAACGGAGATGTGACTGTAAGCAGTAACGATTTTATTTTTTCGGGATTTTATGCCGGTTTTAGATTTGCCTATGGCGAAAAAATAGTCCGCAACAGGATTAAAAGCGTTTCCCTCGGCACCAAATTTCCTGTGCTTCATTTCCGCTGGACAGCGGGACTTCAAACTCTCGGCAGCGATTTCAGATATAACCGCCTCGATTTTCAGCTTTACAAATCCTTTTATATCAGATACTTAGGCAAAAGCACTTTGCGCTTGAGTGCCGGTTTTATAGATACTCCTTTGCCTTGGTATCAACTTTATAACGGCAAGGGCAGCTATCTGGGTTTTTATTTGTTTACGCCTTCATCCTTCGGCACCATGCGTATCAACGAATTTTTATCGGACAGGTTTTTGTCGCTGTTTTGGGAACACAACTTCGGCAAATTGCTTTTCAACTATAAATATTTCTCGCCCGACATAGCCTTGGAAAACAATTTCGGCATAGGCATCCTTTCATCGGCTTTCAGACATAAGAATCTGACATTCAACACTATGGAGAAGGGATATTTCGAAACAGGTCTTATGCTTAAAGGTCTTTTGCGTTCGGGTTTAGCCAATATCGGCTTCGGGGTTTTCTATCGCTACGGACCTTATGCTCTGCCTCGAATCAAGGATAATATTGCCTACAAATTGGCTGTAGAATGGAGTTTGGGAAATTAACCTACGGCTTGTGAAGGGGCGGCGAGCTATTTATTCCCAATCCAAAAGCCGTTGCTCGCCCTCAAGCTCCCTGATGTCGGACACCTCCTGCGAGACTTCCAAGGTGCCGCGATATTTCCCGCCGGCATCACGCACGGCGTAATAACGTATCAAAACAAACTCGCCGCGCATCCGAATCCAAAAAGTGGCAACATCCCTCTCCCCTTTTCTGAAAGCATCCACAATTTTTTCAACAATGTGAACGCTCTCGGGAGGATGACAGTTTTGCACTTCGCGACCCAAAACGGCATTGGTGCGAGGGAAGATTCTCTTTTTCGGCGTGGAATAAAAAACAACCTTGTCGTTTTCGTCAACATAGGTCAAATCAACGGGTAAATGATTGAATATCAATGCTATCTGCTCAGGCGTCATAGTTCCGGTACCGAGATTCACCTTACCTTCATCGCTTATGCCGAAGACCTGCTTTTTCACCTTTTTGCCCTCGGGTTTTACGAAAGGAAAATTAAGTTCGAAACTTTCCTCATAAAGTTTTTCCATTAGTTCGTCGGGGATGGTCATTAAAACCTGTGGAAACAAAATTTTCTCGTCTCTAAACCTTATGGCCTTGAAATCGAAATAAAGTTTGGAGGAGACCACGTTAAAGCGGTGCAGGTCGAAATTCTCTTCGCGCAACAAAGAGGGCAACTCGTTCAAATAGCGCCTTATGTCGTCGTGAATAGACCACATCACCAAAACGCATTTATAATCTTCCCAATATTTTTCGATGGCCGGAAAAAGAAGATTTTCCTTTATAACAAAATGATTTACAAATACTTGCGCCTCTTCAAAACCTTTGGCAAGCTCTTCTTTCAATTCAAAGGTTACCCCTGTTTTATTGAGCTGTCTGATGGGTGCTTTAAGCCGTTCAAGATGCTCGTTCATTGCATCGGCGTTTTTCAGCAGGTAATAAATCAAGGTATCCGGCGCCGTCTGCGGGGGCGTGTAGCTGTTTATGGCTTTGTAAAAAAGATTGAGGAGTTTTGCAATGTGTTTTTTCAAGGCTTCCATTTCATACCCACGCTCCACCAGCCTATGAACCAGGGCTATAACATCTGTGGGAGTAACGTTTTCGATAAGGCTCATATTGGCTTTGACGTATTGGGCGGCATCTTTTTTGGCAATCACCACTTCAGCCAATTCGGTAAGCCGCTCGGCCTTTTTCGCGTTGTTATCAGTAAATTCAGACATATTGTTGGTTTTTTAGTTTCATAATGTAAAAATACAAAGATCCGCCGGACCCTTTAAAATTTTAAAACCTCATTTTGCTTTATGCTTGGCTCTTGCGTAGGGTGCAAAATCGAGGCCGATAAATTCCTTGTTTAAAAATTTGAAATATCCGGCCACCGCCACCATAGCGGCATTGTCGGTGGTATAGGAGAAAGGCGGTATAAAGGTCCTCCATCCGTATTTCTCCTCACCGGCTTTTATGCTTCGGCGCAGTTCTGAATTTGCCGAGACGCCTCCCGCCACAGCTATATCTCTGATTTTCAACTCTCGAGAAGCTCTCGCAAGTTTTCCCATAAGAATCTCCACAATGGTACGCTGAATAGAGGCGGCAAGGTCGGCTTTGTTTTCTTCGATAAAATTAGGGTTTTTCTTCAACTCGTCGCGTATGAAATAGAGAAAGGAGGTCTTCAGCCCGCTGAAACTGTAGTCCAATCCTTTGATGGCCGGTTTGGGGAAAGAAAAACGAAAAGGGTCGCCTTGCGGTGCCAATTTGTCGATCAGAGGACCGCCCGGATAAGGCAGTCCTAATATTTTTGCCGCTTTGTCGAAGGCTTCACCGGCAGCGTCGTCAATGGTTTTGCCCACAATTTCCATATCAAAATAGTCTTTCACCAGCACAATTTGGGAATGTCCGCCCGAAACCGTCAAACACAGAAAAGGAAAAGAAGGCGCCGCGCCGTCCCTCTCGATGAAATGGGCAAGAATATGAGCCTGAAGGTGGTCTATCTCGATGAGAGGCACCCCCGTGCCCAAAGAAAAACCTTTGACGAAGGAACTGCCTACGAGCAAAGAGCCCAACAAGCCCGGACCGCGCGTAAAAGCCAAGGCCGAAATATCGCCCTTGCTTACTCCGCTGTCTTTCAATGCTTTATCGACAACAGGTATGATGTTTTGCTGATGAGCGCGTGAGGCCAATTCCGGCACCACGCCGCCATATTCGGTGTGTATTTGCTGGTTGGCCGTTACGTTTGACAGCACCTTGCGCCCTTGCAAAACGGCAGCAGATGTGTCGTCACACGAGGATTCAATGCCTAAAATCAGAGCTTCATTCATAACGGCGGCAAAGATATGGCAAAAGAGTTATTGTGTTTACACCTTTTGTCGATTTGCTCCTGAACGCTTTTCCCGAAAGACAACCAAAAATTCATCTCGAGTCTAAATGGAGATTTACTAACTTTACACACACAACTAAACTCGAAACAACCATGAAAAGATTATCTATCATTCTAAGCCTAATTGCGTTTATTTCAAATGTTTACCCCCAAATTTCAATCGACAAAAACGACATGCCGGTACCCAACGACACTTTCCGAATCAGCACAGCGGCCAATGCATCATCCTTCAATTTTAAACAGACAGGTGCAAATTTCACTTGGGATTTCAGCACTCTCACGGCCAAATCTCAAAAAATGGAAAGCTATGTAAGCGTGAGCTCCACTCCGGCGATTTTCCAATTGGTGTTTATGTACCCTCTTGTATCGACAATTGCCCGCGAACGCCCTGATGCTCAGATAGGTACCATAGCAATTACCGACGGATACAACTTCTACAAAAACACTTCATCTTCATTCAAAGAAGTTGGTTTCGGGGCTACGATTCAAGGAGCTCCGGTGCCCGTTCAGTATCAAAATGCCGATGTGATTTACACTTTCCCCATGAATTACGGCAACATCGACTCTTGCGATGCCGCTTGGCACGTGTCCATCCCCTCGCTGGGATATATCTCGGAAAAAAAACACCGCGTAAATGAAGTTGACGGCTGGGGCACCGTAAAAACTCCCTACGGCACTTTCAATTGTTTGCGACTGAAATCTACCGTCTATCAAGTTGACAGCTTTCACTACGACTCCATACCTTTTTCTTTTCCCGCCATCCCTTCGCAATACACCGAATACATATGGTTGGCAAAAAATACGGGTTTCCCGATTTTGAAAGCCACCGCAAGGACAATGAGCACAAGCGTCGAATATATCGATTCCATTAAAACTTTTGCAGGAATAAATCCTGTAAATATGTCGGAAGCCGGCGTTGAACTTTTCCCTAATCCCGCCACCAAAGTGTTGAATATCAAGGTGTCAGGCGCAACAGAAAGAGATGCCATTGTGAGAATTTTTTCAATAAACGGAAGAATGCTTTCGGAAAAAATTATCGATTCCAAAGGAAAAACGGTTCTCGATGTGTCGCGTTTTGAAAAAGGCGTTTATTTTGTATCCGTAATATTACAAGACAGAATAATTAATAAACGCTTTATAATCAATTAAATGGGAGCATTTCACGCTTATGATATCCGCGGAATTTATAACCGCGATTTCAACAAAGATGACGTTTACAAAATAGGATTTCTCATTCCGGAACTTTTAAAAACCGGCAAGGTGTTGGTGGGTCGCGACGTGCGCGTTTCCTCGCCCGAAATTTACGAATATCTCACCAAAGGCATTTGCGACAGCGGTGCCGATGTTTACGATGCGGGCCTCGCCACAACGCCTATGATTTATTGGCTTACAGCCAAATACGATTTCGATGCTTCGGTGATGATTACGGCCTCGCACAACGGCAAAGAATATAACGGCTTGAAAGTTTCGCGTGCGGGAGCGGCACCCGTAGCCTACGATAGCGGCTTGCAGTGGATAGAAGAAAAAATGAAGTCTTTTGTGCCTGAAAAAGCAGCAAAAAAAGGGCGGGTTTACGCTTTCGAAAAAAAGGAAGAATACCTTGCTTTTTTGTCGTCGTATAAACCCCGGGGACTCGAAAATATGAACATTTCAATAGACTGCTCCAACGGCATGGCAGCGCTGATTGTGAAGGACATCCTCGGCGATACACCTCATTATATTTTCGATGAACTCGACGGCAATTTTCCGAATCACGAGGCAAATCCCTTGATTCAAAAAAACACCGAAGCCATAAGAGCCGAAGTTGTCAAAAACAAATCGGACTTGGGAATAATCTTCGACGGTGACGCGGACAGGGTGATGTTTATCGATGAGAAAGGCAACTTTATATCCCCCGACTTGATGATTGCTTTGATGGGGCATTATTTTATAAAAGGAGACAAAAAAGTAACTGTAATTCAAGACATTAGAACCTCCAAAGCCGTTGGAGAATACCTCAACCGCATAGCTCCGACGGAAATTTACACCTGGCGTGTGGGGCGTGCCTTTGCAGCCCCCAAGCTCCAAGAGATAAACGGCTTATTCGGTGGAGAGTTGGCCGGGCATTACTACTTTCGCGATTTTTATTATTCCGATTCGGGCATGTTGGCAATGCTGATTGTGCTCAACGTGATTTTGAAAATGAAAGAAAAAGGCAAAAGCCTTTCGCAACTAATTGCCGACATAAGAGCCTATGCCAACAGCGGCGAAATAAATTTCAGGATTGAAAACAAAAAAGAAATAATGGACAAGGTGAAAGATTATTTCTTCAACGAAGAAAAGCCGCAAAAATTTATGGACTTCGACGGTTACCGATTGGAATATCCCGATTGGTGGTTTAATATCAGACCTTCCAATACCGAGCCCTATTTGCGACTGATTGTGGAGGCAAGAAGCCAAGAGCTTTTAAATGAAAAGCTGCTAATAATCAAGGAATTAATAGGAGCTAAAGAAGAGTAGGGCCCGCAAACTCAAGCAAAACTTTCTGTTTTTTTTATCTGATTTTGAAAAGATTGGCTCTTTTAGTAGTGTCTGTCTGGAATGTCCGATTTCTTCGTTACGCTTTTTCTGAAAGCAGTCATCCGCCGGTAGTCGGACTCCTTTACTTTCAGCACTTCACAAGCCTTGAACTCGAACATTACAGACAGGCAATAAGTATTAAAGCGAAGCCCAAATATATATTTCCTCTTAAAAAATCAAAAAAAACTTGCATTATGAACATATGTTCATTATCTTTGCAGCGTCATTTCAAGGTGACACAAGACAATATAAGAATTATATAATTGATTTATAAGATATTAACAGTAAAAAAGGAGGTAAATATGCCAAGAGGAGACAGAACGGGCCCTTACGGATTAGGTCCCATGACAGGTCGCGGAGCCGGATATTGTGCCGGTTACGATTTCGCGGGATTTGAAAACGGGGCATATTACGGAGCTCACGCCTTTGGTCGCGGTAGAGGATTTAGACACGGCGGTGGCTATGGCAGAGGCTTTGGACGCGGCTTCGGTTACGGCTTCGGGCAAAGGGTGCCCCGCGTAGAAATTCCCGAAGAAAAACAGTTTCTCGAGGAGCGTATATCGAGCCTGAAAGAAAGCATCAAAGTGCTGGAAAACAGGCTGAAACATTTAAACAACGAAGAAGAAAAGAAAGGAGGAAATTATGAGAGGTAAAGGTATGCATCGCCACGAAGGACACGGCCAAGGACAGGGTCGTCACGGCGGCGGCGGACGCAATGGGGGCGGCGGATTCGGTAACGGCGGTTTCTGTGTCTGCACCAAATGCGGAGAAAAAGTGCCGCATCAAACCGGCGTAAAATGCACTACGGTGAAGTGCCCAAACTGCGGACACACAATGATTAGAGAAGAATTGCTTATGAAAAAGAAATAGGTTTTATTAAAACCTTAAACATTAAAGAGGACGAAGAGCTTTTGAATCTTGTGGCATTTTTTCGAGGTTTCTTCGCTCCTCTTTTTATTTTCAAAGGGCTTATACGGTCGCGCATCTGCGCATTAAGGACACTCGAACAACTTTTGTTTTCTCTGTTAGAATACTTTAAATTAAATGTAAATTTGCGCTTTTTAAATCTTTTGGGAAATCGGCTGATTTTTATGAACAAAAGATAAAATTAAAGGCTCGAATATTTTGGAAAGCAAAAGGTTAATATTGGATTTCGGAAACACCTATCAAAAATGCGCTCTCGTGGACGAGAAGGGCATAAGACTTAAAGCATACCAAAATATCACCCTTGAAGATGTGCAGGATTTTATTGGCGGCGAAAACATACGTTCGGCCATTTTGTCGTCGGTGATAAATTTCGACAACCGTATAAAAGACATGTTGCAAAGAAATTATTTTTTCATTGAATTGAATGCCGCCACTCCGCTGCCCATTGTCAACGACTACGACACGCCCGAGACCCTCGGCAAAGACCGGCTTTCGGCTGCGGTAGGAGCTTACAGCCTTTTTAGCGGGCAAAATGTTTTGTCGGTGGATTGCGGCACAGCCATAAAATACGACTTGGTAAACAAAGATGGTCACTACCTGGGCGGCGGCATCTCACCGGGGCTGTGGTTAAGATTTAAGGCACTGCATACTTTTACCGACAAATTGCCGTTAGTGAGCTATAATCCGGGGGCAGCTTTAATCGGAACCGACACCGTTTCGTCCATAGAATCGGGGGTGATGAACGGAGCCGCAGCCGAAATTAACGGAATTATCGACAGTTATAAAGCAAAATTTGCAAATCTTAACATAGTTTTAACAGGAGGCGAGATGATATATTTTGAAAAAAGCATAAAAAGTAACATCTTTGCCGAGCCAAATCTGGTAATAATCGGATTGAACAAAATATTGGAATTTAATGAAAGGGATTGACTATTTTAAATCGTTGGCATTCAGTATATTGCTGTTATCGTTGAGCTTGGTAACCAAGGCGCAGTTACAGATAAATTCACCGTATTCTCGCTTTGGTTTGGGCGACGTTGACAAAAACGAAAACGGCATCTCGCGCTCTATGGGAGGAATAGCCTACGGTTTGCAATCGCCTTTTTTCATAAATTCCAAAAATCCGGCATCGTATGCGGCCATCGACTCGGGCTCTTTCGTGCTTGATGCAGGCTACTCCGGATGGTTGCTGCAAACAAAAACGGACATATCGGAACGCAAAACCAATTATTTCAACCTCGATTATTTAAAGGTGGCCTTCCCTGTTGTCAATTGGTGGAGAGTCAGTTTCAGCCTCTCGCCTTACACAACAGTAGGGTATAATGTGGTTTCAAACTCGTATGTTGATTCCGTCGGCGACGTAAAATATTCATATTCGGGCGACGGCGGCGTAAATCAGCTTATTTTCGGAAATGCTTTTCGCATAGGAAAAAAACTCGCCGTGGGCTTCAACATGTCGTACCTTTTCGGAAACATCAACTATAAAAAAATAAGCTCCATCCCCGATAATATAAATATGTACACTTTTCGACTTACCAATACGGTGAATATGAGTCAGTTATATTACGATTTCGGGGTTCAGTTCACCGATTCGCTCGGCAAAGAAAACGAGTATTACTACACTCTGGGAGGGGTGTTTTCGAACAAGCAAACCTTGGTAGGCACAAGCACCACCTTAGCCGAGACCTATATTTCTTCCGAATCGGGTTTCGAATATATAAAAGACACTGTGGTAAACAGCGACAACGGCAGGGGTAATGTGATAATACCGATGTTCTACGGCCTTGGTTTTCAGTTTCATAAAGGTATGGACTGGTCTTTCGGGATGGATTTTAATTATCAAAAATGGGAGGAGTTTTCGGCATTCGGACGCCAAGATTCCTTTAAAAACAGTTTCTCCTTTAACTTGGGCGGAATGTACCGCGTGAAAAGGATAATGCTCAGGGGAGGACTGAGATATTACAACTCCTATCTAACGTTAAAAAATCATAACATCAACGAGCTTGGCATAACCTTTGGGTGCTCTATTCCGTTGCGTATCGACAAGCAATACAAGACATTTCCGTATCTCGACCTCGGGACGGAAATAGGCCGCAGAGGCACCACTGCCGACGGTTTGATACAACAAAACTATGTTAAGTTTTTCTTGGGATTGACGATACGAAACGGATGGTTCGAGAAACGAAGATATAATTAATAAACAATAAATTTTTTGAGTGATGAAACAAATAATGAAGTCTTTAGCGGTAGTAATTGTGATGCTGGCGGGAATGAGCCTTAAAGCTTATTCCGTAAATGATCCCGACGGAGGTTCGAAATACGGAAAAGACAGCGTTAAATGTGTAACCAACTTGAGCTTGTACAGCGATTATTACAAGCAGTGGAGAGCCACAAAGTATAAAAATGCCGACTTGGCCAACACCTCTTACAAATATTGGAGGTATTGCTTTTTGAACTGCCCTCGTGCAAGTCAGAATGTTTATACTCGCGGTGTGCGATTGGTGAATTTCAAAATAAAAAGCACCGACGATTCGCTTACAAAGCAAAAGTATGTTGACACCTTGATGATGGTTTACGAACAAAGGATGAAATATTTTCCGAACAACCCCAAATATCCGGTAGGCTATATCAAAGGCCGTCAGGCTGTTGACCTTTACAAATATCGCAAGGAAAATTCCGAAGAATATTATCCCATATTCAAAGAATCTTTTGAGATGATGAAAGACAAATCGGAACCTACCGTACTTTACGGCTACTATATTGCCACCGTAAAATATTGGAAACAAAAACATTGTCCGATCGATCAAGTTTACTTAAACTATATGGATATTTACGATGTTTTGCAGCATAACATAAACACGCTTCCCGAAAAAAAGGCCAAAAAATATGAAGCTGTCAGCAACAACATCGAAAAAACCATGGTGAAGTTGGCAAAATGCGAAAAGTTGGAGACTGTTTTCGAGCCGAAATTTGATGAAAATCCGGAAGACACTGTTTTGGCTAAAAACCTGGTGCGTTTATTCGAGTTGCGTCACTGCACAAATAGCGACTTGTATTACAAAGCTTTGAAAAAGGTTCATGAGATAGCACCAAGCGCCGCTTCGGCCTTTTCAATGGGTAAAATGTCGATGCAACGTGAAAAATATGAAGAGGCCAAAAAGTACTTGCTGGAAGCCGTTGAGCTTTATCCCGACAGTATGAAAATCAAAAAAGGCGATGCCTACTTGATGCTTGCCGATACCTACAAACAATTGGGACAGTTGCAAAAATCACGCGAGGCTGCCTACAACACCCTTAAATTACAGCCCGAGAGAGCTTTTGCCTACATACTCATCGGCGAACTGTACGTGAAAAGCGCCAAAACCTGCAAATACAAAGGCATGACCGTAACTTACTGGGCGGCAGCCGATAAATTTGCAAAAGCAGCCGCTATGGCCAAAGACGAAAAAGTGAAGGAAGCCGCACAAAAACAATTGGCGGCCATGAGGAAAAACTTCCCCACACAACAAGATGTGTTTATGCGCAATCTGAAAGCGGGAGATACTTTCAAAGTGGAATGCTGGATTAACGAAAACACTACTGTAAGGATTAGAAAAGAATAAGCCCCGTGCTTAACATATTCAAAATATTGAAAATAAGCATTGTTGCCCTTGCGGCGACAATGCTTTTTTCTTGCGAAAACGACATTAAAGAAGTTCAATCGCTGCAAATAAATCCCACCCTGCCCACCGAGACAAGCTACGGCGTTGAAGGAATAATCACCGACTCGGGAAGGGTGCGCATAAGGATAAAAAGCCCCCAAATAGACCATTACACGGGCGATGAAGACTACACCGAGATGCCCAAGGGTGTTTATGTGATTTTCTACGATTCGCTTGGCAATGTAACATCCTCGATAAAAGCCGATTACGCAAAGAACACTCCGAAGAAAAACATTGTGTTGGCCAAATACAACGTGGTGGCAACCAACGTAAAAGGAGAAAAACTCTACACCGAAGAGCTAACTTGGGATAAAAAAACAAGGAAAATATTCACCGATGCGCCGGTGAAAGTCGTCAGCGACGATAAAATTATCTTTGGCGACGGCCTTGTCGCCGACGAGACTTTTAACAATTGGCAAATAAAAAATCCGCACGGCGATTTCGACACCGATAATTTGTCAGGGGATAGTTTGGAATAGATTTCTTGCTTTATTTCACGGCAAAACCAAGCACTGCTTCCCTCTTCAGTTTTCCAAAAGCCTTGCAATAGTCTTAAGCAATTCGTTGGCTTTTATGGGTTTTTCCATGTAAGCATCGCATCCCGACTGCCGTGCCAATTTGCTGTCGGACAACTCGCTATAGGCGGTTTGAACTATCACCGGCACATCGGGTTTTATCTCCTTTATCAGCCGTGTGGCCGTGTAACCGTCCATTACGGGCATTTGCAAATCCATTATCACTAAGTCAATAGAAGTATCTTTTTTGAAAATATCTACGGCCTTTTTCCCGTTGTCGGCCAAGATGGTCTTTGCTTTTGTCTTTCGTAAAAGCAAGTCGAGAAACTCAAGATTCACTTTCACATCATCCACCAAGAGCAATTTTTTATTTTCCCAATTATAAGAAAATGACATTTTTCTGCTGCTACCGTTGGTGAAAAATTTTTCTTTTTCGACGGGCAAGGTAAATTTCACTTCCGTACCTTTATTTTCCTCCGAATAAACACTGATTTTCCCGTTCAAAAGGTTTATCAGGCTTTTTGTGATGGAAAGTCCGAGGCCGTTACCCCCGAAATTACGGGTATGTCCCTGCTCAATCTGTGCAAATTTATCGAAGATTGTGTCCAACTTATCAGCCGGAATGCCTATTCCCGTATCTTTTACATAAAACTCTACCATCTCTTTTTTAAGGCTGAAGCCAAATTCTATTTCACCGCTCGGTGTAAATTTCACAGCATTTGAAAGCAAATTCTCAAGGGCCTGCGAGAGCCTGAACGGATCGGTTTTTATCGATAAACTTCTTGCATTATCGGGAATTATCAGGCTGACTATTATATCTTTATGCTCCAACTCAATATCTTTCTCCACCTTTCGAAGCAACTTGCGTAAAAGTGCGGGAATATCGGTGTCGATGCGATTTAAAGTTATATCGCCCGATTGAATCTTCGCAATATCCACAATGTCGTCAATGATTTTCAAAAGATGCTCGCTGTTGCGTATTATCAAATCCAGATATTCCCGTCGCTCGTTTTCAGGCACATCATCATATAAAATACTTGAAAATCCGACAATTGCATTCATGGGCGTACGGATTTCATGGCTGATATTCGAAAGAAATTCGTTTTTTAGCTTTTCGGAAACACGAGCATCTTTCAGGGCTTTTTCCAACTGCTTGTTTTTTAACCGCGATTCCAAAATCAGCGCTATTGTAGTGGAAATCAGCTTCAAATTATTTAAATGTGCGGGCAGAAAAGCTCTGTCGTTTTTATTGTTCTGAAAAGCCATCAGACCTATTGTTTTGCCCTCGTTTATCAAGGGCAAGCCCATCCACGATTTGGCCTTTGATTCATATTCGGAGACCTTGTGCTCTTCTGCCAACATTCTGATTTCCTTGTTATTAAGAATAAGGCCCGATCTGTTTTTCAACACAAGGGAAGCCAGATTTCCGTATGGTCTTATATTTTTGATACGGTAAAGCGGGTCGGAATGATACGGGATGTTTATAACGTTCTCGAGCGAATTGTAAATACCGATATAAAATTTATTTGTATCGGCTATATCCGACATAATCTCGCCGGTTTTTTTTATAAACTCACTCTCATCAGCTATGGAATTTGAATGGTGATGAATCTCAAGAAGTATTTTTTTCAACTTACGGTCTTCGGCCTCTTTGCCAATGTCTATTATGTTTACGATAAATTTATTTCTTCTGTCGTGATTGATAAATCCAAGCGAAAGAAGAACCGGAAAGGATTTTCCGTCGGAAGATTTAATATTCAGTTCCATTGAAAAGGCTTTCTCATCGCCGCGTTTTAAAAATTCATTTTTAATGGCCGGCCAATTATCTATAATATTTTCAGCTTTCAAAGGCAGGTTTTCCCTTTTGTAAGATGTGAAATTCAAAAAGAATTTGTTCATAAACACAATGGTGTCGCCGTCGATAATGCCAATACCGACGGGCAATGACCTGTAAATTGATTTAATAAGCGATGATGTTTCGTTGAGCTTTTCGCCCGTTGTTTTCAAGCTTTCCGAAAGATGTTCCTTTTCCTTCATCAGTCTGACTTCCAGGTCTCTAATGCGCAGTAGGGCATTAATCTGAGCCGATAATTCCGCAATGTTAAAGGGTTTGTTTATAATGGCGTCGGCACCGTAATTCAAACCGGTAACTTTTTCTTCGGTGCTTGTTTTTCTGTCGGCGGCAAGCAATATCAAGGCACCGGAAGTATCACTGTCTTGCTTGAGAATCTTAGTGGTTTCAAGGCCGTTAAGTCCCGGCAATTTGATGTTTAACACGACAAGGTCGGGCTCGTCGGAACGAACCTTAACCACAGCTTCTCTTCCCGAGGTGGCCGTGATAATTTCCACATCATCCAAAATAGCACTAAGCAAAGCACGTGTGGAGATGAGATTATCGACTTTGTCTTCAACAACTAAGATTTTTTTCATAAACGATATTTTCAAACTACCACAATAATAATCTCATTAAATTCTTCGGGCAAAAAAATATCGCATTAAACTAAAAATATATAGGCCTAAACCACTTGTTTCTTTCTGATTTTATGACAGTTACAAAACCGGCAGATTTTACTCCATAATTTAAAATAATCTTACGGCGTAAGTCTCAAAGCCTTTAGATGATTCAATTTTAAAATAAGTAATTCATTCCCAAAAAGGTAAAATGTCCCTAAAATGATAATCGGCAAATCATTTCAAAATAAATTTTACAGAAATAACAACTTCTGTGGACACTTTGCGGTCGCCTTGTCGCGCCGGTTGCCAAGGGGGCATAGCCCTGACTACCCTTTTGGCCTCTTCGTCAAGGCTTTTGTCAACACCTCGCAAAACTTCTATGCGGGAGGTTTTTCCGTCGGCACCTATTCTAAACTTAACGAAAACGGTGCCCTGTATATTCATTTCCTTGGCAAGCGCGGGAAACTTGGTGTTATTGACAAGGTATTCCTGCAAGTTGCCATTGAACTTTGGCGGAATCTCGGGGAAGGCAAAGAACACATCAGGGTCTTCATCATATTTCTGATTGTCAACGGTATCCATGTACATATCGGGGTCCCACTCGTCGCCAAGCAACAGGTCGTCGTCGGGATCGATGTCTTTTGAATCATCAATGATTCGGATTTTATCCGCCACAACCTTAAGAGGTTTTTTGGGCATGGGTTTTTGGCGTTGGGTGTTGCTCACAAAATCCTCATCGAAAATAAGAGTCCCGCCATCCGAAATTTCAATTTTCGACGGATGACTTTTCCACTCGAAGGCAAGGAGTGTAACGGCAAGGGTAAAGACAAGCCCGCTCAGGAAAAAGACGGCACGCCATTGCCGCAGGTCGGCTTTTTTTGTTTTTTTAAGTTCCATAGTGCTGTGTGTTTTAAGGGTTTATAAAGATGTCGGATTAATACAAGCATCTTGCCATAAAAACGACTAAGGACAACAAATAGTATTTTGGCGCGATAAAACAAGAAAGGAAATCAACAAAAAAAGGCCGCCGATTGGCGACCTTCTTGAGGTGGTACCACCTGGAATTGAACCAGGGACACACGGATTTTCAGTCCGTTGCTCTACCAACTGAGCTATGGTACCTTGTTTGAGGGCTGCAAAAATACACCTTTTTTTAAATCTCCAAAAAATAAAATGCTTTTTTTGAAAAAATTCTCGGCTCGCAAAAAAAACTATTAGTGCACGGCTTTCACCTCTATGGTTCTTTTTTCGTTATCGTCACACGCAGTAATTTTCACCGACACGTAACCATCAGGCAAATAGGGCGTTATCAAGTCAGGCCATTCCACAAAGCAATAATTACCCGAATCGAAATACTCGTAAAAACCTATCTCAAAGGCTTCATCAATATTTTTCAGGCGATAAAAATCGAAGTGGAAAATCTCATTTTCTTCCTTGTCGAGATAGACATTCACTATAGAAAAAGTAGGACTAGCCGGCTCGTCGTCAACACCGAGGCGACGACACATTGCACTGATTAGTGTGGTTTTGCCGGCACCCATGGGCGCATCGAAAATAAAGATTCGCTCACGGGGAAATGCCTCTAATATTTTACCGGCAATTTCCTTAATATCACCTAATTTCACATTTTCAAAAAGCATCACTTGGGGCTTAAGGTTATCAAAGGAATCAACATTTCTTCAAGGGAAATGCCGCCGTGTTGGAAGGTATCTTTGTAAAAAGATGCGTAGTAGTTGTAGTTATTGGGATATACGAAATAATCGGCCTCGCGACAAAAAATATAGGAAGTTGAAACGTTTGGACGCGGCAGGAAAATATCTTCTGGATTACGAACAGCAAAGACATCTTTAGCCTTGAAATCCAAACTCTTACCAAATTTATAGCGAAGGTTTGTATTCGTGTTTCTATCACCTATAACTTTAACGGGGCGCTTCACCCTGATGGAGCCGTGATCGGTGGTAATAATGATTTTGGCTCCCTTCTCTGCCGCATATTTCATCATTTCAAAAAGGGGCGAATTGTTGAACCACGAAAGTGTGAGCGAGCGATAAGCCTTTTCGTCGGAAGCCAATTCGCGTATTACTTCCATCTCTGTCCTTGCGTGGCTTAGCATATCCACAAAGTTGTAAACAATGATATTCAGGTCGTTATCGAGAAGGGAATGAAGGCGATTTTGCAACTTGCGCCCCGATTCCAAAGTCAACACCTTATTATAAGAATATTTAATGTCGATTCCGTAACGCTTGAGCTGCTCGCCGAAAAGTTCGTTTTCAAACTGATTTTTCGTGCCCTCTTCATCCTCATTTATCCAATATTGCGGATAACGCTTGGCAATCATGGAAGGCACCATGCCGGCGAAGAAAGCATTACGTGCATATTGAGTTGTTGTGGGCAAAATGCTGTAATAAATTTCCTCTTTTTCCACCCTGAAAAAATTACTCAGCGTCGGGTAAATTGCCTTCCACTGGTCGAAACGCAGATTATCGATTACGAACAAAAATGTGGTTTTGTTTTTCTGCAAAGAGGGCAAAATCTTTTTTCGCACAACAAGATGCGACTGGACGGGCTTGTCGTCGGTGCTGCCTCCTATCCAATCGATATAATTTTTCTCCACATAACTCGAAAACAAGCTGTTGGCTTCTTCTTTTTGAGTTTCCAAAATGTCGAGAACACCGGTATCCATTGACTTCTCCAACTTCAATTCCCAATCAACCAGCTTTTTATAAATCCCGACCCAATCGTCGTAATCCAAATTTCCCATCATATCCATACCTATGGAGCGAAACTCCTGCTGGTACGACATGGTATTTTTATCGGAAATTATTTTGCGACTGTCGATATTCTTTTTAATTGCCAGCAAAATCTGGTTGGGGTTAACAGGTTTTATAAGATAATCGGCTATATTTGAGCCTATTGCCTCCTCCATTATGGTTTCTTCTTCGCTTTTTGTTATCATCACCACGGGCAACAGGGGCTTTATTTTCTTAATTTCACCAAGCACCTCGATACCCGTTAATCCGGGCATATTTTCATCCAAAAAAATCAAATCGTAATCATTTTCTTCAATCATTGTCAAGGCATCGGTGCCGTTATTGACCGTATCAAGGTCGTAACCTTTGTTCGACAGAAAAATAATGTGGGGCTTCAGCATTTCTATTTCGTCATCCACCCATAAAATATTTACTTTACTCATAATCGTAATTTATTTAAAACGCCCGTATTTTACGAATCGACAGGCCATCATCAAACTATTGCCTCTCAACATCTTATACTAAGCCTGCGGTTCGGACTACCAATTTATTTCTCAAAAAGGCATTAGTGTTTTGCAAAAATAGTTGTAAATTTACATTTGAATAACAACAACGTTGATTTGAAATATTAATTTTACTTAAATGAGAAAAACAGCAAAGAAAATCATAAACGACCCCGTCCACGGTTTTATCACCATCAGCGGTCAGGTTTTGCTTGACATAATACAACATCCGTATTTCCAACGACTTAGAAGGATTTCACAACTGGGATTAACACATCTTGTTTATCCGGGGGCAATGCACACACGTTTTCAACACGCAATCGGCGCCATGTTTTTGATGGATGAAGCGCTGAAAAACCTGCGGGAACGCGGCCATAATATCGGCAAATGGGAAGCCGAAGGGGCCAAAGCCGCCATATTGCTGCACGACATAGGCCACGGCCCCTTCTCGCATGCCCTTGAAAATTCTATTGTCGGCAGCGTTTCGCACGAGGAAATATCACGGATGATAATGTGGGAGATAAATGAGCATCTCGAAGGAAAACTGTATATGGCTCTCGAGATATTCAACGGCACTTATGAAAAAAAATTCCTCACACAACTCATTAGTAGTCAGCTCGATGTTGACCGCATGGATTATCTTCGCCGCGACAGTTTCTATACCGGCGTTTCGGAAGGCGTAATAGGCACACAGCGTATTTTGAAAATGCTCGACGTTCGTGACGACTCGCTTGTGGTGGAAGAAAAAGGCATTTATTCCATAGACAACTTCTTGAATTCCAGAAGAATAATGTATTGGCAAGTGTATTTACACAAAACGGTTTTGTCGGCGGAATTTACCCTGATAAACATTTTGAAACGTGCCAAAGAATTGTCGAAACGCGGTGAAGACCTTAGCGATAACGAAGCCCTTAACTTCTTTTTATACAACGACATAAGCCGCCACGATTTCAAACACGAGGAGGAATGCCTGGAAATGTTTGTCCAACTCGACGACTTCGATATTCTTTCGGCAGTAAAGAAATGGACGCGACATCCCGATCCCGTTCTGTCGGATTTATGCAGCCGGATTACCGACAGAAGATTGCTTAAAACGGAACTTTCGAACACGCCCTTCGACGAGGGAAGAGTGCAGGAGCTAAGAGAAAAACTTAAACAAACACTGCCCTTTGCCGCCGACACTCCCGAATATTACGTTTTTACCGGAAAATCATCTAACAACTCCTACGATTTTACACGCGACAATATAAATTTCCGTATGAAAGACGGCAGCATCAAAGAGCTTTCCGACGTTTCCGACCAATGGAAAGCGGCTTCGCCGGCAGGCATCACCGA
>CAZPGC010000010.1:30205-34070 GCA_964585875.1 uncultured Prolixibacteraceae bacterium | reverse complement strand
CTCAGCTAATCCATCGAGAATTTGGCTGTCAACCCGAAAAGATAGTGCCGGTTTTCCCTTCCTCGGTAGAAATAACCTAATGATTTGCTGCATCGAACCAAAAGAAGTCAACCCTAAACAGCAAACATTTTAAACTCCAAACATTTAAAAAAATCAATCCCTACTGACGACCTGCGGTGTCAGCATCTGCGACCTATCCCCCTTTCTACCGTGTCTGACCACCTGCGGAAAGGGGGACTTAGCAAACCCATCGAAAATTTGGCTGTTAACCTTTCTCCTTTGAACTTTGAACTTTTACTGCACGACAAATCTAGTGGTAAGCACATTATCACGCGACAATAATCTGACAATATACATTCCATTTCCGTAGCTTTCCAGATGCATGGTTTTTCTCAAAGCTTTTGAAACCGACAGTCGTTCGCTGTGAACAAGTTCTCCTACAGCGTTGAATATCTGCACGTTGTAATCGGAAAGCAAGGAACCTCCATTGACTATTTCCAGAACAAAAGTTCCTTTGTTTGGGTTGGGCAATATTTGCATCGAAAGCTTATTATCCGATGATTTTACAAAGCCCGTATTAGGAGCCGCGGAAGTGTTCATATGATTCGACCGCGAAGTGTTGTAGTTGGTCTTGGCCTTGCTGTAAACCGAATCGGGATAACAAGGATGAGGCGATACAACTTCAATCTGATAGAAAATATTACCTGCGGGAGGATTAAGGTCGGTGTAGCTGTTGAGATTGGACTGAATCTGCGTCAAGGGCTGCATTGCAGTGCTGTCGAAACCGCGATAAATCCTGTAGGTTCCAAAGTTAAAGCCTTCGTAATGACTCCAAATAAGGTTCCAACTGCCGTTCAGTCCGGCGTTGATACTCAAATGAATGGTCTTGTGGATATCCGAATAAGGAGTCTCCATGCCGCAAGTGTCGATGGCGGTTATGCGGTAGCGGTAAGCCTGCTGCATCGGATTTGAATTGACATCGAGGAAGTAACCCGGGTCGGCGGCGGCAACTTTACCTATGGGATTGTAAACTCCCGCCACGGTGCTTTCACGATAAATCCTGAAGCTGTCGATAAGCGGATTCGCCTGACGTTCCCAAACAATGAAATTATTATTGGTGGCACTGTCAACACCCACAATACAAATATCGGGTGTTTGCAATAGCGAAGCATTGACCACAAAAGGCTGTGAAACCGTTTGGCATCCGTTTACATCCGTCGTGGTAACCGTGTAATTGCCCGAATTTTGAATATAAATCGACGAGCCGGTCATTCCATTGGACCACAGATAGTTATTAAATGCCGTGGTAACATAAAGCTGCATACTGTCGCCCGTGCATGGTGTTATGGTGCCGTTGGAAGCTATCGCGGGGGTTATGGTGTTATACAAAGTTAAGGCAAAAGGCAATGAGAATTTCGAACAAGAGGTATCGGAAACCATAACCTGATAGTTGCCCGTCATTTTGGCCCAATAGAAGGTGGTGTCGGCCCCTTGTATCAAAACACCGTCTTTCAACCAGCGGTAAACGGTGCCGGGATGGTTGGCCGCGGCAGTCAACAAAATGGAGTCGCCGGGACAAATGGAAGCAGGGCCCGCAGGTGTTATTGCGGCCGTAAGTGTGCAGGGGTTGGCACTGCCGCCCTGACAAGTTATGTAGCTGTTTTTCACCAAGGTATCATAGCATCCCGTGTTAATATTCTGTGCCACAACGCCCACGGTGTAGGTGCCGTCATAGGCATATTGATGTACGGGGTTTGCCACCGTGTATGAAGTGCCGTCACCCATGGACCACAGCCAATAATAATTGGAAGTATCCTGTGTTTGATTGGTTATGGAAACATTAAATGGAGGAATGGTGAAATTGGTCTGATTGGCCGTAAATGCCAAATTGAAATCGGTACTGTTAACGGTTACCGTTACCGAATCGGAAATGTTTTGACAACCGAGTCCGTTGGTAACTTCCACCGTATAGCTGCCCGATTGTGTGGCCGTGTAAAAGTTGTTCGTGTCGTTAAGCGAGATGCCGTCTTTAAACCACTGATAGCTGTATCCGGCTCCCGCATTGGGATAAAGCGTTACGCTGCCTCCGTCGCAGAAGGAAGTGGGGCCCAATGCTGTTATGCTTGCGGGCACGGTGATTAGGTTTATCACCTTGGAAGTGGTGGGTGAAGAACAGCCGTATTTGCTAACGGTAAGTTGAACCGTTTTCAAACTGTCTGAGTTCCAGATTATTCCATATGGACCTGCCCCCGAACCCGTGGCAACAACACCTCCGTCGAAATTCCAATTATAGCTTGCTGCCGTATCGGCCAAACCGTTGTAATTGATGTTTACAATGGCATCTTTACAAGCCGTGGCAGGCAGACTGAAATCGCTGAATAACTGGGGATGTATCGTTATTCCCATTTGCCCCGAAACCGCCGAACAACCGTAATCATTGGTTACTTTGGCATAATACACTCCCGATTGCAAAGCGTTATAAAACGAAAGCGTATCGGCAGGCGAAGTAAGTAGCCCCGAAGTATCGTACCATTGATAGGTGTATCCGGGACCGCTATTGGCAAAAATCATCACGCTGTCGCCGTAGCAAGCCTGATTGCTTCCCACCGTTGAAATCATGGCTATGGCCTCTATGATATTTGTGTAATTGCTGTAAGTGTTTGAAGTACAGCCGCTATCCGTAACAGTCAGCGTGAGAGCCTTGATTCCCGCCGTGTCCCAACGTAGGGAATAAGGACCTGCCGCACTTCCCGAAAGCACAAGGGCATTGTCGAAGTCCCATGAGAAAGTGGCATTTGCCGAGGCGCCTCCCGAATAAAGCACATTAACAGTATCGCCTTTGCAGGCACTTTGCTGTAAGGAGAATGTTGCCGAAGGCGTCCCCACGACTCTGATTTGGGCAGTGTCGCTGTTGAAGCAACCGTTGCTGTCGGTGTATCCGTAGATGATAGCGCTAAGGCCCGCACCGGCCACCGAAGGATAGAAATATCCGCCGCTGACTCCGTTACCTGAGTAGTTGCCGCCCGAAGGACTGCCGCCCGAAAGCATCAAAGCACTTGCCCCCGAGCAAATATCGTTGAAGTTGCTTATACTGACCGACGGCAAAGCGTTAACGTTGACTTGAATGGTATCGCTGTCAGTACAGCCTGCCCCGTCGGTGTAACTATAATACAATGAGTATGTTCCCGCATTTACCGAATCCACATAAAATACGTTTGCCGTAAGGCCGTTGCCTGCAAAGGCTCCGCCTGAAGGACTTGCCGTCAAAGTAAGCGTTGAGCCGTCCTTACACAGATTTTGACCGGACAAGGTGGTGAAATATGCCGTGGGGGCGGCGTTCACGGTGGTGGTAAGGGTGTCGCTGTCGGTGCAGCCGTCACCGTTGGTATAGCTGTAGATGATTTGCTGCAAGCCCGCTCCCGAAGTCGAGGGGTCGAAGGTGCTGCCCGTCACTCCGTTGCCGCTGAAGGTGCCTCCCGTGGGAGTGGCGGCAAGCGAAACGGCAGCGTCGTTGCTGCAGTAGGCGCCGTTTAACTGCGTGGTAATGTTGACGTTGGGAACAGAATAAACCGTCGTTGAAATGGTGTCGCTGTTGGAGCAGTTGTTGCCGTCGGTATAGCTGTAAACTATGCTTTGGCTGCCCGTATTTGCCATGGCAGGCGTAAAGACAGAGCCCGTCACGCCGCTGCCCGTGAAGGTGCCTCCCGAAGGATAGGCCGAGAGCGATACCGCCGCCGAATTTTGGCAGTAGCCCGAAAGCAAGGCGGTGGTTATGGCCACCGAGGGAGCCGTGTTAACCGTGGTGGTAACGGTGTCGCTGTCGGTGCAGCCGTCACCGTTGGTATAGCTGTAGATGATTTGCTGC
>CAZPGC010000010.1:18571-30105 GCA_964585875.1 uncultured Prolixibacteraceae bacterium | reverse complement strand
GGTGTCGCTGTCGGTGCAGCCGTCACCGTTGGTATAGCTGTAGATGATTTGCTGCAAGCCCGCTCCCGAAGTCGAGGGGTCGAAGGTGCTGCCCGTCACTCCGTTGCCGCTGAAGGTGCCTCCCGTGGGAGTGGCGGCAAGCGAAACGGCAGCGTCGTTGCTGCAGTAGGCGCCGTTTAACTGCGTGGTAATGTTGACGTTGGGTGCCGCATAAACGGTTGTATTTGCCGTATCGGCATTAAAGCAGTTATGCGAATCGGTGTAAGAATATACAATTTGATTCGAACCCGTACTTGCCAAGGAGGGGTCAAATGTGGAGCCCGTCATTCCTCCTCCGCTGAATGTCCCTCCCGAAGGAAAGCCGTAGAGAGTCAGCGAGGCGTCGTTTGAGCAATATTGAGTGTCGGGAGCCACTACAATGCTGACCACGGGTTTTCCCCAAACATTTGTGGTGAGAGTGTCGGCAGAGGAACATCCGTTGTTATCGGTGTATGTATAATAAACGGTGGCAGTGCCTGCGCCCACAGTTGCCGGGTCGAAAACGTCGGAAGAAACGGAACCGCTGAAGACACCGCCCGCCGGCAAGGCTGTAATTGTATCTGATTCATCGTCAACACAATAGCTTGACGAAAGCCCCGTAAGACTTACGGAAGGCAGTTGGTTAACCTGCACGTATAAACTGTCGTTAATAAGCGCTTGGCAACCGTGTGAATCCGTCAAGGTAAGTAAGACATAATCAGTACTTACAACAGGTTGAAAATATTTGGACTTTTGCGACTGAGAACTTGTATCAGTGCTTACGCCCGAGCCGTCATAATAAGTATAGGTAAGCGGATTATCCCCTGTAAAATTCACGACTATTTCCGCAGAATCGCCGAAACACAATAAGGTATCTTGCGAGGAAAAATAAGCATCATATTCGGGATAGACAGTTAAATTAAATGTATCGGTGGATGTAAGTCCCAAACTGTCGGTAACCATAGCTATATATGTCCCCGATTCATCGGCAATTATATAAGGTAAGGTATCGCCCGTGTAATTTGTACCGTTTGTAAATTGGCCTCCCGTTCCCGAACTCGAATCCGAAGGAATAAATTGCCAATTAAAAGAATAATCGTTTAATGACAGCCCCGTGTTTAACGTTATGCTGTCGCCGTAACAAACGGAAGTATCGTTACCGAGGTCGAAATTCACTTTTTCGGCAATGCCGACATTGTCGATAAATATCATATAGCTCGAATTTAGATCGTGAGACTGAGCTATGAGCAATTTCGAAACACTGCCGGCGTAATTTCCGATGGGAACCGAAACTTTGTGCCAGTTGTTTTCACTGCCGATATTCGAATTTGTCAAACTATATAGCGACGGTGTGTTTTGTGAGCAGTCGTTTATCAAAAAGAAATGAATGCTGTCGAGCATATTCGAGTTTGAAGTAATCAAATAATCAAAAAACAAATAAGAGTTGGAAGTTATCTTGCCGATATTTTTTTGATAATAAGCCGAGGCATTATTTCCTTGATAATAACCGCCGCCGTAAACATCCAAAGCCAAAGCAGGGGAATTTAACTGCGTAAAATATTGAGGATCTTGAATATAGAAGCTGTTCAAATACCAATTATTGCTTCCGCTGTTGAAATCCTCAATATGCGGTATGGGCTTATAAACCGAATTGTAGCTCGACATATTCAAAGTGTCGTTGGACTTAACCGTATCTCCCGTGAGAGATGTATAAGATAGTATGGTTGCCATTCCGTTTTCCGTGGTGTTGGCAGTACCCATAAAAACATTTGCCGAGGCCCCGGGAGCGAGGGTATCGCTATATGTTGCCGTCCAATTGTAGCTTGTTTGCCCCAAATTCAGATTCATTGTAACGGGTATATTTGCCTGAGCATCAATACCATAATTTTTTATAACGGCATAAATCGAATCATTAAAAAGACCGCAATCCGTTGTGCTGCTACTGCTAATGTTAACAACTCCCACATCAGTGGTTACAGGCACCCAAAGTCTCACATTATCAATGGAGGCATTGTCGGGCGTGCTGCTGTTAATTCCGTATTTAAAAAATCCGTCGAAGGAAATTTTAATATTACCGCCGAGGTAGGGAGAAAGGTCAAATATCAGAGTTTTAAAACCGTTTGTGGAGTGCCATACGTTGTTGCCGTCTATATCCGACAACTGAACGCTATCGTTAATCATCACATAAAACCACGAATAGTAATCGGAAAACTTATGCTGCTCAAGATCCAGAGACATCATCAGATTATTCAATCCCGAGGTATTTATTTCGCAAGTAAATGCTTTGGCATAATGGTCTTGATTTTGCGCCCTGACCTGATTTAAATCCGAACCGGAATAATTCCATCCGTTAAAATCTCCTCCTGTCATAAAGAGAGCCCCCTTGGAATTGTTGCCGTGAACGGTGTCTATTTCGGCTATACTTTGCGAGTGACTTTCGGTATGAAAATACATACTGCTACCGCCTTCAAAATCTTCAAGAAAGGGGAAAGAGCTGATACTCTTATAGTTGACGAAGTTGTTGATGAGAGTGTCATTATCTCTATACTGCTCGTTTGACAGAGAAGAATAGGCTTTAAGGCTATGGCTTCCCGGGGAAAGGGGCACCTGGGCCGAAAAAGTATAAACCAGAGTATCGCCGCTTGGCAGAGTACCTGAATATGTTTCGGTTACCGCGCTACCGTTATCCATTTGAAATGAAAGCGGAATGGAAGTCTCTGTTGCCGTCCCGCCGTTTACAACATAGATGGTAAGCGGAATGGAAGCCGGCATATTACAATCGGAAGTGACTGAAGCAGAGGTCATATTATAGATATACAGATTATGAAGAAAGGGAGTAAATTCGTCGGCTCCCACATCGGGGTTTGTCGAACTGCGAGACTCTCCGTCAAAATCCTCCGTTACCGAATAATAAGGCTGTCCCGTGTTGTTTAACAGCAAGCGGGAAATATGCAAATCCTTATCGGAGGTAAACATGGGATCCAAATGTGTGGAATGCACATCATATCCCGTAGCTGAAGTCCACGAAGCAAGGTCGGTGTAATCGCTGGAGCCGTTTCGCGCAAATATGGCGCCGGGAGCAAAAATATTATTGTAATCGCTTGTAATGGGAGAAGCGCCGTTGTATTGGATTCCGTAACCGTTGCCACTCCGGTTGGCTAAGATATTATTCAAAACTTTAAATCCCGAACCGTAGTTAAGTATTAAAGCATAACAACTTGAAGTGCTGTTATTGAAAATATTTATGGAATTATTTATTATATTTAAATTGGTTCCATAATAAGAATAAATGCCGTTAACCCCTCCCGATCCTGCAGCGTCAATAGCTATAAAGTTATTGGAAATCAAGGTAGTATCATTTGAGTAGGAGTTGCCGTAATAGACATAAATTCCGTATCCCGTTTTCAGTCTGTAACGATTGCCGTTGATATTGCCTCTTGAGGAATAATAAGAAAGTAAGCCGTAAGATGAGCTGCCAACATTGACTCCGTTTTCCACATCATTTCCATTGTAAACAAAATCACTTTGGTATTTTAGATAAGTAAAATAATTTGACTGGTCAAATAAACGGTTATGTCTAATCACATTACCCTGAGCCGGACTTGAGGATGAATAACCTGATAGATAAATTCCGTAATACCCGTGGTCTATGATGTTGCTGTCGATGGTAAGATAACTTGCATTATAACCTTCTGTAATGGAATTTGTTGATGCCGAGGCTACTATGGCAGCGGTATTATAATTATGATTTCCGGTTTCGATAAAAGAATTTTTTACGGTGTTTGAATCGGCGGAATTGCTGAAGAGCACTCCGAAGAAAGTTTGAGTGGAGTTTGCATTCACAATTTTTATGCTGTCGAGGATAATGTGTTTGGCGCCGTTGAAATAAACGGCGGCATAATTCGCGCTGTTTACGGTGGCATTTATTATGGAACTTTCGCCCAGGCCCTGAAATGTTATGGTATTTGTGGCCGAAGCTCCCGCCACAGGCGTAAAGGTAAGGGTTTCGGAATAGGTGCCCGCCGCCACGTTAAAAACCACAGGGCCCGTGATGCCGCAATTGCCCAAAGCCGCTATGGCATCGTTGAAAGACTGGTAATCGTAGCCCGTGCCCTGCCCTATCGTATAGGCCCCTGACATGGGAATACACACCGACACCGAGGCGGATAAGGTGTCGTCATACGCTATTGCATCACCGGGATTGCTTACAGCTGCTATAAAAGGATAAACACCTGTATTCGAAAAGTTTGCAGAGGCGGAGAAAGTATAATTCAGGGTGTCTCCCGAATTTAAAGTGCCGTTATAAATCTCCGAAACAAAGGTGCTCCCTCCGTTTATGGAATACGACAGAGTGAAAGAATCTTGTGCCGCCGTCCCGATATTTACAACCCGGACAACTATGGGAAAGGATGATGAAGGTGTATTGGCCTGATTGATATCGGGGCTGTTGATTGCCGTTAGTGCCAAATTGTTGTTCGGAGGCAAGCCGAAGTCAAACTTAATATTGGGTCTTTTTGTGTATGTCGAGCCCGTATTTGCAGCACAAACGCCTCCATTGTCACTATGGTAATTTATGGAAGAATAGAAACTTGTGCTTGAGCCGTTTACAACGGCATTAGTGCTATAATCGTCCGAGGTGACGTAATTATCAAAGCATACCTCAACAACTATATTCGAGCTGCCGTCCCAATAAAAGGGGGTGGTGAAATAAAAGGTATTCCAACCCGCTACCGTTTGATAAGACGAAACCGTATAAACCTGAGTAAGCCCACCGACAAAACTCGGCGTCAAAGAATTTAGGCTTGTGGTTCCCATTTTTATGGTGAAATTCTTATGATTGCTCCCAGCGTTTGTGGCCCCGTTTATTGTTACAACATCAAAAGCGACGGAAGCAATATACCCGCTTCCCAAGGCGCCGCCTTGCGTCATCTCCGAAGCCAAAATCAGATATTGTTCTTTGCTGCCCGTATAATATTGTCCGAAAGGAGTAGGGTAAGATGTTGAAGAATTTTGAACGGTGCCCGTGCCGATTATGATACCGTTTCCTCCGGCACCACCGGCAAAACTTACATTTTCAAAAGAAAAAATGAAAAATAAAGTCAACAAAAAGAAATATAGATTTTTCATAATTAGTGATTTTAGTTGGTAATTTATAATTGAATCTTCATAGCCCTGCTTTATTAACTGAAAATAGCAATGAGTGCAAATATAATATAAAAAAGCTGATTTTCAAATATTTTCATAAATAATTGACAAATATTTTTTTTCAAAAACCCTTTCCGATTTGTTTTATATTTACGCTGTTTAACAATGACGTTTTAAAACAAAACTTTTTATTTTCAAAAGAGTTGAAATTCAATAAGATATAAATTTAATTCAACGAATTATGGAAAATCTGGTATTCAGAAACAACAATGCTTTTAATTTTTTAAGCGACGGCGAGATACAATCGTTTCAGCAACAATTGTATCATCATCAAATTGCTCTTGCCGAGAAAAAGACACCCGGGAGCGACTTTCTGGGTTGGCTCGAGCTTCCCTCAACCTTGCCCGAAGATTTGATTAAAGACATAGAAAAAACAGCTGCATCTATCAGAAAATCAAGCGATTATTTTGTTGTCATCGGTATTGGCGGCTCTTATCTCGGCGCGCGTGCCGTTATAGAATCGCTGCGCAACAGCTTTTCCGATTTCGACTCTTCGGCTCCGAAAATTATCTATGCCGGACACAATCTCAGCGAAGATTATCTCGCCGAACTCGTTGAGTTTCTGAATGATAAAAACTTTTCGTTGACGGTAATATCCAAATCGGGGACCACCACCGAGCCCGCCGTGGCTTTTCGAATTTTGAAAAATCTGCTTGAAGAGAAGGTGGGAGTAGAAGCGGCACGCGAGCGCATCATAGCTGTCACCGACAAGGAAAAAGGCGCCCTGAAAGAACTTTCGCGACAAAACGGATACAAAACCTATGTGGTACCCGACGATGTGGGAGGGCGCTTTTCGGTGCTCACGCCGGTGGGGCTTTTGCCCATTGCCGTGGCGGGTTTCGACATTAGAAAATTGATTGAAGGAGCCAAGCGAATGCATCGTATCTCGGGGGCCTCCTCTTCGCTGCTCGTCAACCCCTCGGCTCTTTATGCCGCAACACGTAACGTGCTGTATAACAAAGGATACAAGACCGAGATATTGGTCAACTACCGTCCCAAACTCCAATACTTCGGCGAGTGGTGGAAGCAACTTTACGGCGAAAGCGAAGGCAAAGACGGCAAAGGCATTTTCCCCGCCGCCGTTAATTTCACCACCGACCTCCATTCTATGGGGCAGTACATTCAGGACGGCAGACGCGAGCTTTTCGAAACGGTAATTTCCGTTGCCGAAGCAAATAAGAAAATCAAAATTCCCGAAGACCCCAAAGACCTCGACGGATTAAATTATCTCGCCGGAAAAAATGTGGAGTTCGTCAACCAAATGGCCGAAAAAGGCACTACTTTGGCTCATATTGACGGAGGCGTGCCTGTTTTGCAAATTGTAATTCCGCAAATCAACGAGTTTTATCTCGGTCAAATGATTTATTTCTTCGAGCTTGCTTGCGCTTACAGCGGCCTCATTCTCGGTGTCAACCCCTTCGACCAACCCGGTGTTGAAGCCTACAAGAGAAATATGTTTGCCTTGCTCGGCAAACCCGGATACAAGGATGAAGAATTACGCAAAAGAGCCGGACTTTAAATTCGCCAAAGAAATGAAAATAAAAGAAATTGTAAAAGCACTTGATGAGTTTGCTCCCCTGTCGCTGCAAGAATCATACGACAACGCCGGTTTAATAGTGGGAGCTTACGACGATGATGTCAGCAAAGCATTGATAAGCTTTGACGTAACGGAAGAAGTTGTGGATGAAGCCCTTAGAGAAGGTGCCGGGATGATAATATCCCATCACCCCGTTATCTTCGGAGGCCTGAAAAAATTAAACGGCAGCAATTACGTGGAACGCGTGGTTATCAAGGCCATAAAAAACAACATAGCCCTTTATGCCGCTCACACCAATTTGGACAACCTGCCCAAAGGCACAAACAGGCCTCTCGCCCTTAAGCTGGGCTTGAAAAACCTGAAAGTGCTTGAGCCTCAGGGAAAAAGCTTGCTAAAGCTGGTTGTCTTTGTGCCGGAGTCACATGCCGACAAGGTTCGCACTGCCATCTTCGATGCGGGCGCGGGCGTCATTGGCAACTACGACAGATGCAGCTTCAACGCCCACGGGCAAGGCAGCTTCCGCGCCGGCGAAAATACCAATCCCTTTGTTGGTGAACAAGGCTCACAACATTTTGAAGACGAAGTGCGGATAGAAACAATATTACCGGCATATCTAAAGGGCAAAGTGATATCGTCCATGCTCGCAGCTCATCCTTACGAAGAGGTGGCTTATGATATTTACATGCTTGAAAACAAGACATATATAAGCGGCGCAGGACTAATCGGCAGCCTCGAAAAAGAAACGGAAGCTCTCGATTTTTTGCGCAAGCTTAAAGAAATCACAGGCGGATGTATAAGATATACTCCTTTGGTAAAAAATAAGGTGAAGAAAATAGCCCTCTGCGGCGGCAGCGGCGCATTTCTAATTAAAAAAGCCAAGGCCGCGGGAGCCGATGTTTATATCACCGGCGATGTGAAATATCACGAGTTTTTCGACGCCGAAGACAAAATGATAATTGCGGATATAGGTCATTACGAAAGCGAACAATTCACAAAAGATATTTTGTATGAATTTATAAAAGAAAAATTTCCTACATTTGCAGTCCAAAAATCGGGCATAGTTACAAACCCGGTAAATTATTTATAATCAATTATTTAAATATTATGGCTAAAGCAAAAGCTGAAGAGGTTACAACGGCAAATGAGTTAACGGTAAGCGAAAAATTGGTTGCTTTGACGCGCCTTCAATTAATAAATACGAAAATCGACAAGTTGAGAAACGTCAGGGGCGAATTGCCACTGGAGGTTCAAGACCTTGAAGATGAGTTGGAAGGTTTGAGCACGAGAATTGAAAACCTTGAAAACGAAAAGAAGGAGCTCCTTAACCAAATTGAGAGCAAGCGCAACACCATTGCCGAGAGCAAGCAGTTGATGACCAAGTACGAAGAGCAGCGTAACAACGTTAGAAATAACAGGGAGTACGACTCTTTGACCAAAGAGATTGAATATCAAGAACTTGAAATTCAGCTTGCCGAGAAAAGAATTAATGAATTTTCTTACAAACTGGAAGTTATAGAAGAAAATATTGAGCAAGCTAAAGATAAATACGAAGAAAGAAAAGAAGACCTTGTAACAAAAAAGGAAGAGCTGAAAGAAATTGTGGCCGAAACCGAAGCCGAGGAAAAAGAGTTGCAGGAAAAGGCCGAAGAAAGCGAAAAAGTTATAGAAGCCCGTCTTCTTAACGCCTACAAGCGCATTCGTAAAAATGCACGCAACGGCCTTGCTGTTGTAAGCATCGAGCGTGATGCCTGTGGCGGATGTTTCAACAAGATTCCGCCCCAACGCCAACTCGATATCCGTCAGCACTTTAAAATTATCGTTTGCGAATATTGCGGACGCATCCTCGTTGACGATTCTATTATTGAAAAAGCATCGGAAAATCTGTAAATGTTTTCTATATATAAAAAATGTAGAAGTTTTCATAATTATTTAAACGCATTCCCTTCGGAGTGCGTTTTTTTTTGCCTTTGTCAAACATGATGTTATCAAAAAAAAACCCGCCGATTTTACTCGGCGGGCTTACCCCCTAACAAAATGAAAAAATTATTTACCGGTTTTGGGACCGGCAGCATTGTCACTCATGCGATCAATGCAAACTCTATTTGTTTATAGAGTTGCAAATTTAAAAAGAAATTTAACAAAAACAAGGAGATTTTTTAAAAAAATAAAAATTTTTCCATTTTGGTATTAGACTACTGAATTTCAGAAAATTAACAAAGCCTGTACATTTTGTTATTTTTTTAACGACCGATATTTGTAATAAGCAAGGCCGTCAAAATACCCACAATTATGGTAACAAACTTGAAAAAGTTGAACTTATGGTCCTTGTCGTTTTCAAATAAAATAACGGTGGCAACGTGCAAAAATATACCCACTACAAGAGCCATAATTATTTTGTAAAAATATTCGGTATCGGTAAAAAATCTCCCGACGGTGCCGGCGGAAATACTTCCCAAAGGAGCAGCCAAAGCAAAGAGCAGAATAAGGATTGTGGATTTTGTTTTTGAATAACCGGCATTGATAAAGAGACTCATGAGCACCACCGCAATCGGAATTTTATGAACAATAATTCCGAGTAGCAAGGTGTTTTGCGTCAGCTGATGCGAGTGAAAATGGCCGGCAAAAGGCATACCCTCGAAAAATGCGTGTAATGAGATACCCACAAGAAGTCCCCAAGGATTTATGGCTTTCGTGTGCCCCTCATGCTTTTCGTGGTCGTGACCGTGGTCAACACCTTTGGCAAAATATTCTATTATCAACTGAATGAAAAAGCCCAAAAGAACATAATAACCCAAAGATTGGGTACCGCTTCCGGAAAAAATGCCCGGGATGATTTTCGTAAAGGCTAAAGTAAGCAAAAAGGCTCCGCTAAAACCCAGCAATATCCTTATTATTCTTTCACCCGGACGCAAATAATAAACTCCGAGTCCGCCCGCCACCACCGATAAAAACAATAAAATAATCGCTAAGTAATTCATATCTAAGACCTTGCTTTTTAAATACATTTATATCCTCTCTTTGCAAAGATATAAAAGATATACGGTATATTTTGAGGAAATAACAGCAGGCATATTGTTTTTATCATGCGCCGAGTGAATAAATTTTATGCGGTTTGTAATCAAAATTATATACATTTGTGCCTTAAGCATAAGCACTTTAAGCGTGGAAAATCTTGCCAAAAACAGGTGGTTGTTTTTTGTTCTGGGCTTTGTTCTCGGGTCTATTCTTTCCGTGGTTTTTTACGACAATATGGTAAACACCAAAGAAAACACGGTTGGGAAACAAAATATTGTTGCCGACACCCTTCCCAAACCCGAAAAACCGAAAGCTATCGTAAAAAACAAAACGAAAACGACAAGCTCATCGTCTGAAAAGAAAGTGAAATCGCATAAGAAAAAAAGCATTGACAAAACCAAGGGCAAAATCATCAAAAACCACAGTTCTTTATCCGAAGACACTGTAAACCTTGAAGTTAAGGCAAACGCCGATACGCTTATTTTAAAAAATACGGCCTCCGTGCAAGATTCCGTTTTCGAAGAAAATACAAGCGATATTGAGGTGGCTCACGATGAAATGCTCTTTTCAAAATATATGATTCCGGCGGGTGACAGCGCTAATTATTTTTGCCAAAACTCCAATCGCCAATTGGACTCCCTTTTGGTTGATAACAACAGTCAGACCAACGAAAAAGGCTTGTTGGTTGAATTTTGGATTTCACCTGTTAATTTCACAGGGTACAAGCTCAACAAAAAGAAACTCATTCTATTCGGGGTGGTGGAGTTTGACAGCCTGAAGCTCTTTTATCATTCCGATAAATCATTGTTAATGAAGTATAAACGGCAAACTTTCAATTTGGAATGTGGTAACGATTACACTTCTCTCGATCTAAAATCAAAAAAACCATGATTGAATTTTTCAAATACCACGGCACCGGCAACGATTTCATAATGATTGACAATCGTAGCCGCGATTTCAAATACGGCCGCGACAGCATCGCTTATTTGTGCGACCGCCACCGAGGCATAGGTGCCGATGGTTTGATTTTGCTTGAAGACAGCGACGATTACGACTTCCGCATGCGTTATTTCAACGCCGACGGCCAAGAAGCCACCATGTGCGGAAACGGCGGACGCTGTATTGCCGCTTTTGCTTTTCGCCTCGGCGTCACCGGGCGAAGTGCCGTTTTCGAAGCCGCCGACGGTCTTCACAGAGCAATAATCACCGGCTCGTTACCCGAATTTATTGTGGAATTAACAATGGCCGACGTGGATATTTCCGGTTTTAAAAACGACCCCGATTTTCTGTTTACCGGCTCACCGCACCATCTTTCTTTTGTTGAAGATTTGGACCGACTAGATGTCTATCGTAACGGAGCCAAACTCAGGTACTCGGAAAAATACAAGGCCATAGGGGGCACTAACGTTAACTTTATCAAGAAGTTAGATGAAAATAAGATACAAGTGAGAACTTACGAACGCGGTGTGGAAAACGAAACGCTGTCGTGTGGCACCGGTGTTACGGCAGCCGCCATAGCCACGGCTATACGGCAGAAAAACAAAGAGACCTCGGTGGAAGTGCGCACCAAAGGCGGAAATCTGGCCGTGAGTTTTCAAATAAAAGATAACTTTGCCCGCCGGGTAAAACTAACAGGACCCGCACGCGAAGTTTTCAGAGGGACAGTGGAAAATGACTAAACAGCAATGAAATCCGAATGCATCGATAAAACACAAAACTTCGAAACTTCAAAACTTCGAAACTTGAAACTTCGAAACTT
>CAZPGC010000010.1:0-18471 GCA_964585875.1 uncultured Prolixibacteraceae bacterium | reverse complement strand
AACTTTAAATGAAAGAAAGCAAAAACATAAGACTACGAGCCATTGAGCCTCAGGATGTTGACTTTATCCTTGAAACGGAAAACGACCCCGAAAACTGGCGTTTATCGGAGACACTTTTCCCCTTCTCGCGCTACGAAATAGAGGATTACGTTTTCAATGGCAACCACGATATTTTTGCCGCCAAGCAGTTGAGGCTTATCATCGAGGAAAAGGCAAGCAGCAAACAGGCGGGCTCCATCGATTTGTTCGACTTTAACCCGCTGCACAAGCGCGCCGGAGTGGGTATCATCATAAATAAGGCATACCGCCGCAAGGGTTACGCCGCCGAGGCTCTCGAAATACTGAAAGACTATGTTTTCCGCACTCTCGATTTGCATCAGCTCTACTGCAACATCCAAGAGGAAAATGCGGCAAGCATAGAATTATTTGAGAAGGCGGGTTTTGTAAAGCAATGTGTTAAAAAAGATTGGGAATATTTTGAAGGAAAATATCGCAATGTGTTTTTCTATGTGATATTCAACGATTTACACTAATATGGATTTATGAATTTGAAAAAGATAATTTTCATAATTTTATTTGCCGGCCTTGCAGTAGCAACCGCTTTTTTTTGGCACTTTTACAATGCCGCATTCCGCAAACCCATTGTTGAAATTCAGGAAGCCTACAAAGTATTTTACATACCGACGGGCTCAAGTTTTGAAGAGGTGAAGACAAAATTGTTCGATGAGAAAATCATCAAAGACACTCTTCTTTTTACCAAAACGGCCTCTTTGAAACACTATAAAAAGATAAGGCCCGGTCGCTACAAGATAGAAAAAGGGCTAAGTGCCAACGCTCTGATAAACAAGCTGCGCTCGGGGGCACAATGGCCTGTTAATCTGACCTTTAACAACATTCGGTTTTTGCCGAAACTCGCAGGCATTGTAGGTCGTAAGTTAGAAGCCGACTCCGGCAAATTGATGCAGCTGCTTCATGACAACGATTTTTTAAAAACTTACGACCTCGAGCCCCGCACGGCGATATCGCTTTTCATCCCCAACACCTACCAATTTTATTGGAACACCTCCGAAAAGGAATTTGTGGAAAGAATGAAAAAGGAATACGACAAATTTTGGAAGGGGGCAAGGATGGACAAGGCAAGGGAGATAGGTTTTAAACCATTGGATATCATCATTATAGCCTCCATCATTCAGGAAGAGACCAATAAGAAAAGCGAAATGAGCCGCATGGCGGGAGTATTGATAAACAGACTGCATCGCGGCATGAAGTTGCAAGCCGACCCCACGGCACGTTTTGCGGCGGGCAACTTTTCGGTGCGCCGCATTACCACCGACTACACCAAGATAGAATCGCCTTATAACACATACATTGTCAAGGGCTTGCCGCCCGGCCCCATTTGTATGCCCGAACCCTCGACCATAGATGCGGTTCTGAATTACGAACATCATAACTTTCTGTTTTACTGCGCCCGTGCCGACAAACCCGGCTATCATGCATTTGCCCGAACCAACGCCGAACACGCACGTAATGCCCGCGCTTATCACAACTATTTGAACAGAAAAAAGATTTACAGATAAAGGCTATAAGGCAAAGTCAT
This sequence comes from uncultured Prolixibacteraceae bacterium, assembly GCA_964585875.1. Lineage (GTDB taxonomy): Bacteria > Bacteroidota > Bacteroidia > Bacteroidales > UBA1556 > UBA6267. The sequence goes on along the minus strand of CAZPGC010000010.1, from coordinate 16,874 downwards.
TCACATTTATTGACACAAAAAAAGCGGCCAAACCTCAGTCTAACCGCTTTCTTTTTCTTTTAGTGGAAATTGCTTAGTTGTTCAGATAACCTTTTTCGCGGGCTTCTTTCAAACAAGCAACAATACCTTTTTTGTTGATTTTACGAATACCGGCAGCCGACACCTTCAAGGTGATATACCTGTCCTCTTCGGGGATATAAAACTTCTTGGTTTGAAGATTGGGATAAAACCTTCTTTTGGTGCGCTTATTTGAGTGGGCTACGTTGTTACCCGTAATCACTTTCTTACCTGTTATTTGACATATTTTCGACATCGTTCTATTGTTTTATAGATTTCTCAAAAAATGGAGTGCAAAATAATGCAAAATATTTCAAACCGCCAAACCTTTTCTTTAAAAACTTTTTTACAGAATATTCCGTTATATACTGCTGTAATTCAAGATATTACAAAATTCCGGAAACAAACTAAAAACCTTTTGACAGCTTGTCGTCCATTCCGAGGAGCTCCAAACGCAGCATATTGAGTGCCGTTTGGAATGAAAAAAAGATGTTTCGGTGACGGTGGTCGCCAAAGCGATATTTTCGTGCGACGGTACGCTCGGGTGTGGCGAGTGCTATCCACACCGTACCAACAGGTTTTTCGGGAGTGCCGCCGCCGGGGCCCGCAATTCCCGAGGTGGCAAGGGCATAATCGGTGCCGAATTTACGCCTGACACCCTCCGCCATTTGGCGAATCACAGGCTCGCTTACCGCACCGTATTTTTCAAGGTCATCGTCCGACACCCCGAGAATTTTATGCTTTATCTCGTTGGAATAAGCCACCACCGAGCCTTTATAATAATCGGAGCTGCCCGCTATCTCGGTGATTTTGTGGGCGATATATCCTCCGGTGCAGCTCTCTGCCGTTGACAAGGTCTTGCCTTGCCGGCGCAAGAGCCGGCCTACAATCTCCTCAGGCACATCGTCATCGTAGCCGTAAATAAGCTCGGGAATAATCTTTTTGAGTTTCTCTATTTCCTCATCTATTTCATTTTCAAGGCGGGCCTTGTCGGAGTCCACGGCTCTGAGGCGCAAGCGCACCCTGCCGGGCGAAGGGAGATAGGCTAACTTGATATGCTCGGGCAATCCGTTTTCCCAAGCGGCGATACGCTCGGCCAGGAAGCTCTCTCCCAAACCGTGTGTCAAAACGGTCTTTTGAACTATGGTTTTCACCGGCAATTTTTTGCTCATCTCGGGAAGTACCCACGACTCCATAATATATTTCATCTCGAAAGGAACGCCGGGCATAAATACATAGTGAGTGCCGTCTTTCAGAAAATACATCCCCGGAGCTGTGCCCAACTCGTTGTGAATCGGTGTGCAGTTATGAGGCACTTCGGCCTGCTTTCTATTCAACTCGGTGAGCGGCCTGCCACGCTTGGCGAAAAAGCTCCGCACATGTTCCATAACTTCTTCATTAAGAATAAGTTTGCTGCCGAAAAAACGTGCTATGGTCTGTTTGGTGATATCGTCTTTTGTTGGCCCTAATCCGCCCGTGACAAGCACCAAATCGGCAATTTTCGAAACCCTCTCAAGGGTGTATTCAATGGCCGCCGCATCGTCTCCTATGGTGCATATTTCAACGGTGGAAAAGCCGTTGGCATTGAGCTTTTCAGCCATCCACAAAGCATTGGTGTTGTTTATTTGTCCTATTAAAATCTCGTCACCGATGCTAACGATTACCACGCGGTTGTCCGCTTTTTTCATTGTCATATTCCCCAAATAATTTGACCTGTTTCATGCGGGATAATAGACATAACCGGAACTTCCGACTTCCTGATTAGCTCGGTGGCATGCGAGCCCATAAAAAATTCGCTGAAGCCTGTCTCCTGCTGTGTCATTATCAAAATCATATCTATATCGCCTTGCTCACGCGCATAATTTAAAATTATGGGTACGAGGGTTTTGGCCTTTTCGCTTGCGGTGACCAACTCTACACTGCATTCCAAACCTTGTTTCTTGATAAACGACTCTACCTGAACAAGTTGAGCCTTCAACTGATTGACAATATTCTCGTTGTTCTTGTCCCAAAGGGCGGAAATAACTTTAATTTTGGCACCGAAAAGTTTGGCAAGTATAATTCCCCAATTAACTTTTTGACGTGTTTCTTTTGTTAGGTCTAAGGGTAACAAAATGCTCCTGTATTTTTCGGGCACATCGTTTTTCCCCGTTATTGTTATCACAGGCACTCTGGAGCAGCGCAAAACGCGCGAAGTGTTGGAGCCGATTACATTTACCCCTCCCCTTCCCATCACTATCAAATCCGACTTAAGTTTTGAAGCCGTATCAACTATTGCGGCATGGACGCTGTTATTGTGGACAAGCTTTGTAACTATCTCTACCCCATATTTTTGCGATTGCTCCATGGCCAAAGCGGAAAGTTTTTCATTCACAGCTTCATCAAAAAGCTCATTTTGTTTTTTCGAAAAAATAGAGGTCAAAGCCCCTTTTTCCTGATGAACGTAAAGCAAAACTATTTGACGTTTCATTTGTTTGGCAATTCCTATCGCCTCATTAAAAGCACCTTCGGCCTGAGGCCTGAAATCCATGGGCACCAAAATATTCTTTTCTTTTATTTCCATCGTTTTTAACTATTTTTGTACAAGATATTATTTGGCAAAGGTATAAATTTCTAACCTTTGCAGTATTAATAAATTATAAATTATGTCAAAACTAACAGCATCGGAATTAATAGTAAACCCCGACAACAGCATATACCATTTGCACCTTTTGCCGGAGCAAATTGCCGACGACATCATTGTGGTTGGCGACCCGCAACGCGTGGCAATCATTTCATCGTATTTCGATAAAATCGAACACAAGGTTACCAACCGCGAGTTTGTCACTCACACAGGCTATTTCAACGGCAAAAGGATAACGGCTTTGGCAACGGGAATAGGCACCGACAACATCGATATTGTGATGAACGAGTTGGACGCCCTCGCCAATATAGACCTGATTAACAGACAAATAAAAGAAGAAAAAAGAAGTCTGAACATAGTGCGTCTCGGCACTTCCGGAGCCTTACAGGCCGACATTCCCGTGGATTCTTTCGTGTTTTCATCCTACGGTTTGGGACTCGACGGCCTCCTTAATTTTTATGCCGAGGCACCTAAAGTTGTTGATGAAGAAATGACAGAGGCCTTCATAAAAGCTTGCTCGTGGAAGCCCGTTTTGGCAAGACCATATATTGTGAAAGCCTCCAAAACTTTGGAAGAAAAAATAGCAAGCGGCATGATAAAAGGTATCACCGCCACGGCACCGGGATTTTACGCCCCTCAGGGCAGGTCGCTGCGTTTGGAGCTCACCATTGAAAACATAAACGACACCCTCAGGGATTTCAGATATAAAAACGAACGCATTACCAATTTCGAGATGGAGACCTCGGCGCTTTACGGACTCGGCAGCATGTTGGGACATAATACCGCAACGGTTTGTGCCATCATTGCAAACCGCTACAGCCAAACCTTCAGCGAGGATTACAAGAAAACCGTCGTTAAACTTATAGAGTTGGTTTTAAACAGATTAACAAGCTGAAAATGACAAAACTGAGCGAGAAAGAAATAAGGTCGTTGATAAGCCTTATCGATGATGACGAGGTTTATGAAACCGTTTTCAACAAAATAGTTGAATTGGGCGACGAGGCCATTAGCTTTCTCGACGAAGAGATAGAAACCTCGCTAAACACCGTAAAAACAAACCGCCTGCAAAAAGCTTACGATGCCATCATTCTCGATTCATGCATCTCGGATTTGAAAGACTGGAAAAAAAACAATTCGGTAAACCTTTTCAGGGGGATGACTATCGTCTCAAGGGTTAATTATCCCAACCTCGATTTGCAATATATCAACGGCGAAATAAATAAGATAAAGGACAGCCTCTGGTTAGAGCTCAACGACAACCTCACCGCCTTAGAGAAAGTGAGAGTGCTCAACAACGTTTTTTTCGAAATGTATAAATTCAAGGGCGACACCAAAGATTTCTACAATCCGAAAAACTCCTTTTTGATAGATGTTCTGAAAAGAAAAAAAGGCAACCCGATAAGTCTCAGCAGCCTTTATTCCATAGTTGCCCTCAGCGTCGGCATTCCCGTTTACGGCGTCAACATGCCCCAACATTACATAGTAGCTTATGCCGATAGCCTGAGCCTGCACCCTTATACCGACTTCCGCCGCAACGATATTCTTTTTTATATCAACCCTTATTACCGGGGCGAAATTTACAGTCTGAAAGAAGTTTACGGCTTTCTGAACAGAATGAATATCGAAATAACCGACGACAAAATCCTCCCTTGCTCAAACGTGGTTACCGTAAGGCGCGTAATTAACAATCTGATAATGATTTACAAAAATAAAAACGACAAAGAGCAAGAGGAAAAATACCGCAAACTGTTGGGCGCCCTCGACGAATAACACTTCTTGCCGGTAAAAAATTTTAACTTTTTTTAAGACTTCGAGACGTCATAAACGGAAAAAGTTTATCTTTGCGCGTATAACAACCCCCGCAATTACTGAATATGAAAACAGCGGTTAATTGTTTTATTAATATTTTAAGTTATAACACAGAAGTAAATCGCGTTATACACACATCTTTTTTACCGATTTAAAAATAAAAAACCGAATATGAAAATTTTAAAATTATTAATTTTTTTACCTCTTTTAGCGATATCCCTCACGGCAATTTCGCAAACTAAAGACACGAAACTTCTCGAAAAAGCCAAAAAAGGAGATGCAGACTCTCAATACGAGTTGGCTCTGAAATTTGTCAACAAACAACAGAATGACAGCGCTTTATACTGGCTTCGCAAAAGCGCGGAGAACAACAATGCCGAGGCTCAATTTGCTTTGGGGCTTTTGTATAACGGCAGCGGACATTTGTTGGATGTTGATTTGAAAAAGGCCTTTTATTGGTTTAAGAAAAGTGCCGAACAGGGCTTGCCGAAAGGACAATACAATGTGGCTATGTTGTATTACCAAGGCAAGGGAGTGGCTGTAGATAAAAAGCAATGCTATTATTGGATGAAAAAAGCCGCCGAGGGAGGCCATCAAGAGGCCGGGTTCAAACTCGGGCAAATGTATTATTACGGCGACTGCACGGAGCAAAATAAAGAAAAAGCTCTTAAGGCATGGATTAAATGCGCCCAACAAGGCTCGGCTGATGCGGCTTTTAACGTGGCCACGATGTATTATAACGGTGACGGAATCTCCGTAAACATTGCAAAAAGCAGTTTTTGGTATAAAAAAATCTTATCCAAAGTAAGCGGTGAAGCAGCTTTCGGCCTTTCAAATTATTTTTTTGAAGGGAAAAAGGTCAAAGAAGATAAAAAGGAGGCTTTTTATTGGATGAAAGTATCCGCCGAAAAAAATTACCCCAAGGCATATTATGCCCTCGGGCTGATGTATTATTCGGGCACCGGCACCCTTATCAACAAAAAAGACGGGGTCTTTTGGCTTAAAAAAGCCGCAAAACAAGGAAATAAAAAAGCACAAGAATTCATCAATAAATACCACTTATAAAAACATTAACTATTAAAACATAAAAATCATGGAAGAACAACAAAATTCAACAGGATTCAATTTTAACGAATTCATTAAAGACACAAAAGAAACCTTAACAAATCCCAAGGCCTATTTCGCAAGAATGCCCTTGTCGGGAGGTTTTGGAGAACCCGTTATCAAGGTGCTTATTTACGGGGTTATAATAGGAGTGCTTAACCTAATATGGTCGATGACAGGCATGATTTTCGGAGGTGGTTCCATGCTTTTCGGCGGAGGCGTCGGTTTTATGGCACTCGTCGGCGGCATTATCGGCTCGCTTATCGGACTATTCATCGGCGGCGTTATCCTTTTGGTGATATCAGCCATTTTCAAAGGCAACACCGACTACGAAGCCAACGTCAGAGTTGTATCCGCCCTTTACATCATAAGCGTAATCCAAGCCGTTTTCAATTTTTTGGACGGAGTGAATCTTTATCTGTCGGCAATTGTGGGAATAGTCATCTCGCTATGGGGCTTATACATTACGTATATAGCTCTTACCGAGCGTCTTAAAGCTCAGGAAAAAGGAACCAAAATATTGTTGATTATTTTGGGAGTGTTGGTTATTATCACCTCATTCACAGGAATAGCCGCCAAGAAAGTTTCACAAAGTATTTTGAAAGGAGCTTACTCCGAGGAAAGTTATACCCCTGAAGACGCAATGAAAATGGTCGAAAAAATGACGGGAGGCCAAGTCAAAGCCGAGGAGTTGAAAAAAGGAATGGAAGAGGCAAAAAAACTTGGCGAGCAAATAGAAAAAAGCGAGGCCAAAGCCGAATCGGGTTCCGAATTTGTTAAGCCGGACGAATTTCCAAGCGCTTTATTCGAAAATGTCAGCGACGCCTTATCCGACGAATCGAAATTAAATGAGGAAGATTTCGATAAAGCACTACAGATGTTTGCCGCACTTGCAGCCATCGATTCGGCAAGTGTAGCCGGATATAGCGAGGAAGAAAAAAACGCATACTCCGATAGTATTGCAAATGTTTTCGGTTTTGAAAATTTCGATGAGGCGGTAAATACAAACATTAAGCCCATGATGCTGTCGGCTACCATCATTACAATGTTCGGCAATCAAAGTGCAGATAATAAACCGAGTGAGGAAATGATAAAAGATTTTCTGTCACAAAACCCCGTTTCACTTGACGATTTGAAATTCACCTTTAACCATTGGGACAAATTAAGTGAAATTCAAAAATATGTTAAAGACGCAAATTAAACACGCAAATAACAGACTTTGTTTTAATTGTAATCCGAGTTTTGCAGGCTTGAAATTCAAGCCTGCAAAACTCGGAATTCATTTTTTCACGGGGATTTTCATCGCCCTTACAATGATGTCCTGCTCATCGGAATATCTCAATTTGGAAATAAAGACCGACGGGACAATGGCATGGAACAAAGACAGCACGGCTTTTGTTTTTGTGGCTGAAAAACGACTATATAAGATGCCGCGAGGGATAGCCAAATTTCCCGACGGAGGAAAAAGCAAGAACGTTTATCTGGATTTTTCTTTGTATTATTACAGCTTGAAAAACAACAAATTAACCAACATTGGCTCTTTGAATAATTTTTATAATAAGGCATCATACTCTTGGTTGGACATAAGTCAGGTTCGACTGTCTTTAACCGACAGTTTTTTGTTTTTCAAAATGCCCGAGCCCTCATCCTACGATTTAAAAGCTCTAAAAGAACGGGCACCGCAAATTTTGGATGCAATACGCAAAATATACAAAATTGATTTACAAACATTTGCAAAGGACACGGTGGAAGCAGTGCTTTACAATCGCTTGTTCGACAAAAAACGGGAAAGCTTCCCAACAGAACTTTACAAAAGGTATTTGAAAAAATTAAGCTGTAGCGATTGGGGTATCGACATACGAGAAATTTATCCGCAAACAGAAAAAGTTTATACGGATTATATCGTTAAAAAAGAAGGCAATAAGGATTTCAGAGACTGCGCTCTCCGACAAATTATCTCCGGTTTTTCTCAAAAAGAACGCAAATCGATAATCGGGAAAATGCAAAAACACAAGCAGGAGCTCTATGATGATTATCTTTCTTTCGACGAAAAAAAAGACCCCTACAGAAAAGGTATGGCAAAAGATAAATATGAAGATTATAAGCTGTATATGAATGAGATAGAGAAAAAACTTTCAAATTATTAACCAACTAAATAAAATTTTAAAATGAAAAAAGTAATTGTATTATTCACAGTATTCGCAAGCTTGTTGATGTGGTCTTGCGGCAATTCGGGAAGTAAAACCACGGAAGCTGAAAAGCCTGAAAAACAAAATATTACACAAGATATGATATTGGGAGAATGGGAATGTGTTGACATTACCAACGGTGTAAGCCACATGGAGAGCATTGCCAAGATGCAGCCCCATATGGTTTTTAAGGAAGACGGCAAGATTATCTCAAAACAAAAACTTCCCGACGGCAGTTTTGTCGAACAGAAGATAGCCGATTATAAACTCGAAAACGGTGTGCTCAGCTCCAAAATTTTTGAAACAAAACCTTATTTTGAAGGGGAAAAGCTGATTGTGGAAAATCCGTCGGAGGACAATAAACGAATCTATGAGAAAGTAAAATAGGCATTGCCGAAAGTCAATAAATCGTTGATTGCCGACAAAAAAAATCCCGGCGCAAAATTGCGTCGGGATTTTTATTAGGCCTTAAAATAGCGGAAAAGGTCTTATTTCTTTTTTTCTGCTTTTGCGGCTACTTTGTCATTTACCATATTCACAAAATCGTCGTAAGAAATTTCAACTTCTTCCACCTTGGCTTTTTCCTTAAACAAGGCTATCAACTTGTCTTCAAAAATGTTATCGAGAATTTTTTCTCTCTGCTCCTTATTTTCCAACAAGCTGTCGGCCAGCTGTTTATACATGTCTTTTTCCTGCTCTTTTTCCGCTTGAATCGAAATACCCATGAGCTCCAAAACTTTATCTCTCAACTCATCGACAGACACCTGAAGCTTATACTTTTCGATTAATTTCTCGCGAATGAGTTGCCAACGCAGCGTATCGCGATAGTTTTTATATTCCTCTTCGATACGGTCGGCGGGAATTTGCTTGTCTTCTTCCTCTTTTTTGTTGCTTTCTATAATCCAGCGTTTCAAAAACTCGTCGGGCAGGTCGAGGTCGGTTTTTTCAACCAACAAGTCAACGGCATCGTTCAAAAACTGGTTTCGCGCTTCCCATTTGTAGGTATCGGTGATGTCGCGGAGGATGCGCTCGCGAAGCTGCTCCTCGTTTTCGATATTATCGTGCTCATAGACCTTTTTAAACAATTCCTCGTTCAACTCGGCCGGCTCTATATGGCTGATATGCCGCAAGGTAAACTTAATATCGGCTTTGAACTTTTTAGCCTCGGCAAGACCTTCTCCAAGGAATGAGGCCAAGACTACATCGTTTTTAAAGGCCCTTGCAGGATTGAAAACAGTGGATTCTCCCACTTTCAACTTCATCAAGTTGGTCTTCACGCCTTTGAGTTTTATTTCGTCGATGTTAAAATATGCGTTCTCCCTTTTCATTCCGTTTTCCACCTCATTACCGTCCTTGTCGAGCTCGACAAAATCACCGAAAACGGCATCGCCTTCAACGATGGTATCAACATCCGTCATTTTACCGAATTTTTTGCGAATCTCGTCAAGATATTTGTCAACGGCATCGTCGGCAATTGTGATATTGTGATATTTCAGTTTGATTTTATCATCGATATCAAAATCAAACTCCGGCTTCAGTCCCACAACAACATTAAAGGTAAAATCCTTGTCGGTCTTGTAGTTATGAGCCTCTTGCAGCTCCGGGTCGTCGAGGGGCTGCCCCAATATTTGAAATGAGTTTTTTTCAAAATAATTATTCAAAGCCTCGTTGAGCTTGTCATTCACTTTTTCGGCAACAATGGCCTCGCCGTAAAGCTTGTTAATCATGCCGAAGGGCACTTTTCCGGGTCTGAAACCGGGGATGTTAGCCTTGCGGCGTATATCGTTTATGCTTTTCTTTACTTCTTCGGCGTAGTCGTCTTCAGTGATATTGACGGTAATATGTGCCGTTAAATCGTCGCCTGTTTTATGAGTAATTTCCATTTGTAAATTGTTGATTTAAAAATTATTATCCGCAAAAAAGCAGATTTGTAACCTCGATAAAAAACTAAAGCATCCTGACGGGGATGCTCAATACCATTTGACAATAAGGCCAAGCGGTAAAAAGTTTTGTGCGGATGAAGGGACTCGAACCCCCACGCCTTTCGGCACCAGATCCTAAGTCTGGCGCGGCTACCAATTACGCCACATCCGCTTGATGTCCCGTAAAAAACAGGGCTGCAAATATATAAATTTTTAACAGCCGCAATATTTTTTAGTAAAAAACCTGAAACCCGACAAAACAGACCGCTAAAACAGAAACACAGCAGGCGGTAAGGTCAAAATCATCTCAACACCACCTTTTTCACGACACTGAAATCAGCCGAGTAAAACCTGAGGAAGTAAAGGCCTTTGGCACAGCCGCTTAAATCAACTCTAAAACTTTTGTTTTTGACATTTGTTTTGAAAGTTTTGCCCAAAACCTTCTTGTTGCGACTGTCGAAAACTTCCATTTGCAAATCCTTGCCCGTATTTTTTCTTATCAGCACTTCGAAAATGCCGTTGTTGGGATTGGGAGCTATGGCGATAAAGTCATCGTTTTGCAGCTTGCCGATGCCCTCGCATATCTGCACCACTACCGTAATGGTGTCGTATTGCGTTGAGCCGTAGCCCGTTTGCTTAAGCCAATACTGATAAGTTCCGGGTGAGAGAACACTGCCGTCAACCGTTATCTGGCGTGTTGTGTCACCCGTTGACCACAAGTAGCTGTAATTTCCACTATCGCCCTGCAATACAAGCGATTGGCCGATGCAAATTGTGGTGTCGGCGCCCAAATCCAAAAGCGGTGGAAGAACCTTCACGGCATAGGTAAACCTCTGGAAACCGTTATAGCCGCATGCACTGTCGCGTATTTCCACTGAAAAATAGTAGGGTTTGGTGCGTATTTTTTCCACCGAGGGCTTCCACCGGAAGTTTGCCCAGGCGCTGTCGGTCCCGTTATTAAAAACGGTAAAAGTGTCGCCCACAATGCGATAATTTCTTTTTATTGAAAATATCTCGGGTCGGCCCGAGTTTGCCGCATTAAAGGTATCGGGGTCAAAACCCGCAATATTGAAATCAAGGCTGTCGCCGGCTCTTGTTTCCACAAAAAAGATACTGTCGGCAGGGTCGTAATCGTGTGTGCCGTCGAAAATCATCCCCGAAAGCAAAGGATAGTGATTAGCGGAGTTGTAAACCTTCATCACTATATCGTCGTAAACCCTTGAAACAAGCTTGGTAACGCCGTTTAGCTTTCGCCATCTGCTTATTTTTATACCGTAAGCCGCAAGTTGTCCGCCTGTCGGTTCAAGCTTTATTTGCCCTGTTGTGTGGTCGATTGTAATGGGTATATTGGAGCTCATAAAGTTTTGATAATTGTAACCGCTGTTGTATTGAACGGGAGTGCTTTGGGAGTTAGTAAACGGAGCATAAAAATCGAAAGAAATACTGTCGTCGGAGTTGACATCCACAGCGGGATTAAAATTCAAAGTCTTATTTTGATTGGCAACCCATACCGAGGTGCCGTGAAAGTCAATACAGTTGTCGTAAGAGAAGTTCATGTTATCGATATAAGCCTCGAGGTAAGTCCCGTTTGTATTACTCAAATTTGTAGTGTAAAGCCTGCAGCAATTTGCATAGGTAATAGTCCAGTGGTCACAGGGCACTAAGATCACAACGGCTTCGTAAACAACCTCCTGAACACCAAACAAACTACCTCCGTAACAATGAGTTACGCCGTTATGGCAAGCGGGCGTAACTTCCCTCGTCAAGGTTTGCACATTCTGAAGGTTCACCGAATAATTAAAGTTGGAGTTAGCACTGCATTTTAAACTCAAAGATATATAACTCGGCGGAGAAATGGCGCTGCAATCACGAAAAAACAAAAACGTTATTTTATAATTATTGTTGCCAACCTCTGTTAAATACATTCTCACACCGGCATAATTTCCTGCATAAACCTTTGAAGAAAATGATAAAAAGAAAAGGGTGAGAAAAGACAAGATTAAAAAAGACTTTTTCATAAATCGGAATTTTAGTTTACACAATAGAAAGGACATCAAACAATTCTTTTAGGTTGCATCCTTCCCGGCAAAACTCAAAACTACGTTTTCCTGCCTTTCGTCTTTAGCAGGCAGCGAATCATCTCAACACCACCTTTTTCACGACACTGAAATCAGCCGAGTAAAACCTGAGGAAGTAAAGGCCTTTGGCACAGCCGCTTAAATCAACTCTAAAACTTTTGTTTTTGACATTTGTTTTGAAAGTTTTGCCCAAAACCTTCTTGTTGCGACTGTCGAAAACTTCCATTTGCAAATCCTTGCCCGTATTTTTTCTTATCAGCACTTCGAAAATGCCGTTGTTGGGATTGGGAGCTATGGCGATAAAGTCATCGTTTTGCAGCTTGCCGATGCCCTCGCATATCTGCACCACTACCGTAATGGTGTCGTATTGCGTTGAGCCGTAGCCCGTTTGCTTAAGCCAATACTGATAAGTTCCGGGTGAGAGAACACTGCCGTCAACCGTTATCTGGCGTGTTGTGTCACCCGTTGACCACAAGTAGCTGTAATTTCCACTATCGCCCTGCAATACAAGCGATTGGCCGATGCAAATTGTGGTGTCGGCGCCCAAGTAGAGTTTGGGCAGTTTGACCGTCAAACAATACGAAAAACGCTGAATAGCGTTGTAGGGACAAGCACTGTCGCGAATCTCCACGTTGAAACAATGGGGATTGTGTGCCACATCGCCAAGCTGCGGAGTCCACTGAAAATGCGCCCAAGCACTGTCGGTGATGTTGTTATGAGCGGTAAATGTGGCTGCGGCTATTCCCGTATCCCATGAGATTGTAAAAATATCGGGTCTGCCCCCTACCGAAGCGTTGAAAGTGTCGGGGTCGTGCCCGGCGATATTGAAGCTTATGAAAGCCGGAAAATCCACTTCCTTTGAATAAACCGTATCCGACGGCGAATATTGATGTCCTCCGTTGAAAATCATACCGCTCAAGACGGGATTATGGTTTGTGCTGCCGTAAACTTTAAGGATAAGGTCGTTGTAAACAACGCCCATAAGAGTGGCTACTCCGTTGATTTTCCGCCATTTACTTATCTTTATTCCGTAATTTACCATCTGTAAAGAGTCGGGTTTTATTTTCAGCTCGCCTGTTACATGATTTAAAGAAACCGGCAGCGAAGAGCTCACAAAATTTACCGAATCGTAACCGTTTATAAAGGTAGCTGCCGAATCTTTCCCCAACATCGGATTATAAAAATCATAGGAAAGACTGTCGCCGTCGGGGTCGGTAATGTCCGGAGCAAAACTCACGCTTTCATCTTTGGCGGCGAGCCACAACATGGGACTTCCGTAAACCGGCGCATTGTTGACACCATTGCTGTTGTCGAAGGTTGTTTCCACATAGAGCGAATTATACAAGCTATTGGTAGAGGAAACAATGTTATCCGAAGGCAGGCGACAAAGATTACTTTGCAAACTAATCCTCCAACTGCCGCATAAAGCAGCGTTTAACGCGTTTATATTGCCTTCATAAATAAATTCTTTAATGCCGAAATTGCTGCCGCCGTTGCAATAGGTGGTGGCACCGCTGCACAAAGGCGTTATCTCGTGAGATTCCGACGACACAAGATTAAGAGCTATGTTGTTGAAATTATAGTTGCTGTTTGTTTGACATTCTCCCTTGATATACAAGGTGTTGGGGACAACCATGGCAACGCAATCGCTGTATAAAACCAGTGTTATTTTATAGGTTGTCCCTCCCAAATAAGTGTATGTCATCCGGGCTCCCAAATAATGGCAAGCCTGTGCATATTTTGCAGGGAAAAAGGAGAAAAAAAACAGCGCAAGAATGATGATTGACTTTTTCATAATTAACTGAGTTTTAGACTGTAGTTTGTGGCAATAAAGATATGACAAAAAGAAATAAAAACAGTTGTTTTAGCGGAGAAAATTTTTTCGAAATTTTGTTGAAAAAAAATGTAAAACTATTTTTTCAAGCATAAACATTCACTTTTCAAAATATATATTTTTGCCTTGCAAACCAACAAGATAAGCTTATGTCAGCTGTCAAAAACAAGGTGAAAAGAAGAAAATTCAAGAAAATCACCTTTAAAATCTCAAAGAACGAATATGAGGTTTTGGAGAAATGCGCCATGCTCGAATCCACCACCATCAACAAATTCATTAAGAGAAACATACGCAACGGCATTGAGGAGATGATGCCGAGGATTAAAGACTGGCTAGACCAATTGCAACCCGACAATCAGCTTGCACTGTTTGCTCCCAACGAGTTTGACGAGACAAAGGAAAGCGTACAAATGTCGATGGTAGAGGAATATGAGGAATTTTACGAAGAAAACACGGAAAAAGAGGAGGAAGAAAAATGAACTTTCATATTGACGGTCTCGACCGTAAAATTTTAGCGCTTTTGGAGGAAAACATACGCATGCCCGTATCGGAAATGGGGCGCAGATGCAAGGTTACGGGCTCGGCAATACATCAGCGTATTCAGAAGATGATAGAGCACGGAGCCCTTGACCCTCGAACCTTTAAACCTTCGCCCAAGGCACTGGGATACAACACTTTGGCCTTTGTGGGAGTGCAAATAAATCTCGTTGAACAGCGCACACACAATCAGGTGTATGAACATCTTAAATCAATTCCGGGCATTGTTGAGCTCCACAACATAACCGGCAAATATTCATTTTTGTTGAAAATCTACGCCAAGTCGAACGAGCATCTGAAAAATTTGCTTGTTGATGAAATACAGTCAATTATCGAGGTAGTTGCCACCGAGACCTTTATAAGTTTGGAAGAGGGCTTTTCGCGCTCCTTACCCGTTGACGAAGATTAAAAAGCAAGTGATATTTCACTACTTTTGCCTTTTGAAAACAATATATTTTGAGTGCAATTAAAAACATACTTTTCATTGGGCTGTTACTCTTTCTGTTAACAGGCTGCACCGTCAAGCAACAGAAGGGGAAAAAACCCAAGCCTTTTCTCGACGAAAAGGAAATGGTGGACGTTTTGGTGGATTTTCGCATCACCGAGAGTGCCATTAGAGAGATGGCCGCTTACGGACAAGACACCAAGAAAATGTCGGCATATTATTATCGCAAAATGTTTGAAAAACACCATATTACACTCGAAGAATTTAAAGCCAACCTGAATTATTATTCGCAAGACCCCAAGCAAATTCACGACATTTATTCGCAGGTTATAACACGCATCACCGAGATGCAGGCGGATTTGGTTAAGAGAAGGAATTAATTTTTCCGTTTTATTAAAAAAATTAAAGGCAATCCGGTTTAAACTCCGGCGCAACATACAATTTCCTCCGCCATTCAGTCGGGAGCCTGAGACAGAACGAAAAAAAACCGAATGATAACGAACTTTTCCTCATTTAGCTAATAAATCATGAGCTATACGGATAACGGAAACGGAAAAATCCACGCCCTTTTGAGAAAAAAGTGCTTTTATCGGGTTTTGTTGTAAATTTGTATTTTAAAATTTCAGCATATGTCCGTTGCAAATAAAGTAAACAAAACGAAAGTCACCACCCACGTGCTGCAAGAAATGAAGCTCAAGGGTGAGAAGATAGCCATGCTCACGGCTTACGATTATTCCATGGCCAAGATTCTGGATCAGGCAGGCATCGACGTAATTTTGGTGGGCGACTCGGCCTCCAACGTAATGGCAGGACACAAAACCACGCTGCCCATCACTCTTAACGATATGATTTACCACGCCTCCTCGGTGATGCGTGCGGTAAACAGAGCTTTGGTGGTTGTGGATATGCCCTTCGGCACCTATCAGGGCAACTCGAAGGAGGCACTCAACTCGGCCATTAGGATTATGAAAGAATCCGGTGCCAATGCCGTAAAAATGGAAGGCGGCCACGAGATTGTGGAGTCTATAGAAAGGATAATATCGGCGGGAATACCGGTGATGGGACACTTGGGTCTTACGCCGCAATCGATTCACAAATTCGGCACCTATGTGGTGCGCGCTACCAAGGAGGAAGAAGCTGCTCAGCTGCGTAAAGATGCCAAGATACTGGAAAAAGCGGGATGCTTCAGCCTTATCCTTGAAAAAATTCCGGCCAAGTTGGCAGCCGAAGTTACGGAGAGCCTTACCATTCCCACGGTGGGCATCGGTGCCGGCAGCGGCGTTGACGGTCAAGTGCTGGTGCTACACGATATGCTGGGCATCACACAAGATTTTTCGCCTCGCTTTTTGCGACGTTATCACAACCTCAAAGAGGAGATTTCGGGAGCTGTGCAAACTTATATCTCTGATGTAAAAACCGTTGACTTTCCAAACGAGAGGGAACAATATTGAGAGACATTAGCCCCGACATTCTCTACGAAGACAACCATTTGATTGTTGTCAACAAACGCCCTTCCGACCTTGTGCAAGGCGATAAAACCGGCGATACAACCTTGCCCGAGATGGTGAAAGCGTATATAAAAAAGAAATATAACAAACCCGGAGAGGTCTTTTTGGGGGTAGTGCACCGCCTCGACAGACCCGTGAGCGGAGCGGTGGTTTTTGCACGCACTTCCAAGGCTCTGTCGCGGATGAACAAGCTGATAAAAGAAGGCGGACTGCACAAGACTTACCTTGCACTAACGGAAAACAAACCGCCGCAAAACGAAGGTCATTTGACAGATTGGCTGCTGAAAAACCAAAAGCAAAACAAATCGTATGTGGTGGAAGAAGGCAGACAAGGGGCAAAAAAAGCCGAGCTGAATTACAAATTAATAGCCTCGGGAAAGAAATACCATCTTATTGAGATAGAACTACTTACAGGACGCCACCACCAAATAAGAGTGCAGCTGGCACACATAGGGTGCACCATAAAGGGTGACTTGAAATACGGAGCCGGCAGAAGCAATCCCGGAGGCTCTATCAGCTTGCACGCGAGAGAGATATCTTTTGTTCATCCGGTGAAAAAAGAGAAGTTGACGGTAGTTGCTCCCCTGCCCGCCGGTGATGTTTTCGATAAAATTTTAAGGGAAGGGTGAGGCGGACACGGGAAGGTGTTGCTTCGCCTAGGTGATTGGATGATTTTCAGGGATTTGCTTTGCTTGCTTGTTATTTTTCTTTGGGGGGGGAACACGGATGATATTTTGGGGAACACGGATGCTATGGATTTTGCGGATT
>CAZPGC010000009.1:29673-34647 GCA_964585875.1 uncultured Prolixibacteraceae bacterium | reverse complement strand
CTCATCAGGCTCCGCCTTTTTTAAGTCGCCTCTTTTTGTTTTTATGACCGCCTTTAAACCAGCGTTTTAGGAAAAATTCTCTTTTGTGAGAATTATATCTATCGGCTTTGCGGTATTGCTTTTTCATGCTTTTCTTGGTCTTTTTGTCTTGTATTGAGGCCTGATGCTCAACGGCGTCACGGTATTTTTGCATCTTTTCCCGGTCTTTTTCCCGCTGTTTTTGTTTCAATTCTCTAAGCTCCTTCCGTTGCTTGTGTCTCACAATCCACTTCTTGCACCCGCTCATCGGTAGTACAGAGAGGGCAAGAATAAAAATCAAGATTCTCGTTATTTTCATATTGTCCGTGTTTCTCTTCCTTAAAACGCTGTTATTTCCTATTTATTTTTTCTTCTTTGGCGGGTCTTTGTAAATGATTTTAGTGTCGGGTAACCATTTTTTAAGGTTTTTCTTCAATGTTTTCTCTAAGGTCGAAGAGGGCAATTCAAGGATTTTCAAGTCTTTCAAATCCTTAATGTCCTCGGTTACATAGTTAATGGGGTTGTTGTAAAGATACAGTTCCTCGAGGTTTTGCAAATCGGAAAAAGTTTCGTCGATTTCCGTGAGCGAATTATTACGTAAGTTAAAGATTTCCAGTTCGTCGAGGTTTGATATGTTGGGAGAAATTTTTTCTATTTCGTTGTCATGCGCATAGAGCTCCGTGAGGTTTTTCAAGCCGCCTATTTCTTTGGGAATTCTGTCTAAACCGCAGTTGGAGATGTCGAGTACTTCCAGGCGGTAAAGGGGTTTGAGGGCGTTTATGGCCTCGCTGATGTTTATTTTCTGATTGTCGCTTATATCAACGGTGTTTAGCATATTGAGCAGGCCGATTGACTGCGGAAGGCTGCGAAGTTTATTATCGGAAAGTATCAGCGTTTCTATGGTATTGGTTTGTGCCAAAAACCTGAAAGAAGTGTCCCATTCCATAGAAGGATTACCGCTGAGGTTAAGGGTTTGAAGTGTCTGAATATTAGCCACTTGCCACGGTATTGTGTCGAAATCGCAGTAGCTTAAATCCAGCGCCGTCAGAGTGGGTATTTGCGACAGCGGCCTGAAAACCGTATTCATATCCAGCTTGGGCATTCCTTTGAGGCTCAGTGTTTCGAGGCTTTCCATCTGACTCAGCTCCTGCGGCAGCGTTGTGAGTTTGTTGTAGCCCAAATACAACTCTTCGAGGTTGGCGAGTTTGCTTATTTCAGCCGGCAGCTGCTTTATGTAGTTGCTGTCCAGGGCAAGCACCTGCAGATTTTTCAACTTGTAAACCGACGGGTTAAGGTTTACCAAACGGTTGTTGCTGAGTATCAACACCTGCAGTTTTCTCATCCTGTTTATACTCTTGGGTATGGCCGTAAGCTCCTGTCCCGAAAGGTCGAGAATATAGACTTCCGAGGCTTTTTTCATGGCCTTGTCGTAGTCGGTATATACCTTTTGGTCGGCCAATTCTTCCTCGGAAATAGGCCTTTGGGCTTTGACACCCAAAAACATAAATATAGCTATGACTAATGTTGTCAGGGTTTGAATCCGTTTCATAATGCGTGCTTTAAATTCGCGTCAAATTTAGTTAATTTTTGGCTTTTGGAAATCAGCTTTTCCCTTTACTTGAAATTTTTTCCCGTTTGTAAAAAGACCTTTCCCCGAAAGGGTGTAAAATCAAAGCGAAAATCAGTTATTTTTACACAAATTAGTTGCTTATGAATTTACCGCTTGAACAAATACTAAAAAGTCAAAAGAAATTTTTTTCCTTAAACAAAACAAAGGATATTGACTTCAGAAAGAGGCAGTTACGCAAACTTTTATCCTTGCTGAAGCAGAACGAACAAAAACTTTACGATGCTGTTTACAGGGATTTTCGCAAGTCGGAATTCGAGACCTACGAAACCGAATTGGCCTCGCTCTACGGAGAAATCAAAACGGCTGTAAAAAAACTCGACAAATGGGCGGCGCCAAAACCTGTAAAGACAAATTTGGCAAATATGCCGGGGCGTAGTTTTATATATCCCGAGCCCTACGGCCAAGTGCTCGTCGTCGGGGCGTGGAATTATCCCTATTTGCTCAGCCTGTCTCCGGTGGTGGCTGCCATTGCGGCGGGTAACACCGTTGTTTTGAAACCCTCTGAAATAGCTCCTAACTCCTCCGCCGCAATGGCCGATATTATCAATTCGAGCTTCGCCGAAGCCTTTTTCACCGTCGTTGAAGGCGGAATACCCGAAACACAACAATTGCTTTCGCTGCGTTGGGACTATATCTTTTTTACCGGAAGCCCTTATGTGGGTAAAATTGTTTATCAGGCTGCGGCAAAGCACCTAACGCCCGTTACTCTTGAGCTTGGGGGCAAAAGTCCTGCAATAGTTTTCGATGATGCCAATCTGAAAATGGCTGCAAAACGCATTGTTTGGGGTAAATTTTTGAACGCGGGACAAACCTGCATCGCTCCCGATTTTTTACTCGTTCATGCTGCCGCGAGGGAAAAGCTGCTTGCATTAATGGTCGATGAAATAAAAAGCATTTACGGAGAAAAACCGGAGGAGTCTGAAGCTTTTACCGCCATAATAAACCGTAAAAATTTCGATAGGTTGATGGTTTTAATGAACTCATCCACAGTGTATTACGGAGGCGACAACTATCCCGGAAAATTGCATATCTCCCCCACCCTGTTGTTTCCCTCTTCCTTTGAAGAGGACGTGATGAAACAAGAAATTTTCGGTCCGCTCTTGCCTGTTTTGGAGTTTGAGGACTTCGACAAAATCGTCTCAAAATTGAAAAATATGGAAAAGCCTTTGGCGCTTTATGTCTTTACCTCCTCCAAGAAAAAACAAGAAAAAGTGCTCTATGAATTGAGTTTTGGCGGCGGAGCAATCAACGACACGATTTTCCATTTTGCCAATCCCAATCTACCGTTCGGCGGCGTGGGAAACAGCGGCATCGGAGCCTATCACCATTACGAGGGCTTTAAAACCTTCAGCCATATGAAAAGCATGGTAAAAAAAGCCGTTTGGTTTGAACCTTTTATAAAGTACCCGCCTTATAACGACCTGAAAAAGAAATTGATACGTTGGTTTATGGAGTAATTGGCGTTTTTTATAAGCCGCTAAAGCTTGGTTACAAGGGCCTGCCCCGATACTCGATAAGTGTCGCCGTTATTTTCGTCGTAGCAATAATAATTTGTTCTTATTTTTTTGCCGAGCGTAAACACCTTGCCGTTATGAGCCAAAAACCTATCACCTTCGCTTAACTCGTCAATTGTTACCCTGTTGTCCTTATTTTTTCCTTCGTCGTATCTTCGCAAAACCTTCATAAGCTCTCCTTCCCTTGCCGTGGAAGCCGAAGGGTTTATCAGCGTTGGCATTAGCGCCATTCTTATATCCGTGGGAAAAATATTATTCAAGGCAAAAAACATCATACGGTTACGGTAGTCGTCTTTCCACTCCCGTCCGTGAGGTTTCACGCTCCTCCCCCAACGATAATAAACAACAGCGTGCGAAATTTCATGCACAATTGTTATCAAAAAAGCATATTTATTCAAACTTTTATTCACCGAAATACGCCCGGGCTCCAAAGGGTTTCTCGGAGCTCTGAAATCTCCGAACTTGCTCTCGCGATGCTCCCACAAAGTAAGATGCAAATCCAGATCGCTTAACCACTCGGCAATGGTGTCGAGGCTCTCTTCGGGCAGGTAAGGTTTAAGGCCTTCGCGGAAAATATCCTTACTCATACTCGGCTGTTTTGTGGTGAACATACCCGAAACTGCCGCAGCCGCAGCCGTGACCCGATTTTTTATTTTTGCGCGGCAAATATGTTTTTTTGGAGCAGGAGCCGCATAGAAGTGCTAATGTAAAAAAGGATGCAAAAATCAATATCAAATGTTTTCTCATGGTTTAAAGCTTTGCGCAAAAATATAATTTTCTTGTTTCTAAGGTGACCAAAATAATGTGAAAACAATAAACCCCCGGAGGGCTCCGAGGGTTTATGCAAGCAAATGACAAACAAATTAACCTATGATTTGGTGGGAATTGGGAACTTAATGTTATTTGGAAAGAACTTTTAATTTCATTGGGATTAGTTTCCCGGCGAATTCAATTAATATTGTTGAAACAAATGTAAAACATCGAAAAAGTCCATGTCAAGTGGTGGACAAAAAATGCCGTATAAAGAGTGTTTCACGTGAAAAAAGATGCTATCGGACGGCTATTTAATATGTTAGCGAAAACAGAATTTTTTCTTTTTCCCAAAAAAGGAAAGCGAAAAAAGAAAATATAGCGGCTTGTCAGCGGCGGCAAATTGCCTTTTCCAAAGCTTTGTCGAGCTTGTTTACGGCTTTGTATTCCATCAAATAATGCTCAATGCCCGCTTCAAAAAAAGGCTCCCCTTTTATCACAAAGCCGAATTTTGCATAATAGCCCGTAACTTGCGATTGAGCGTTGAGATATATTTTTCCGTTTTTTTTGCGGGCATCATTTAAAACAAACCTGAGCAAATCGTTACCCAAACCCTTTCCCCGATATTCTTTCAGCATGGCAAAACGCTCCAGCTTTATTCCTTTTTCGGTGGTGCGGTATCGGGCCGTCGCCACCGGTTTTCGGCGATAATACAGTAGAAAATGCGTGCAAAGGTCTTCGTTTTCTATTTCCAAAGAGATATCCACTTTTTGCTCTTCCACAAAAACTTTTTTGCGAATTTCCATCGCAGTCTCGTGCAGTTTTTTGTTGCTTGTGTCGAACTTAACTATCTTACTCATTGTCTTTTATCGGCAAATAAATATAAAAAACCGTTCCTTTGTTTTCTTGCGATTCGAAGTCTATTGACCCCGAATTTCCAATAATAATATTTCGCACCATAGCCAGCCCCAGCCCCATTCCTCCGCTTTTTGTGGTAAAGTTCGGGCGGAATATTTTATCGCGCTCTTGAACAGGAATGCCGGCCCCGTTGTCGCGAACAGA
>CAZPGC010000009.1:27751-29573 GCA_964585875.1 uncultured Prolixibacteraceae bacterium | reverse complement strand
GGCATCTTTGCAAAGTCGGAAAAAGCAGTTGCTATGGCCGCCAGGGTGTCTATTTGCTCTATTAGCGTTTTGCTGAGTTTGGTAATTCGTTCTTTTACGTTTTCTTCTCCTTCGTCTATTGCCTTTAGAAGATATTGTACGCTTAACTTCATGGGTGTCAGCGGATTTTTGATTTCGTGAGCCACCTGCCGCGCCATCTGTTGCCACGCCGATTCTCTTTCCGACTTGGCCAAAATTTCGGCGCTCTCGGCCAGCTCGTCAACCATTCTGTTGTATTGCTCCACCAATTGCCCAATCTCGTCTTTCCTCTTCCAAATTATATATTCGTTTTCCTTGCCCACCTTTATTTTTCTCATCCTTTCTTTTATCATGCGTAAGGGCCTGATTACATAGTTCGACAGTAACAAGATGGCGAGCAAAGAAATAACTATCATAAAGGTGTAAACGTTCATCAAGGTCATGACAAAAGTGGAAACTTCGCGTCTAAGTTGGTCTTGCTGAGCGAAATACGGAAGGTTTAAATATGCCACAATTTTGTTTGAAGCATCGTGAAATGGCATATACGCCGAGTAATAATCAAAGCTGCCGATGCTTTCTTTAAAATTGAAATAGCTGTACTTCTGTTTGCGCAATTCGCCTAGCGCCACCGGTGATATTTTCTTGCTGAGAAGATGATATTCGTAAAGTTCGGGCTTTGTCGTGGCAATCAAATCTCCGTTTAAATCGTATAAATTGATGTCGGTATTGAAAATTTTGGAAAACTTATTTGACAAAGTGTTCAGAAAATCTACCATGTTTTCATGCCGGTATGTGCTGACGGAAAGTTGGTGTTCAAATTCGGTTTGTAACGAAAAAGCCGTTTTTTTCAAAGCTCTTTCATCCTTTTTATAGTTTAACTTTTTAATGTAAACCGTTGAAATAACGGCAATTATCATAAGCGAAAAGGCCAAAAGAACTATAAAGCCTATTTGCAACCTGAACGAAAAACTTTCGGGCGCTTTCCAAATATTGAGGCCTCGATTAAATATGATTATAAAGAGAATTGTCAATAAAATTACCAGAATAAATAGGTAGGCAAAGGGAGCGGTCTTGTTCAGAAAACTCTTGACCGGTTTGCTCAGCATATATAATTCCTTGTCATTCAATTTGTAAAGAAGATGGTTGAATCCTCCTTCGTCGAAAAACACCATGCTTCCTTTTTTCAAACTGTCGGTATATGAATAGCGGTAAGAAAAATCGCCGTAATTTTCTACGAGATTGCCGTTTTCGTACTTGGCAAGAGAATATCCTCTTACCTTTTCAAATGGGTCGAAACCTTTGGGACTCAATAATTTGGTAAAGCCTTTACGCTTGATCTTAGAATTAATTTCGACGTAAATTGTAAACACATCCTTTTCTCCGAAATAAAACCTTAACAAACCGAGATAATTTATCTGCCCCGACCCGTATTCCAAGCGGTAGAGGTTTTTATCGGAGGTTATGTACCCTCTCGAAATCAGATTTTTATAAAAATAATCGGAACAGGAAATTTCAAGATTCGAAGGCTTAATCAGAAGGTTTGTTTGTTTGTCGCACACCGTAATCTGAAAATCGTAACGCGACCAATGCTTATTGTTCTTAAAATATTTTTCGAGGATATAATTTGAGACGGCATCGTTGTTAATCCACTCTTTTTTAATGAGTTTTACAAGCGTCGAATCCCGGTAAATTCTTGACTCAATGCCGCCGAAAAGGAATTCCACCTCGGGGTCTTGATTTATCGCTATGGTTTGTATGAGGATTTTTCTTTTGTTTTCTTCCTTTTTCTTATTGAAATTCACCA
>CAZPGC010000009.1:0-27651 GCA_964585875.1 uncultured Prolixibacteraceae bacterium | reverse complement strand
TTGAAAATCAGGTAATTGATTATTATTATTAACAAGGCGCCAATGCTTGCTATGCCTATTTCCGATAGGCCCGGGATGTTGGATAAATTGATGTCGGCAGCTGTGTTGAAGCTTAATATTTTTAAAATTTTTATGGAAAAGGCGAAAACCAAGGCGTCGGCAAAAAACAAAATCGAAACGAGGAATAATGAGGGCTTTACTCCGGTATTGCCTTTCTCTTTTATTTCCAAATACTCGAAAAACAATATTAAAAACACAAAAAACAAGAAGGAAATCAAGCTTAAAAGTGATGAAAAAAAGGCTGTGTATGCGAAGGATTCAGGTTGAAACAGCACTGATGTTTTTAGAAAGGAAAAGGCGGGACTTAGATTGAATAAAAAGAACGTCAAAAAGATAGTCACATATAGAATCACCCTTCGCGCTACCGGACCTAAATTAAAGGCTTTCAGATGTTTGTAAAGACCCGTGAAAAAAAACAGGAAAAACGCAAACACCAAGAAAACCAATAAACCCGTATTATATTCGGTGGGTGGACGCACCTTAAATTCGAGGTAAGAAAGCACATTTCCTTCCTTGTCGAAAACAGGAAACTTTGTCTTTTTCTTAGTAAATTCTATACCGTCGGGCAGGCCTGTCTCTTTTACAAAATTATTTTTAAGATATTCGTTTTCAAAGGGATAATTGTTCTTTATTTTATAAAAAAGCATAATGTTTTTCCCGCCTCGTCTTATGGTTTTCTCCAAAAAATAACCCGATGAATCTCTCACCAAGGCTATTGTGTTTTTCGCTCTTTTAGAAATTTGTAAACCGGGGTATTTGTTGGTATTCCAGTAAAAAACAGTGTCGTTTTTAAAAACAACAAAACCTGTTTTCAGCTTATCCCGATTTTCAAATTTTAGCGATGAATAATCAAAAGAATCGAAAATGTGCTCCACCCGCGAAACGGTTTTGTTTATTTTTTTTACCCAAAAAGATTTGCCCAAGGAAAAATCCAAAAAAGAAGAATAAGTAAAATAAAGAATCAAAAACAAGGCAGCTAACCACAGGTAAATATTTCCGGATATCTTCTTCATAAAAACCAAATTTGTGTTTCGACTCCTTTACGGGCAGTCACCGAAAAACAAAAGTATGCAAATAATTTTTGCGTATAAAATCTTTATTTTTCCTTCCAATTTAATGCCTCTAACAGAAAAAAGCCAACAAAACATTGATATTCAGTGCAATAAATCGCCAAAAATTTGAGCTCAAAAAACGAAAAATACGAGCATTTTTTGGAAAAATCGACACATTATACCACAGGGCACTAAAAAGCCCTTAAATCGAAAAAATAAGCGTTTTTCCGAAAAATCAATTTTTGTCGAGGTAAATCAGCAAGATTGAAATGTCCGCCGGAGAGATGCCGCTGATACGGGATGCTTGTCCGATGGTGGCAGGTTTAAGTTTGTTCAGCTTTTCCCTGCCTTCGTATGAAATGGCTTTTATTTGCATGTAGTCGAAATCATCGGGCAGTTTCACGTTTTCGAACTTGTCGAGACGTAAGGCGTTGGCCTGTTCCTTTTCGATATATGTTTTATATTTGACCACAATTTCCGCCTCTTCAATAACTTCCCTGTCGGCCTTCAACTCATCAAGCACAAAAGACTGAAGTCGAGGCAATTCCTCAATCATTCGTTTTAATTTAACCCCCGGGCGAAGCAAAACGGAAGCCATTTTAACCTTTTGTTTCAAAGGTGAAGAATTTATGGTTTTCAAATAATTTTCTATCTCAAAAGGGGTAACACTTTCTTTGGCTAAAAACGCCGAAAGTTTTTCAACGGCATTATATTTTTCTTCCGTTTTTCTCATTCTTTCGTCCGAAGCCAAACCTATTTTCCAAGAGCCGGGCGTTAGTCTAATGTCGGCATTATCTTGTCTGAGCAAGGTTCTGAATTCGGCTCGCGAAGTAAACATACGATAAGGCTCGTCGGTGCCTTTGGTTATCAGATCGTCAATCAAAACACCTATGTAAGCATCAGACCTTTTTAAGATGAAGGGTTCTTTTTCCGTTATTTTCAAATGAGCATTTATTCCGGCCATAATTCCCTGAGCGGCAGCTTCTTCGTAGCCTGTTGTGCCGTTTATCTGACCTGCGAAATATAGATTTTCAAAGGCCTTGGTTTCCAAGGTGTATTTCAATTGAGTCGGCGGAAAATAGTCATACTCAATGGCATATCCCGGGCGGAATATTTTGGCTTTTTCAAAGCCGGGGATTAATCTCAAGGCTTTAAACTGTACATCTTCAGGCAAGCTCGAAGAGAAGCCGTTAACATAAACCTCATGCGTGTCCCAACCTTCGGGTTCAATGAAGAGCTGATGTTTGTTTTTGTCGCTGAAGCGCTCTATTTTATCTTCAATCGAAGGACAATATCTTGGACCAATTCCTTCTATTCTGCCGATAAATAACGGCGATTTGTCGAAGCCTGTCCTCAATATGTCATGAACAGCATCATTTGTATAGGTTAAATAGCAGCTTCTTTGCTTTTTTAGTGGCAGAGTATCTGAAAAGGAAAATTTCCCGGGGTCTTCGTCGCCCTTCTGTTCTGTCATCTTTGAGTAGTCAAGGCTGCGTCCGTCAACTCTTACCGGCGTGCCGGTTTTCATCCTGTCGGCTTCAAAGCCGAGAGATTTGAGTTGCTCCGTTATGCCGTAGGCGGCATTCTCTCCTATCCTGCCGCCCGAAAAGCTCTTTTCTCCTATAAATATTTTGCCGTTCAGAAAGGTTCCGTTTGTCAAAATCACGGCTTTTGCCTTTATTTCTATTCCCATGCGTGTAGAAACACCGGTTACGCGATCACCTTCAATCATCAGCCCCGTAACCATGTCTTCCCAAAAATCCAGATTCGGTATTGCTTCCAGTTGTCGCAACCATTCCATGCTGAAAAGCCTTCTGTCGCTTTGTGCCCTCGGACTCCACATGGCCGGTCCTTTTGAGAGGTTAAGCATCCGGAATTGAATCATGGTTTTATCTGTTACTATCCCCGACAGGCCTCCGAGGGCATCTATTTCTCTGACGATTTGCCCCTTGGCTATACCTCCCATTGCGGGATTACACGACATCTGCGATATGGTTGCCCTGCTTAGCGTTACCAACAGGACTTTTGAGCCCAGATTTGCCGCTGCAGCTGCCGCCTCGCTTCCGGCGTGTCCTCCGCCGACAACTATTATATCGTATTTATCAAACATCTTTTTGTTTCACGTGAAATAATGCATTTAAAATACTGAATGTAAATTTATTAGGCCTAAACCTCTTTCAGTTTTGCAGGGCGCAAAGATAGGTAATAATCCTCTTTTTGCGACATCAGCTTTTTTTCTTCCGGAGTCTTGTCGTCATAGCCGCAAAGGTGCAAAAAGCCATGAATCATTACCCTGTGGATTTCTTCCTCTGCCCTCACATCGTAAGTTTTGGCATTCTCGCGACAGCGGTCAACGCTTATGAAAATATCGGATTCCAAAGCTGCCGGTTTTTCGCTGTATGGAAAGGTAATCACATCGGTGAGATAGTCGTGGTTGAGGTATTGCCTGTTGATTTGAAGGAGGTATTCGTCGGAGCAAAAAATGTAATTGATAGCCGATACGGTGACTTTTTCTTCTTTAGCAGCCCTGTCGAGCCACTCTTTGCACAGCCTTTTTTTCTTTAAAACGAAAGGCGTGTCTTCGCTGAAAAAGTTAAAGGTTTTCAATTGTATTTGTAATTGTCTTCAATTTTTTCGCCTTTGAAATATGCTCTGAGGCTGCTTACTCGAGAGGCGGCCAAGTCGCGATTGATGCTTGCAACGTCATATTCCAAAATGAAATTGGAGCGCTCAATGTATAACTCGTCGCACAATTTTTTAATCAGGAAGAGCCAGTTGAAATTGTTGTCGCTCAACAAAATGTTTTCGTCTTTGAGGGCGTTTTCAGCCTCGTCAATCATTTTTTCATTGTGGGGGTCAACCCGAAAATTCAAGCCTTTCGAGTCGCTGAAAAACTCTAAGTCCATCTTGGCCTCGTCGCCCTTTCGCCTTCGGCATTCGTCGTGAATACTCACAAGCGAAATCACCATGTTTCCGAAATAGTTGTTGTAAACGTTATATTCTTCGCATACGGAGTCCACGAAAGACTCTATCTTGTTAACCTCCACTCCGTCGCATATTAACGACAATTTTTGTTTCCCCTTATTCATATACCTCAAATTATACTGAAAACTGCAAATTTATAAAAATTAATTACTGAAATAACTCTCAACCAGCTTTTTGTAAAAAGGTTTGAGTTCCGCAGGGATAGACCTGAGCAATTCCATGTCTTCCGAACGTTGCTCTTTATACTTTAAAAACAAATTTTTGTTACTGTTTTTTCGATTTTTTCCAACCTCGCTTTTGCGTTCTTCTTTTTGCTTTTGTTCGCGCTCCGCTTTTTCCGATTCCAAAAGCCTTGTGAGTATTTCTTTTTGGCGCATAAGGCTCTCGGCAGTGAGGATTTTATTAACCAAATCCGTTTCGTTTTTTTCCATTTGATCTCCAATTTTACCAAGCTTGCCTGCCTGTTTCAACTTGCCCTCTTTGGCCAGTTGCTCCCGGTATTGTTGCAGCTTGCGGCGTATTGCTTCTTGTTGTGCCGCCATTTTTGAAAATTCCTCACTCATTTTTTCGCCGTTTTGAGCCTGTTTTCCGTTTTTCCCCTGCGACATGCCGCCCTTTTCCATTTGTTTTTTCATCTGCTCCATCTGCTTTTGCAGCGCTTGTTGCATTTGTCTTATGCTTTTCATGCTTCCCCCCTGCCCCGGCTTTGGTTTGTTGCAAGAGCCCTTGCCGCTTTTTTGCATTTGCTGCTTTTTTATTTGGTCCAGCGCCTCGCTAAGCATTAACGCCAAATTGTTTACGGAGGTCATTATAAATTGTTGATCTGCTGCTGCTTTGTTCATTTGACGAGCACTTGCGGGAGCTATGGTGTTCATGTCTTTGAGTTCCCGAAAGGTTTTTTCCGAATGCCGTTGTATGTTTTTTATCTCGCGGTTTATAAAGGGCGAAACCGAGGGGTTTCTGCGCGAGAGTTTGCGAAGCGAGTCCTCCACCATGGACAAATCGTTGGAAATGTTTTTTTGCTCTTCAACAAATTTGGGAAACTGCGGGTCGCGATTTGAGGTCACTTTAACCTTTTTCATCAGCCTTTCCTGATTAAAAGATATTTCAACCAAGTTCTGTAGGATGTTTTCCAAATTGTTAATGTCTTCGGAGTTGCCCTCCGACTGCATGGCTTCCTGCATTTCCTGAAGCTTTTCCGACAGTTGTTTCATCTTTGCGGCGGCATTTTGCTGACTCTTTCCCGCAGATTTTTTCTTGCCTTTCGATAGACTTTCGCTGCTCTTCCGCATTTCTTGTTTTATCTCGCTCTCCTCTTGTTTGGTGTCTTCCAAGGTGTTGGGTTTTTCCAATTCCTCATTGGCTTTGCGAGCCTCTTTCATCATCTTTTCAAATTTTTCGAACTCTTTGTTCAAACTGTCTTGGCGCGCCTTTAACTTTTCGGCATCGGCGTTCTTTTCCTTGCTTTCTTCCGTTAGTTTCTTCTGTGCTTTTTGCAATTCCTCGATTTTGTCTATGGCTTGTTGCAGTTTTTGGTCAAACTTCAGCTGTTTCATTATTTCCAAATCCCTGTCGAGCTGCTCCTTGAGGTAGTCGCTGTCGAATTTCATTTTTTCGAGGGCTTTTTCCACATCTTCTTTTTTTACATTCTTTTCCATCATTTTGCGCATCTCCTCCATAAGCTTTTTCATCTCGGGAGTCATCAGCTCCTCCATCAGCTTGTTGAGTTGCTCTTGCTTTTTGCGTATGTCTTCACTTTCCTTATCGACTTCGTTGCGTTTTAAATTATTGATTTGCTGTGTGATACGCTCTTTTTCAATGCTTTTTTCCAGCTCTTTGTATTTTTTTAGAATCTCCTTGATTTGCTTTTTATCTTCCCAGGTAATGTTTTTCTTTTCTCTTAGTTTGTTGCTCATCCGCTCCAAAGCCCGGCTTAGCTCTTGCGCCTTTTTCACTTTTGAATCTACGGATTCACGTATGTTTTCTTCATCTTTTTCAATGGAATTTATCTCCTCTTCGCGGGTTTTTGTCAGCACCGAAAAACGTCGCGAATCACTGCTTTTCGGTCCGTTTACTCCGTCGTTATCAAAAACGGTAAAATAATACGTTATGGCGCTGCCGGGCAAATACGGTATTTTAGCCAAATCGACGGAATAAAGAAAATCCTGGCTTTGAACACCGTGAGAAAAAGAAATCCGGGCCTTCGAAATAGTATCTCTACCGCTTTTGTTTTTATATTTTACCGTGAAATATAAGGCCGTGAAGCCGTGGTCGTCTTTGATTAGTCCTTTGAAAAACTTCCTTTTTTCGAAAACGCTGTCGGTAAATTCGCTTACTCTGATTTGCGGAAATTCATCCTTGATTATTTCGAGGTGATAATTGAGCGTGTCGAAAACCTTAACTTCTTTATTTTTTGGAACAAATTGATAATCAGCTGATTTTCTTATTTTTTTTCTTGAAAACAAAAATCTTCCTCCCGATGCCGGGGTGATGGAAGCAAGTTTTTTATCGAAGACGAGCACATCGATGCCGGCAACGTGTTTTGTGGCAATGTCGAAAGACAAATCGCTGCCTTCGGGTATGCTAAGGTCGGTAAGGTTTCTCAGCTCTTCAGGCTTTTTATGTAAATAGGCAGGATATACAACCTGCACCGCTATTTTTAAAATCTTCGGGCTGTTGAGCATCTTAAGGCTATAAACGGGGCTGCGATATTTTCCCGAAACAAAGTAAAAATCAACAGGTTGCGTAACTTTTCTCAGGATGTGGCCAAATTCCACGGTCGATTCTTTCTTCATCAGATAATCGAAACCGCCCACATTTATTGAAACATTTTCGGGTATCGTCTCTCCTTTTATTTTGAGCCGCACCTGAAAATCGTCACCCTCTTTGACGCTCAAATCTTTATTGACAAGCACAAATTTGAAGGGTGGCGGCGGATAATATGTCGAGTCATAGTTGATAAACCTTTCCGTTGGGTTTATTATGGTTTTGGGAGCCGAAATTATCAAAACCAAAATGATGAGAAGCGGAGGCATTGCCCATTTCAGATATTTTTTATTGACGTAAAAATTAACGGCCTTGCCGAATTTGAAAGGGCTCAATTTCATAGCTCTTTGCTCTATGGAAGCATTCAAAAGTTTTAGGCTGACTTTATCCGTTCCGGCTTTTTTTTGTTCGAATAACTGAATGGTATTCAGGAGTTTATCTTGTATTTCCGGAAAGTGCATACCTATTATCAGTGCTGCCTTTTCGTGCGAGATTTTAGGAATTACCCCGAAGAGTCGCAGCAGAGGTATCAGGATGAAATAAACTATGGTAAAGGCGCTAACGAGAAGGTAAAGCAATACAATGACAAGTTTTACGCGCCCGGGCAGATAAAGAAAATATTCAAGCAGGTCGATTACAAGGAAAACACCCAAGGTGATGGCCGTGGTGTATAAAGCGCCTCTTATCAGAAGGTTAACATAATACTTTCTGACAAAAGATTCAATATTGTTAATCAAGCGTTTGTATTGGGATTCCATAGAGGCAAAATTACATTATTACCTTTCAGAAATTAGTTAATTCTTTTTAATTGCAAGGCAAGCGAAACTATGTTTACGCCGTAGATGAATAGCGAGAGAATGAATGCCGGCAAAACGATAAGGGAAAGGGTGGGGGAGGAGGCAGCGAAACCGGAGTCTGAAATCCGGATAACGATTTGATTTACCGTAATTTGTGTTGCAAATAATGCCGCTATATCGAGAGCCGCTATGATGAGCAATAGAATAAGGGCGTAATATTTCAAAATTTGCTTGTAGTGGTAGCCCGCCAGCAAGAGCTTTCGTATTTCGCCGGTGGATTTCACCACAATCAAATTGAAACTCAGCACAAACAAAAGCATTGATAATAAAATGATTACAAGGCCGAAACCACTTAAAATGCCAAATAACATTTTCAGAAAAACCGTGCTTTTGCTGTTTTTTATTTTTTCGGTGTTGGTTTCGTAATTGTGCTCTTTGAGATAGCTGAAGATGGCCGGGTCCGAAGGGTTGGCGGCTTCTATCAACACCATTGAAGTTTTTGCCGCCTGTGCGGGATTGCCGTATTTTTTGTTTGCAAAATCCATAAAACTTTGAGGCACGAGAATGGAGTTGATTTTATCGGTGAGGCCTATTATGCGTGCCCTGTAGTTGTCCGTAAAGCCTTGTCCTTTCACCCTCACGGTAAAGGAAACTTTGCTGATTGTGGAGGCCGAAATTTGCGGCAAGCCCTGACTTTTTGCAAAACCGAAGTTGTATAATTTCAGGTAATCACCCGGAAAAATAATAGGAATCTCTTCTTGTCCCCTTTCCCAATGCCAGCGCTTGTCTTTGATGTTCAGGTATTTATCGGGAACCGACTGAAAAAACAGTTCGGTGTAAAAACCGGGGATATCCTTTGTAGCTTCCGTATATGCTCCAATTTTAAAAGTGTTTGATACAAAGGGAGCGAAACTTTTTACAAAGGGCTGCTTTTTCAATTCCTCAAGCTCTTTTCCGGTAAAATCCGAATTGCTTAGTTTTATGGTGTTAAGCAGCGATATTTTTTTGTTTATCACTATGTAATCCTTGGAAAATAATGTTTCGTCTTTATTGATTGTGTTTGTTAAAATGAAATATAAATTTATTGATATCAACACCACAAAAAACCCGATGAATAGCCCTATTGAGGCTAAAAAAACAGAGCTTTTTTTATTTTTACTCCATAATAGTTTTAAAATGGATTTATTCATTATCGATTTATATTTCAAAGGTTTTTGTATTCTGCGCTAAGGAGCTGTCATTCAGGCTTGTTAAAATAATGGCAGCCTTGTTTTCATCGGCTTTTTCTTTAATCAAATCAAAGGCTTTTGCACTGTTTTCTTCATCGAGGTGGCTGAAGGGCTCGTCGAGCAAAAGCACCTCGAAAGCTTGGCACAAGGCTCTGATAATCGCTACCCTTTGCTTTTGGCCGAAAGATATTTTACCCACTTTCTTGTCCCACAGTTGTGCTATGTCGAGACGCCGGGCCATGTCCATTATTAATTCTTCCGAATAGCGGGCGCCCAGCCTGTTTTTAATTTCGATATTTTCGCTTACGCTCAGCATATCGAAAAGCTCAAGCCCTTGGAATACCATGGCTATCTTATTCCGGCGCAGGTCCACCCATTTGTTCCTGTCGAAAAAGGCGATGTCCTCGTCGTCGAAAAACACCCTGCCGTTGTAGTCCTTACGTATGCCGTAAAGTATTGACAACAAAGATGTTTTGCCCCTTCCCGACTGCGATGATATAAGGTTAATGCCGCCTCGGTCGAACTCGATTTTTTCCTTTAGCCAAAGGTCGGAATCGTGCTTGTAATTCTCTACCAAAGGGTGCGGGATTAGCTTTTCGAGAGTTATTTTCATTTGTGTTTTTGGGTTTTTCAGCAGGGTAAAACCGCCGCAATTAATCATTGCGGCAGTTTTACCGGTGCAAAAAATCTTTTTTAATCGTTTATCGCCTGGATGTTTCTGTCGAAGCTGTTTAAAATCACCTCGAGGCTGTTTTTGCTGTCGTCTTTAAGCTTGATGATAAGGTCGGCTTCCGTATTGCTTTTGGGTTTCATTTCCAAGGTCTTGTAAACGGAGAGCAGGTCGAAAACGGCAGCGGATTCCCCTTCGTTATCCATATTTTCTTCGATGAATTTTTTAACGGCTTGGGGATAGGAATCCAAATCCAAATTGATTAACAAATAAGCAGGGAAACTCTTAAGATTAGAGGCTATTTGGCTGTTTTCCAAACTTTTATCGTCGAGTTTTCCGTCCGAAGCGTCACGTATCAGCATCGAGTCGTTGGTAAAGAGCACCTTGTTGTCGAACAGTCCGAAATAGTTTGTGAAATCACCTGTCGATATTTTATAAAAGTTGTCAATCTTCTCGATTGCCTGACCGGCCTGTTGCACAATCATATTAAACAACTTATCGCTGTTCATTTTCAGGGCAACGGAATAATAAACCACGGGCTCGCTAACGGTTTTCGTGAATTTGTCTCGTTGGCCTTCGGGAGCACCTGCTTGATAATAAGCCATATTATCGATTTTTTGTACTTCCTTCATTTCTATTTTGTGAATGTTGACGGAAACCTCACCCGAAAAATCGGCCAAAGCTTGGTCGATGCTCATTCCCGTCTGTTCTTTGAATTGGTTTTCAAACATTTCGGTATTAGTTTGATTATCGGACATCATATCCATCATCATTTTGTAATAGTTCAGAAAATCGAATGCGAAAGACAGGTCGGCAAAGGTTTTTTCGGGAACGATGTTAAGCAAATCGGTGTTGTATTTATCCTTGATGATTTTGTTGTCTTCCATCATTTTTTTCATTTCTTCATTAAGCAGGGTGTTGTAGTTTGTCACTATTTCACCCTTGCGGAAGTCGGTATTCAAGAGGATTATCGTGCCCGTCATATCGTAAGGCATTTTCGATTGAAGCAGCATTTTTTGCATTGGAGGCAGGTTGTCGAAAATAGCCGAATAGTCAAACCAAAGGGCGATATCCTTGATGTTTTTGCTGAAATCGGCGAAATCTTTTTTGGAATTAATGGAGGCTGAATTTTTCTGATTCATAAGAGATTCCGCCTCTTTAAGATTGATTTTTTCGTCGTTGTTTTCGCTTATTAAAAACAGCAAGCGCGAATTGTCCCACACAAAAAACAAATCTTCATTGGGGTACATATAATTGAAGGCTCCGTCTTTTTTAATTTCGGTTTTTTGCCCGTCCTTTTCGTTGATTTTTGAAAGAAGGCCTTCAAATTTGGTTTTATCACTCAGGTTGAAATAGAGTGAAAAATAATTTTTGTTTTCCTTTTTATAAGTAAAAAAGAAATAATCTTTTTTCAAGTCGATACCGCTTTCGGCGGAGTTTTCCAAAACGGGCTCGAAGGTTTCCAAGTCGGCTTTATCTTCTTCCGAAAGTTGCGATTTTATAAGGTTAAAGGTGTTGGTTTTTGCAAAACTCTCTATGCCGGCTTTGGCCGAGAGAGTTTTCCCGTTGAAAATCAGCACCATGGAAGCATTTTCGGGAATAACCGAATAAGAGTTGTCTTCTTTTGAACAAGAAGAAAAAAGGGTAAGCGTAAAAAGTAATGCGCTGAGAGTTAATAGTTTAATGTATTTTTTCATGGTTTTATAAATATATGAATTAAAAATAAAATGGGTTTTAATTGCCAAATGTAAACTAATATTTCGCATCTACGGTAAAATTTTCTTTTGCCGGATTCAAAACGGCTCTTCCGTCCATTTATTTCCGGTAAATCGCATTAAAGTTTTAATGCCTGCCGCGGAAAGCATTTGCAAGCCTTTTTCGTAGAACAAAGCTATTTCCTGCGGCTTGTGGGCATCGGTACTTACGACGAATTTGGCACCTTGTTTATTACAATAAGGAAGAAAATATTCGTCGATAAAAGAGCTGTGCCACTTGTTTTTTATAAGCCCTCTCATATTAAGCTCTATTATCACTTTGTTTGAAACGGCTTCGTTAACGACTTGTTTCACAAGGTTTTCGTACCAAGGCGGATAGTTACCGTTTATTAGAATGCTGTCTGAAGCATTCATTATTATTTTATCGATATGACCGGCGATATCCGGTTTTTGAGTACAAATCATTTCCATGGTTTGGGCAAAGTAGCTTTCTACCGCATAGCGGATATCTCCCCCGAAAATTTTATGAACGCCGGCTTTGAATCTCTCTTTGTCGCCGTCGATGAAGAGCAATTTTTTGTTTCGCGGATGAACGACGTAATGTATGGAGCCAATGACGTAATCGAGCCGGTATTTTTCTCTGAAAAAGTCGAAATTTTCGATAAATCCCGGAGCGTAATCTATTTCCAGAGCTTTCCAAAGGTCAAAATTTGTCTCGTATTTTGTTTTATAAAAATCTATTTCCGAAGAGTATTTGTTTAAATTTTTTACCGAAATGCTCCATTTGTTAAAAAAATTAAAGGGGGCGTGCGAAGAAAAACCAAAGGCCGTAAATCTTTGTTTTACAGCTTCTTGCAGGTATTCATCAAGGTTTTTTTCTCCGTCACAAAAATTATTATGGTTGTGATAACCAAGTATTTGCATCATTTTGTCGTCTTATATTCAACATTGCTATAAAGTCAACATCAAAATTAATAACTTTTAAAACATAAAGCCATGGTACAAAAAATCAAACAATACTATCTGTACATCATCTACGCGATTGCTATGGCTGTTATTGCAACATTGACTGTAATAGCAAATAATTAGTAATCAATAGAAAACGGACGGTAAAGAAACAAACAAAAGGGAGTCGGAAAAAACCGGTTCCCTTTTTTTATTTTCCCTAAAAAGAAACATCTAACAGGCACGAACGTTCAATTCTTTTTATACTTTTGCAACAACAAAATATAAAGCTATGACGAGTTTAATGGTTTTAACGGGAATGATTGGAGGTCAAGAATTTATTATTGTCCTCATTGTCGTATTGTTGCTCTTCGGCGGAAAAAAGATTCCGGAGCTTATGCGCGGTTTGGGTAAAGGCATGAAGGAATTTAAGAAGGCAGCCAACAGTTTCGAAGAAGAAATTGACGAGGTGAAAAAAGAAGTTAAAAAGATTGACCCCACCAAAGAGCTGAAGAAGCAATAGAATATGGTAAAAAAGCCTGAAAAAAACGCTGAAGCGGAGATGGGTTTCTGGGACCACCTTGAGGTTCTCAGGTATGCCATTTTGCGCTCCGTTATTGCCGTTACGGTGCTTTCGGTAATCGCGTTTTTCTTTAAGGATTTTATTTATAATCAGGTGATTCTGGGTCCCAAAAACGCCGATTTTATTTCAAACAGGATGTTTTGTCAACTGGGGCACTTGTTTAATACCGAGTCGCTATGCATCAATCGCAACGACTTTCCCATCGCCAATTTCGAGCTTGCCGGACAGTTTCGAAATCATATGATGATAACCTTTGTGGCGGGCATAATATTGGCTATGCCCTATCTGCTGACAGAGATGTGGCTGTTTATAAAGCCGGCACTGACACCCAAGGAGAAAAAAGGCATAAAGGGTTTTGTGGTTGTTACCAATTTCCTTTTTTTGCTCGGCGTGGCCTTCGGTTATTTCGTTATTGTGCCTTTGGCCATAAACTTCCTTTCCAACTATATGTTGTCCAACGACATACAAAACATGATAAGACTGGGCTCCTACATTCGCACGGTGGTAATGATATCGCTCTCCACCGGCGTGGTGTTCGAGTTGCCCGTTATTATTTACTTTCTTGCCAAAATAGGAATTGTCACGGCAGCTTCGCTCAGGTCATTTCGCAAGCAGTCCTATGTTATCTTTTTCATCCTTGCCGCCGTTCTGACGCCGCCGGATATTATCAGTCAATTTTTGGTCGCAATGCCGCTGATTGGGCTTTTTGAAGTCAGTATTTTTATAGCTAAAAAAATTGAGCAAAAACAAGTTCACGACCTTTAAACGGAAATTTAATAGTTTTTAAATTTTACCAAGCCGCTTTTTGTTTTAATAAATTGATTTACAGAAAGATAAAATTAAAAAAACCGGCAAATAAAAATAATTTGTCTTAACGGTTATGATAGCTTTTTATTAAAAAAACAGCACAAAAATACCTTAAAATTACCTTATTTAAGGTATGGACAAACGGAGCGTTTTGCCATAGCTTTGTCATCAATAAAAATTCAACATATATCATTCTCGTGGATCCGTTGCCCGGTAGGTTTAATCCCCAAACTACCGGGTTTTTTTTATGGCAGTGGCAGGGGAGAGGGTTTTCTTATAAAACCGTCAGTCGTTTTGTGTATTTATCGCTTCCTATTGTTATTGAAAACAAATAAACACCCGATGACAACCTGTTTAATTTAAAACGATTGGTGTTTTCCAATTTAAAAGAAGGATAATTAGCTATTAGTTTCCCGTTGTAATTGAAAATTTCTATATCTACAATCTTATCGGCGAAGTTCTTTTCAACTTGCAATATAACCTCATCGGAGCCGGGGTTAGGATATAAGGTCCAATGAAACTCCATTTCCGGCGATTCTTTTTTAACCGGCGGCGGAATTGAGAACTTCCTTTTGTAAATTAAAGCATTTGTGTAACAGTAATGACTATACGGATTGTCACTATGAACACCGATTCCAACCACAGTGGTGCTGTCTATAAAATCAATATCGTTGATAATATAATGATTATCAAGGCTGTCATAAACCTTAAACAGGGTTATGCTGTCTCCCAAACTATTGGTAATTAAATGAAAACCGCTTATTCTCGAATTGTAATTCGGTGATCTACCATATTCCAAATTGCTTGTAAACACGATATTACTATCGCTTGTGATATTTATATAAATCGGAGTATATTCTAACAAAGACTGATCGATAGGATATACTTTGTGCCAAAGGAGCTTCCATTTGCTATAATCTATCATCGCCATATTAATTTTAAACTCATAAGGATCGCCAATGTCTGAATCGCCCATTCCGGCTAAGACTATTTTATTATTATCGTAATATTTTATGTTGTAAGTATTATAGCGCGTGATGAGAGGCAACGAAAGAGAATCTAACAATACGCCTTCCGTGTTGTATTTTTTTAAAAACCCGTTTTGATAAGCTAATAAATTAGAATCTCTTGTAAGTAAGGTATGTTTATTTTTATTTTCAAATTCTTTAGTAATAAATTGCTGCTTTGTTCTGTAATTACCAAAGTCTTTTACTTTTGTGTAAACCATATATGGGGTAAGATTAGAATAATTTGAATGTTTTGCTCCGGAAATTAACAGCAAAACTTCCCTTTCAGATAATCCGATTATCTCAATATTTTCAATGGAAACAAAATTAAAACTCGTATCATTGACTTTTATTGATTCATTCCAAAGGGTGTCAAGATTATAATTAAATGCCGCCAGATAATATTTGTCATTATTATCTTTATAAAAATTGTAAAAAACCGAATCGTTCCATGCAAAATTTTCACTCTTCATATTTATATTATAACCGATTGTTTTTGAGGAAGATAATTTTTTGAGTAAATTTCCGCTCGTATCAAATTTCATAATAACCCTGTGATTATGATTATTTGGTATATCTATTATTTCCCGTGTTCCCGCGACCATATAGAATTTGTTGTTGTGGTTATGCAAGGTCATGAATTGAATTATGCTCGAATCGCAATAGCGGTTAAAAAACAGGAATTGAGCGGATGAGCCTACAGAGAAAAACAAAAGAAGAAAGGTAATGAATTTTTTCATCGAATGCGGTTATTGGTTGTAAGGCGCTAAAATAATAATTATTTTGCAATTAATATACAAACACTACGAAAAAATATGGTTTTCATAGAGCGGGTAGTAATGTCTTATTGCCCAACCGTCATAATTTTTCTCTACTCATCCGTCGCCGGAATACTTTAATCGGTGCAAGCCGTAAAAAAAATTTAACGTAGTTTTGCGCTATGGCAATTATGAGTTTTATACATTGGAATGTTGACCCTACGATTTTTCACATCGGAAGCCTGCAGATACGCTATTACGGCTTGTTGTTTGCCCTCGGTTTTCTGGTGTCGTATTACATGGTTCAGGGTTTTTACAAGCGCGAAGGGCTTGACCCCGAGGAAGTTGACAAGCTGACAATCTATGTGTTGTTGGGTGCCGTTATCGGTGCGCGGCTGGGGCATATTTTGTTTTACGAGCCGCAATATTATTTCTCGCATCCCGCCGAAATCCTAAAAGTATGGCACGGCGGTTTGGCCAGTCACGGCGGCACCATCGGAATTTTGTTGGCGCTGATTTTATACGTGAAAAAATATAAACGCAATTACCTTTGGGTGCTCGACCGCATTGCCGTGCCAACGGCTCTTACAGCTTCTTTTATCAGGCTGGGAAACCTTATGAACTCCGAGATTTACGGCCATCCCACCGACCTGCCTTGGGGTTTTATCTTCGAGCGCAACCGGGAGACTGTGCCGCACCACCCGACACAAATTTACGAGTCGCTCTCGTATTTTGTTATCTTTTTGATATTGTGGTTTTTATACAAGAAAAAGGGCAAAGATACTCCCCGCGGTATGATTGTGGGGCTCTTTCTTATGATGGTTTTCGGCGTGCGTTTTTTGGTAGAATTTGTAAAAAACAATCAGGAAGCATTCGAGTCGAATATGCTTTTGAATATGGGGCAGTGGCTTTCTATACCGATGATAATTTTAGGCTTGATTTTTTATCTGAAATCAAGAAAAACTGTTAATTAACTTATTGTAAAACAATTTAATAACATAATAAAGCAAATGAAAATATTGGGAATGGGAAACGCCCTTGTTGACATAATGACAAGGGTTGACAACGACGGATTTTTAGACAAAGTAGGACTAAAAAAAGGTTCCATGGAGCTTGTGGATTTCGACACAGCCAATGCTGTGATGGAAGCTTCTTCAAACTTTGAAAAGAGTATGGCTGCGGGAGGTTCCGCCGCCAATACCATCAACGGCCTTGCCCGTCTTGGTTTGGAAACGGCCTTTATCGGAAGGGTAGGACGCGATGAAATGGGAGATTTTTTCGAAAACGACTTGCTGAAAAACAAAACCGTGTCGAAATTGGCACGCAGCGAAACCCGCACAGGCTTGGCCGTGGCTCTCGTTACTCCCGACGCCGAGCGCACTTTTGCCACCTACCTCGGTGCCGCCGTGGAGCTGAGTGCCGAAAACCTTAGTGAAAATATTTTTAAAGGCTATGATGTTTTCCACATCGAAGGCTATCTGGTTCA
This sequence comes from uncultured Prolixibacteraceae bacterium, assembly GCA_964585875.1. GTDB lineage: Bacteria > Bacteroidota > Bacteroidia > Bacteroidales > UBA1556 > UBA6267. Next base: position 10,791 of record CAZPGC010000009.1, on the reverse strand, counting down.
AAATTACGAACTTATTGAAAAAGCCATCGACCTTGCCAAAAAAGCCGGCTGCAAGGTGAGCATCGATTTGGCATCTTACAACGTGGTGGAGGCCAATTTGGATTTCCTAAAGAAAATATCTTCCAAGGTTGACATTCTTTTTGCCAACGAAGAGGAGGCAAAAGCTTTCACCGGTAAGGAGCCTGCCACCGCCCTGGAAGAAATAGCTCAAACCGTTGATATTGCGGTGGTTAAGACGGGCAAAAGCGGCTCAATGGTAAAAAGCGACGGCAAGGTTTACAAAGCCGGAGTCATAAAAGCCGAAAGCATCGACACCACCGGCGCCGGCGACCTTTACGCTTCGGGCTTTATCTACGGCATGTCCAAGGGTTTGCCTTTCGACAAGTGCGCGGCCATCGGCTCGGTAGTGGCAGGCAATGTCATAGAAGTTGTTGGCGCCAAGATGGACGACCAACGCTGGGAAAGAATTTATTCGATGATTAAAGATATTGAAAAATGAGCATACCCGCTTTGAAAAATATTGACGAGAGCTTTGTACAAAAAGAGCTCGAAGGCATCCTCAAGCAAGATTTCGACAAGCTGACAAGGGGAGAGGCTTTACGACTGATACTCAACTGTATAGACCTTACCTCTCTGGAGGGCTCCGACAATGCCAAAAAGATAGAAAGCGTTTGTCGCACGGCACGACAGTTTAAAAACAACGGCCCCGATATACCCAATGTGGCAGCCGTGTGCTTCTATCCTCCTTTTGCCGCCCAAGCCAAAGCGCATCTGAAAAACACCGGCATACACGTGGCGGTAGTGGCGGGAGCATTTCCAAGCGGACAGTCGCCCTTGGAAATCAGGGTTTCCGAAGTGGAATACGCTGTGCGGCAAGGTGCCGACGAAATTGATATGGTAATCAGCCGCGGAAAATATCTCGAAGGCGATTACGAATTCGTTTTCAACGAGATAGCCGCAATAAAAAAAGCCTGCGGCGGGGCTCATCTTAAAGTCATACTCGAAACCGGTGAGCTGCCGAGCTTGTCGGCGGTGCGTCATGCTGCCGAGATCGCCATTAACGCGGGTGCCGATTTTGTGAAGACATCCACGGGAAAAATTCCCGCAGCCGCCACTCTCGAGGCTTTCTATGCCATGCTTTTGGCCGTAAAAGACCATCACGAGCGCACCGGCGAAATGATAGGAATAAAGCCAGCGGGAGGAATACGTAAAGCCTCCGACGCCTTGAATTATCTCTTGGTTTTGGAAAAAGTGCTTGGCTATAAGTGGATGAACAACAACTATTTCCGTATCGGCGCCAGTAGCTTGGCCACCGATGTGCTTAACGAAATTTTGAAAGGATAACCATCGCTTTTTTCTTTGAAAATTATTGAGCCTAAACCCATAGACAAATTATATTTTGAAAGTTTTCAACTCCATAGAAGGTTTAAAGATTGACGAGTGTGTTGCCACCATCGGCACCTTCGACGGGGTGCATTGTGGTCATAAAGTAGTGATTAACAGGCTTATCGATACCGCCAAAAGACTTAATACAAAATCTGTTGTGATAACTTTCGAGCCGCACCCGCGCCTTGTGTTACAAAAAAACATAAAGGGTCTTAAACTTCTGACAATCAGAGAAGAAAAGATAACACGGCTTAATAAAATGGGTGTGGATTACCTCTTTTTTCTGCCTTTCACTTACGAGTTTTCCTTGCTCAGTGCCGAGGATTTCATACGAAAATATTTACAGGAGAAGTTGAACGTGAAGGCCATGGTCATAGGCTACGACCATCATTTCGGCAGACGCAACGGCCACAAAGAGGAAGATGTGGCCATACTTTTAAGGAGGCATAACATAGCCGTCGAACGCATTCCCGAACAGGACGTGGAAAATGTGGCCGTGAGTTCCACAAAGATACGTAAGGCGCTGAGCGAAGGCGATATACTGACGGCAAATCATCTTTTGGGCTACCGCTACGGTTTCTCCGGCACCGTCATTCACGGCAACAAGTTGGGACGCACCCTTGGCTTTCCCACGGCTAACCTGCTGTTGCGCAACAGTCTGAAAATGTTGCCCGCCGACGGAGTTTACGCCGTTAAGGTGAAATACAAGTTAAAGTGGCTCGACGGCATGTTGAACATAGGCTTTAAACCTACTTTTAAGTCGCGTGAACGCACCATTGAAGTGCATATCCTTGACTTCGATAAATACATTTACGGCGAGGTGCTTACTGTGGAAATTGTAGATAGAATTCGTCCCGAGAAAGCCTTTAACGATATTAACGAGCTGAAAGCCAGACTTACCGTTGACCGAGATTTGGTTAGGGAAAGGCTTGAAGACTAAGCTGTAAGATTGCTATTCAAACTCCAAAATCTTTTTCTTCCAATACTCCTTTTTGTCTTCATCCATAAAAGAAGCTTCTATGGAGTTTAGAGCCAAAGTCCGTATTTCATTCTTGCTCAGGTTCAAAGCCTTTTGAACGGCCAAAAAATTATCGTTGATATAGCCGCCGAAATATGCGGGGTCGTCGGAATTTACGGTGGCTTTCATTCCTTGGTCGAGCATCTTTTTCAAGGGGTGATTTCTCATATCTTTCACCACCTTAAGTTTCAAATTCGACAGGGGACAAACCGTCAGCGCCTTGCCTTCTTCCACAATTCTTTCAACCAAGGTATCATCGTCCAAACTGCGGTTGCCGTGGTCTATGCGGTCTATTTGGAGAATATTCAAGGAATCGGCCACATATTCGGCAGGGCCTTCTTCTCCGGCGTGAGCCATAAGCTTAAACCCCAACTGTTTACATTCGGCAAACACGCTTTTGAACTTTTGCGGCGGATTTCCTTTTTCACTCGAATCCAATCCTATGCCGATAATTTTATCGCGGTGGGGCAAGGCTTCTTTAAGGGTTGCAAAAGCCTCTTCCTCGCTAAGATGCCGCAGAAACGACATTATCAACGACGAGCTGATATCCAAATTCTTACGGGCATCGTCCATGGCCGTCGTTATGCCGCTAATTACCTCGTTAAAGCCGACACCCCGCGAAGTGTGGGTTTGCGGGTCGAAAAATATTTCGCTGTGAACAACATTGTCGGCAGCCGCTCTCTTTAAATAGGCGTAGGTCAGGTCGTAAAAATCATCTTGCTTAATCAGGACCTTGGCTCCTTCGTAGTAGATGTCGAGAAACTCTTGCAGGTTGTTGAAATTATAAGCGTTTTTAAGCTCTTCCACGCTTTTGTATTTCAGAGAAATGTTGTTTCTGCGGGCTATCTCAAACATCAATTCGGGCTCGAAGCTGCCCTCGATGTGGATGTGCAACTCGGCCTTGGGGATTTTTGCAATAAAATTTTCCATAAGCATTGAAAAAAGTGTTGTAAAAAAGCGGTTGCACAAAGGCGCAACCGCTTTTCTATTATAATGAATTACAGTTATTTAATTATTGTCATCTCATCAATAAAATGCTTGGCGTCGCCATATTTGTCGATGATGAAAAGCACGTAACGGATGTCAACGCAAATAGTGCGCTGGATGCTTTTTTCGTAGAAAATATCGCCGCTCATGGCTTCCCAGTTGCCGTCGAAGGCAATGCCTATAAGCTGTCCGTCGCCGTTGATAACGGGACTTCCCGAGTTGCCTCCGGTGATATCGTTGGTGGTAAGGAAGCACACGTGCATGGTGCCGTCGGCATCGGCATATTGGCCGTAATCTTTTTTCTCGTACAGCTCTTTCAGCTTTTTGGGAACGATAAATTCGTCGTTGGTCGGGTCTTCTTTTTCCATAACGCCTTTGAGCGTGGTGAAGTAGTTGTAATGAACCGCGTCGGCTGCATCATAATCCTCAACCGTGCCGTAAGTCATTCTTATTGTGGAGTTTGCATCCGGATAATATTTCTTGCCCGTATCCAATTTACGAAGACCGTCGAGGAAGAGTCTTTTGCCTTTTGACAGTTCGTCGCTGTACATATCTTGATCGTGATACAGCTGGCGTATGGCGTTTACCATAGCTCGTGTTACCATAAAGCCCGGATCTTTTTTCAAAGCCTTGTATGAGGGCTTGTTGAGAAAAGCACGCAAGCGAACCGAATCCACAAAAACGGATTTCGAGAAAATATAATCGGCATATTTCGAAATGTCGCCTTTGAACTTATTGTTTAAGATGTCTATCAGGTAAATTCTCTTGTCTTTTTTGGTTATAAAAGCCTGATATTCACGCGGAACGTTTTCGAAATACATGCTTACAAGGTTGACAAACAGGTCTTTGTCGGTGGGCAGGTCGTAATCTTTAAAATGCTCATACATTCCTTCTCCCATGTGCTCCGTTTCCTGTTTAATCATTTCGTCGAATTTGGCTTTGTCGTCTTTGCTTTTTTGCGAAGCTTGGGTTTCCATCGTCATATAAAGCCGGTAAGCTCCGAATCCGTAATAGATAAACTCGGGACCCTGGAAAACAGCCTCGTTGAAATACTGCATTGGCGCGGTATATTGCGAGGTTTTGTCATAGTAATCTTTGATAAGGTTGAGTGCGTCGCCGTATTTGGCTTTGCGCTCGGGGCTTGAGTTTGCCCATTTCTCATAACGGGCTTCAATAGCTTTTTTCTTGTCGATAACGTGAAGGCGTTTCAAGCCTCTCGATTGACCGATGAAATACTTCCAATAGTTGGCTGTTTGAGCATATTTTGCAGCATATTTTATTCTTATGGCCTCGGAGCTGTTCATGTGTTTTTTCATGGTTTTCAGCTTCATGTCCCTGATTTTCACTATGGTAGGAGCCTTGTATTTCAACAGGTCTTCCACGCCCCAAGAGGTGAGGTAGCGGTCGGTAGAGCCCGGGTAACCCCAAATCATGGCATAGTCGTGTTTTTTAACACCTTTGAGCGAAACGGGCAGAAAATGAGCCGGTTTCAGCGGCACGTTGTCTTTGGAATAGGTGGCTGCCGAGCCGTCGGGGGCGGTGTAAATACGAAACATGGAGAAATCGCCCGTATGACGGGGCCACATCCAGTTATCGGTGTCGCCTCCGAATTTGCCGATTGACTCCGGCGGGGCTCCAACGAGTCTCACGTCTTTATATTGACGGTAAACAAACATGTAGTATTCGTTGCCGGCAAAGAAAGGCTTGATGTCCACACGGTATTTACCTTTCTCGCTTTTTTCTTTTCTGAGTTTTGCGATAACCTTACTAACTTCTTTGTGGCGGTTTTCTTCGCTCATGGTATCCGAAACGTTTTTCAAAACCTGAGCGGTAACATCATCCATATAATCAAGGATATACACCGTTAGGCCTTTCATCGGCAGCTCGTCGTCGTGGGTTTTTGCCCAAAAGCCGTCGGTGAGGTAATCGTGCTCAACGGTGGAGTTGGCTTGTATGGTTTCGTAGCCGCAGTGGTGGTTTGTAAGGTAAAGACCTTGGTTGGAAACAAGCTCACCGGTGCAGAAAAAGCCCATGGAAACAATGGCGTCTTTCAGGCTCGAATGGTTGACGCTGTAAAGTTCGTCGGCTGTCAGATGAAGGCCTTCGCGCTTCATATCCACGTAGTTAAGCCTTTGAATAAGCATAGGCAACCACATTCCTTCGTCGGGACCTTCCGGAGTAGCAGCTTTTACCCCTTGTCCCACAAGGATAAAAAGCAAAAATGTCAAAATGTAATTTTTCATAATGGTTTTTAATTTGTAAAAAGGTTATTTAATTTAATTTATCCGTTAGTATTCGCATTTCCACTACGGGGCTAACATTCTCATAAAGAACATTATACACCGCTTCAGCTATGGGAAGATTTACTTTGTACTCTTTGTTTATTTCCATAAGACATTTGATGGCGTAGTATCCTTCGGCCACCATTTTCATCTCGGCCATAGTGGCTTTTACCGAATAGCCTTGCCCTATGTAGGTGCCGAAAAGCCTGTTGCGACTGAATTTTGAATAAGCCGTAACCAAAAGGTCGCCGAAATATTCCGAAGAAACGATTTTTCGGGAGTGGGGAAACACCTGTTTCAGAAAACGGCGTATTTCCTTCATGGAGTTGACCGTCAGCACGGCTTGGAAGTTGTCGCCGTAGCCCAAGCCTATGCACATGCCGTTGGCCAAAGCGTAAACGTTTTTCAGCATTGCGGCGTATTCGGTGCCCGCTATGTCGTTGGATGTTTTCACCTTCATATACCACGTTTCCAGGTTTTTAGCGAAAAAAGAAGCCTTCTTTTTTTGCAAAAAAGCAATGGTGAGATACGAAAGCTTTTGCATGGCCACCTCCTCGGCGTGACAGGGCCCGGCTATGATGCCTATGTTTTCAAAAGGCACCTTGTATTTCTCTTTGAAATAGCGCGCCACAATTTGGTTGGTTTCGGGCACAATGCCTTTTATGGCGCTGACAATGATTTTGTTTTCGAAATTCAAAGGCTCGTAACTTTCCAAGGTTTTGTCGAGAAAGGCCGAGGGTATGGCAAAAACAAGAATATCGTAGTTTTTTACAAAATATTTCAAGTCGGTGGAAAGGTCGAGTTTTTCCGTTTCAAATTCCACGTAAGGCAAATAGGTGGGGTTTCTTCTCTTGGTTTTTATGTGGTCGATGGAGTCTTTGCTTCTTATCCACCAGCCCAATTTTTCGTTGTTGTTCAACAAAAGCTTTGTGAGTGCTGTGCCCCAGCTGCCTCCACCTATAACCGCTATCTTTCTGTTTCCAAGCATTTTATTAGAATTGAACTGTTTTTGAGAGCTTTTCTCCCTTTCGCATAATTTCCACAGGGTAACTTTTTCCCTTGCTGCATTTTTTCAAGGCATCCATATAATCGTAAATGTCTTTTATATCGGTATCACCCAGCTTGATGAGGATGTCGCCTTTTTGGAGACCGGCTTTGGCGGCGGGACGCCCGTCGAGCACAGCCTGTATCATCATTCCCTTACCGTCGTTGCCTGCGTAATCGGGTACAATGCCGAGGGTTGGTCCCTTGCGATAGTCGTGGTTGCCCGAAGTGCGCGCCTTGGTGGTATGATAACTGAGTTTGCCGGTATTGTTTAGTATATCAACGATTTGGTAAGCATAACCGGCAACTTGGTCGATTCCGCGATAGTTAATGCGGTCGGCATCGTCGGAAGGTGTGTGATAGTCGTCGTGGAAGCCCGTGAAGAAAAACAAAACGGGTATGCTGTCGAGATAAAAGGACATTTGGTCGCTGCCGCCGATGCCCGAGGGGGCGGGTTTTATGTTCAGGGTGCTGTCGTGGATAAGATTCATAAGGGAGTCCCATTCGAGGGCTGTGCCTGTGCCGAATACTGTAAGGTCATGGGCCGAATCCATGCGTCCCACCATGTCGAAGTTGAGCATACAAAGCGTTTTAGAGGGGTCTATAACTCCTTGCTTGATAAGTGCCGAAGAGCCCAGCAGCCCTTTTTCTTCACCCGAAAAAGACATGATTATTATGTTGTGCTTCAGCGGCTTGTCTTTAAGCATCTCTGTTAGTTCGAGCATGGCGGCCACACCCGAAGCGTTGTCGTCGGCGCCGTTGTGAATGGCCGGCGGACCGTGGTAGCGCGAGGTCTCTCCTCCCATGCCGAGGTGGTCGTAGTGGGCTCCTATGATGATGTTGTCGGCGGCTCCCTTGTCGATGACGGCGGCAATGTTGTAGCCTGTTTTATCGAATTTTTTCATTTTCACATCGAGAGAAATATCGGCGCCGGGATTTTTCAAGAGGAAATCGCGGAGGCTGTCGCCGGCAATTACCACGGGCACGGGAGTGCGTCCCACGGCGTTGGAAATCATCTTACGCGGGTCGTCGAAGGTGCTGTCGCTGTTGATGAAAATCACGGCTTGAGCTCCGAACTTCACCGCCAGCTCGAGACGCTTGTCGAGGTCGGCTTGTTCGGCATATTTGTCCCATTCGGAATAGCCGCCGGGCACCGACATTTCCATAATGAACACTTTCCCGTCGAATTTGGAGTGGTCGGTGTAGTCGTTATGCGGAGGATTTGACGACATTATGCCGTAGCCGGCAAAAACGGCATTGGCGGTAACACTTCCGTTTTTCGATTTGTTCAAAGGGCGAAAATCTTTCCCTACCTTAAAATCTTTGCCCTTTACCGTCAGGGAAGAGCCGCTGAAATCGGCACCGTCTTTAAAAGGGAAGGCTTTTGTGTAACTATCTCCAAAATAAGGCTTTAAACCCATCGCTTTCAGCCTCGACACTATGTATTTTCTTGCTTTTGCAGCTCCTTCGGTACCGGCCTCGCGCCCCAATAAAGAGTCGCTTGCCAATATGCCGACATCGGTTTTCAGGTTTTCAACTGCGGTTTTTTGTTCTTTTTGCGAGGGTGTGCACGAAACAGCAAGCACCAACAAGATTAACAAATACAACCCGGAATTTTTAGTCATTATTAATCAACTTAAAACGTTTAAAATCCACCAAAGGCTGCAAAAGTAATAAAAAAATAAAGCACTTTTGATTTGAGTGTCGGGGGCATGGCCCTACAATATCAAAGGAATGGCGTTCGGTGTTCAACCTTTCGGTTTATGAAAGAGCACCGAACGCCAAAGCCCGGGGGAGGATGCCGCGGGCGTTTCGAGAAAAACTACTGCTTAAAGATTTGTTTTTCAACTACTTGCCCGTCAGTAAGCAGGACGCGGACAAAATAGATTCCCTGCCGTAATGAAGAGACATCGAGTTTGTTGATGCCGCTTCCCGATGACAATACTTGAGCTCCCGCGACATTGTAAACCACACTTTGTTTTATTTTAAAACTTTCAATGCCGGTGATAAGCAAACTTGATTTGGCCGGGTTGGGATAAAGAATAACGCTGCTTTCGTTTGCCAAATCGATATATTTTACCTGTGAAAAGACATAACTGCCGTCGTAGTCGGTTTGCTTAAGGCGGTAGTAGTTGTGTGTTTGCGGATTTTTGTCGATAAAAGAATAGAGATGAAGCACATTTGAAGAGCCGGCCCCTTTTACCTCACCCAATTTCTCCCAGCTTTTACCGTCGCTGCTACGTTGAATTTCAAAGCTCCGGTTGTTTGTTTCGGAAGCTGTTTGCCAGTTGAGATTCACTTGTCCTTCGAGAGCCTTAAGCGAGAAATCAAGCAGTTCAACGGGCAGGGGATTGGTAGTGTTATCGGTGGTGCCGAAGCTGAAAGGACTGAAACTCGAAACCCCGGTAACCTTGATACTTCCAATTTGTGCACTATTCAAATCTACGGAACCCGTATGTGAGTATGTGCCTGTTTCTGCTTCCCAGGTGCTGCCGTTGTAATGTGCTATTCTCAGATCATCGAAATTACCGATTGCGCTCCATTGCGAATCCTGCCAATACATGGTAACGGATGCAGTTGCAGAGCCAGCTCTGTCAATTTGCCACCATTCGTTATAACTTACCTTAGTTAAGGGAGCAGAGAAGGTAGTATTATCGGCGGGAGTAGCTTTATGATATTCTACTGTAAAAGTTTCGGAAGCCGAAATATCACTAATTCCCAGCCTTGCCCATTTTCCGCCATCTCCGCAAGGGAAAATAAAATTTGTGTTTCCTACTTTTGCCATAGGCCCGTCAACGTGGGCTGTATTGCTTCCTCCGCTTACAGCTGTTGCCGTGGAAGTAAATGTTAACAGGTTTGTTGATGTGGTGTTTATTATTCCGTTGGTTAATGTTAAGGTTCCGTTAATAGAGACAGCACCTCCCAAGGTTAATCCTGCCGAATTATCTACTTCCAAATCATTATAAGTGCCCGCAGGGATGGTTTGTGCCGATGTGCCGCTAAATTTGATGGAACCATTATCAGTATAAGTACCGTTATTGGTAAAAAGTCCTTTAATTTCCAATGAGCCACCGGAGTTTACGGTTAAACTACTGCTGTTTTCCATTAAAATATTCCTAACGGTTGCGGCGGTGGAATTTCCTATAACAGGGTCATTTAGTTGGTCGGGAATAAGAACATCGTTTGATGAGCCCGGTACACTTGAAGACCCCCAATTAGATGCTGTTGCCCAGTCTGTTGTTGATGTGCCAAGCCATTCATAGGCCAGGGGCAGGTGGTGGGAAGAAATATTATCCCAAGTTTCCCAATTGACATCGTTTGGAGAATTTCTAAAAGAAGTATTAAAATCATTATCACCATCATTATTTATATCTGTACCTGTGTTTTCATTTAAGTGGTACAATAATATGGTGTTTGCATCAGAGTTAAACTGATTATCATAAACGGTTGGTGTGAAAGAGCTTGTGTATCTTGCTGTTTTTGAATATCTTATTTCGTCCATATTACAGGCGCTTATGTATCGGCTATAGCCAGAGGAATATCTGGCCCCAAAATTAATTGCTGCAACTGAAGCGTCGAGGCTAAAATCCGGATCTGTTGATGTTCCTACAATTGAACCATCAATAAACAATCTTGTTGTTCTTGTACTTCCCGGTTTTGTTGAAGTAACAGCTATATGATGCCAATTATTTAAAGACATATAGTTTGTGCCTGAAGTAACTGTGCCCTCTATGTCAAAACCTCCACCGCTTCCTTTTAAAGCTATGAACCCAACACCCAAATTCCCGCTTGTATTTCTATAATATAATTCAAACGAATATTTACGACTCATGATTACAGGAAAACTACCACTACTAGGAACAGCAGTAGGATAAATCCATAGTTCAATTGTATAATCGTCACCGGGGATGTCTAGTTTATTACTAGCATCGTTTACAAAGTATGAATCATCACCGTCAAAATGTAAGAAACTAACGTTTTGACCAAGGCCTTTAAAACCAATCATAATAAATAATGACATTAAAAAAAGCGCCGAAAAATAACTTATCTTTTTCATAATCAGAAGTTTATATT
>CAZPGC010000008.1:14807-36922 GCA_964585875.1 uncultured Prolixibacteraceae bacterium | reverse complement strand
GTGCACCAAAAGTTTTTTGTTCTTTACCATATAAATCAATTTGTTTTGTTTAAAACTGAAATAATAGTTACCGGCTAAGATAATATATTCCCGCAAAATTTTTTCAAGCAATTTGAAGGCCTTCTACATTTCTTTGGATATGATAATCACCCTTGTCCGGTTCGATGCTTTTAAAATGATTTTACACTTTCCAAAAGCAATGAATTATACATAGTGCCTCTTAGAAAACTATATGTTTTTTCGTAGTGGCTGTCCATAAAGTCAAGAGACGGATTCTTGGTAGGGTTTGTTTTATAGCCACTAAAGCACAAAAAAAGGTTATTCGTGCATTCGTGGCCTAAAAAATCAATAGACAGCCCCTTACGGGTTCTTTTGCAAAACTGTCGTTAAATGAAGTTCAAAATAACTATTTTTGTGCCCTGTTCAATTATAACAATTATGAGAAAATTACTTTTTTTATCGACAGCTTTACTTATTGCTCTCGGCTTAAAAGCCAAAATTGTCCCCGTTGATTCGGCGGCATTGGCAGCAAAAAATTTCTACATCCATCGCTATAATATCACCCACGCCGAGAAAATCAACAGCGTGGAATTTTCGGAAACCACCACACGCTTAAGCATGCAAAAGCCTGTTTATTACACCTTTAATATAAAGGACGACAAGGGTTTTGTGGTTGTGTCGGCCGAGGATGCTTCTCGTCCCGTTTTTGCCTATGCTTTCGAGGGTATGTTTTACACCTACGGTAAAAACGAGACCACCGACGCTTTTATGAAAAAATACGTAGAGTATGTGAATAAATTGAGAGAGCTACACACAAAAGCCGGTGCCGAGATTAAAAAAGAATGGCGTAACCTGCTTAGTAATAATGGCTTAGAGGCTTTTGCCTATACCACTCCTTTGTTGACCACAAAATGGGATCAAGATTGCTATTACAATATGTACACACCCAACGACCCTTCGGGTTATTGCAATCATGCCCTGACAGGCTGTGTGGCTACCTCGATGGCGCAGATAATGAAGTATTACAATTATCCCTCAACAGGTTACGGTTCACATAGTTATACGCATCCCAATTACGGTACTTTGTCGGCAAATTTCGGCAGCACCACTTATAACTGGTCTTCGATGCCCGACAAACTTCAATCCTCTTCCACTTTGGCACAAAAACAGGCTGTTGCACGTCTTATGAGTCATTGCGGCATATCGGTGGATATGAACTACGGCCCCAACGGCTCGGGTTCTTCCACGGCTTTTACCGTCGATGCTTTCTCCGATTATTTTCGATATAACTATTCGGCTACGGAAATTGCCGCCGCCGATTACAGCACTTCCGACTGGGGCAATATTTTGAGAGCGCAGATAAATGCCTCGCATCCCGTGCTTTACAGTGGGTCCGATTATTCCATAGGATATGGACATGCTTGGGTGCTCGACGGTTATCAAGGCAGCAATTATTTCCATATGAATTGGGGCTGGAGTGGCAGCAACAACGGCTACTTTTTGCTGACCAATCTTTCGGCGGGAGGTTATAATTTTACTAGCGACCAAGAGGCGGTAATCAATATTGTGCCTGCCAATACAGGCTGTTCGGCTAACAGCGTATTTACTTCCAAAAGCGGACGAATTGAAGACGGCAGCGGAGTGGCGAATTACGGTAACAACCTGAGCTGCTCGTGGTTAATATCGCCCACAAACGTCTCGAAGGTGGTGTTGATTTTCGACGAATTCAACACCGAATCGTCACACGATGTGCTTAAAGTTTATGACGGCACATCGGCCTCGGGCACTTTGCTGGGCACTTTTTCCGGCAGCACTCTGCCTCAAACTCTTGTGGCCGCTTCGGGCAAAATGTTCATTACTTTCACCACCAACGGCTCTGTTACCAAAGGCGGTTGGAAAGCACACTGGACAAACACCGAGCCTGTTTATTGCGGCGGTATGAAGCTCGTTACGCAGACCTACGGCACCATTGAAGACGGCAGCGGAAATAACTACTACAGTAACAACGCGAGCTGCAAGTGGTTGATAAGACCCGCCGGAGCTTCTTATATCGGTTTGGTATTCAATGAGTTTGATGTTCATAATACCGACCATCTTTATGTTTACAACGGCAGCAATACCAATGCTCCTTTGTTGGGCAGCTTCACAGGCAACAATTTACCTTCGGGAGTGCAATCCACCGGAAATTCGATGTTGCTCTATTTTGTGAGCGGGCCCACAGGCACTGCCAAAGGATGGAAGGTTTCATATTACAAAAACAGCTCGGTGGGAATTGAAGGAAAAGGTATTGCCGACAAGGTGAGGATTTATCCCAATCCGGCTTACAAAACCCTTAACATCGAGATAGGCGATTTTGCCTCAAGCCATGTGTTTTTTCAAATTTTTGATGTTCAAGGACAAAGTGTCATTGATAAAAAAGAATACACGGCCTTTGACGGACAAAATTCCTTTAAAATAGACATATCGGCACTCGCTGCCGGATTTTATTTTGTAAAAATTACAGACAAGCAAAAGACTCTGACACTGCCTTTTATCAAGCGATAAAATATTAAACACACCCGACTAATGAAAAAATTTTTCTTTTTTATTTCATTGACGATTTTATCATTTACGATGAAATCGCAAGAGGTTTCGCTTATGGAAAGTAAGCGGGCTGCCACGAATTTTTTTACGAAAACTACAGGTAAGGCATTCACAATCAACGATATTGCAAGTGTAAAGTCCTATGTTCTGAAAAGCGATACCGTGTTTCGGGCTGTCAACTTCAAAAACAATGCGGGCTTTGTTTTGATTTCGAACAGCAAAGCGGCCTTGCCTGTTTTGGGATATGTCGTCGGGCAAAATTTCGATACGACAAGCGCACCTGTTAATTTCAAAAACCTTTTGAAAGATTACGGACTTCAGATTCTCGATATTCGTAAGCGTAATTTGTCGTCCGGCAAAAAAATAGCACGGCAGTGGAAGGTGCTGTCTCACGCGCCGCTTGCCAAAGGGAGTATGAGTACTACCGGGCCTTTGCTCACAACTATCTGGTCGCAAGGCTGTTACTACAACGACTCGTGCCCCGCCGACCCCGCCGGACCGTGCGGTCATGTGGTTACGGGTTGCGTGGCCACGGCCATGTCGCAGGTGATAAATTATTTTAATTTTCCGCCCAAAGGTTCAGGCAAGCATTCCTATCAATCGGCATACGGCTTGTTGTCGGCAAACTTCGGCCATACAAATTACAACTGGTCTCTTATGGCCGACACTCTTAACTCCTCAACCCCTGCGGCAAAGGTGGCGGCGGTGGCGCAACTCATCAGCCAATGCGGCATAGCCGTGGATATGGGCTACAGCGCCGGCGGTTCGGGAGCATATTCGCAGGATGCCATGAATGCCTTCATCCACTATTTCAACTTCAATCCGGATATGGATATGCGTTATCGCGATAACTATGCCGATTCGGTTTGGGAGCAAATGCTAATCTATAATCTTGATTCGGTCGGCCCCCTTTACTACGACGGCACCGGCACAGGAGGTCATGCCTTCGTATGCGACGGTTACCAATTCGATAACAATCTGAATGCTTATCTTTTCCACTACAACTGGGGTTGGAACGGTGCCTATAACGGATACTTCACGGCCACGAACCTTAACCCGGGCGGGATGAATTTCAGCATGTATAATTCTGCCGTTTTCAACATGAAACCGGCATATCCCGTTTCATGCACGGGCACAACCGACACATTGACAAGTCCCGAAGGGAATTTGAGCGACGGCAGTTCGTATCTCAATTATCAAAACAACACAAACTGCTCTTGGCTTATTCAAACGGGAGCACTTGCGGTAAATTTACAGTTTTATACCTTTGATCTGAAAGCCGGCGACACCGTGAAGGTTTATGACGGCAGCTCGGCGGCGGCTCCTTTAATTGTGGCTCTCACCGGCGACAGTTTGCCTGCTCCCGTGTTTTCTTCGGGAGGAGACGTATTTATCTCTTTCACAAGCGATTCGGCTGTTACGGGAGAAGGATGGTCGGCTTCTTATGCGGCCGAATTTTGCCTCGGCACCACCACCTTAACAAGTCCCAACGGGCAGTTTTCCGACGGCAGCGGCAGTTACAATTATCACAACAACTCCAACTGTTCGTGGTTGATAAGCCCCGCTTCGCAACAGCCTGTGCATCTTTTGTTTACGCACTTTAAGACAGAGCAAGGTTATGACTTTGTAAAAATTTACGATGGTACCGGTACCGGTTCTCCGCTGCTGGGTGACTTTTCAGGCGACACCATACCGCCTATGCTTACTGCCGCTTCGGGAAATATGCTGGTGGTCTTTACCTCCGACGGTGGCGTAGTTGACGAGGGCTGGGATGCAATTTATTACACTACTTGCGACACCCTCGCTCCGCCACAAACCGCAGGCGGCAACGAGTTTTGCAGCGGCGATTCCTTAATGCTTTACTCCCCGGGTGTTTACGATACCGTTCAGTGGTTTTTCCAAGGAACTGTGCTCTCTCAAGACACGCTTTTATGGGCCAAACAAGGTGGCACTTATTTCTATCGTGCCTTTCGGGCAGGCTGCGGCTGGGACAGCTCGGCAACGCTCCTCATAAAAGAAAATCCTTTGCCGGCGCCCTTTCTCGGAGCCGACACCCTGCTCTGTTACATAAGCGATATCAGCGATACTCTGATTAGTAAGCCCAATAATTTCGCCTCGTGGCTGTGGAGCACCGGCGATACCACACCTTTTTTGGTGCTCGATTCAGCATTTTGCTTGGCATTTATGAACTCTACTGCAAATATTTGGGTGCTGGTTGGTGATTCGCTCGGCTGTCAAAATTCCGACAGCATAAATATTTACGTCCAAGTTTGTGAGGGCATTGGAGAGAATACTGCGCCGGAATATCTTATTTATCCCAATCCGTATGAAGATGTAATTTATTGGAAAACAGATGATTTAAACACAAAGAAAACTATTATTCTTTTTGATGAAAGCGGCAGGATTATTTATCGCAAAACTGTTTATTCTTCGCAAGGCACCATAAAAACGGATAAGGGAAGCGCCGGACTTTATTTATTGAAAATAAAAACCGATTCGTATGAAATTCAAAGGTTAGTGGTCAAAAAGAAGAAACGATAAGGTTTTTTAATGTGTCTGTGTTTTTAGGAATTTTGGCGCAGTGGAGGTTTTTTGTTTCTTTTTTAAAAAAAGAAAGGGAGAAAAAACAAACTGATAAAAGTTGAAAAATAAAATTTAGATTCGCTTGTATTTTGCGTCTGTTTTTATAACATCCTGAAATTCAAAAAAACAAGTATGGTTGCTTGAGAACTTACGAGCTTTTTACAATCTATAAATCATTTAAAATAAAGCGTTTATGAAAACCGAAACTTGAGTCATCTTATTTATCAAAAAATAAAAATCTCATTCAAAATCTCTCGTTTTGTGAAGATTTGATGGTTTAATAAGAGGCGGTAATTGCCTGTATAAACTTTCGTTCCGAATTTATACGCTTCTTAATTGTCTGATAATAAGCTCTTTTGTATTCCATGTTTGCAAAATTAACAATTTACTCAATACGCTGAGTAAAAATACTCAATTAAAAAAACATCCCCTGAATCTTAATTTGCTAATGATTTGAATCCTGCAACTCCGGCTAAAAAAGCGGGACTTCCGTATAGCAACTCATTTGAGGTTTTCTACCTTGGAATACAAACCGGCATCCAAGCAATCAAACCATCCCAACCATCCAATCAATCAAATCATCCAATCAATCAAATCATTCAATCAATCAAATCATTCAATCATCCAATCAATCATCCAAAAACCCCCTCACCATCTCTTCCCGTTCTTTTTCCCGGAGGTCTATAATCGTAACTTTTCCCACGTCCCAACGGCGTGCGGCTTTCTCTGCCAGCGATTTCCTCACGGTCCAAATCATCTTAATATCAGGGTGTTTGCTTATTTCGTCGATGGCTTGCGACCAGCCTTTTCCGCCCACTTCCAAAGGGCCTACTTCGTCTATTACCACCAAGGGTTTCTCTTCTTTGGCGGCTTTACGCAATAAATCCACACCTTTTTCAACAGCCTTTTCATTGAAATAAAACCTGCCGTATTGTATTTTGCCCGTGGAAGTATCGTTGCTGCACAAAAGCATTTTTTCCTTGTTTTCAACTGATACCAAAAAATAGCGAACAATCTCCTTTTCTTCCTTTTCTATTTCTGTATAAAAACCTGAAATTCCGATATTTGCATAATTTTCTATTATCTTTTTCACAAAAGTTGTTTTTCCCTGTTGCCTGTTGCCCGAAATTATCAACACCTTGCATTTGCGGCGATATTCTTTCTTGACAAAATCGAGAATACGGTCGGCTTTGGTTATGATGCCAATCATACTTTTTACAGGGCTTCTCAGCAGCTTGCGTGCTTCGGGAAACATCTCGGTGATGGCGGGCAAAATGCCGAAAGCCACCTCCAGCGCTTGATAGAAAGCGGCGGCACCTCGGCGATACATTATGGATTTTATCAAAGGATTTTTCAATTCGGTGCTGATAGCCGCAAAGGAAAACAAAACCAAAGCCGCTCTGAGATTCATCAAAAGACCGGCAATCATTCCATTTGTCGAAAGGCCGCTTTGCCCCGTGCTGTTGTCGAGGAACAGGGCGGCGAGGAAGGTTATAAGAACAAACCATATCCAAAAAACAGGACGGCGTAACCTTCTGATACTGTTTCGATAACGTTTTATGACAAAGGCTATATAGAGTCCCGAAAATGCCAGCGAAACATAAACAGGGGCTCTGTTGATTAGTATCATTCCGCCCACAAGCAAGACGAAGTTTGCCAACAAAAGCCAAGACGAATAAGCGAATCCCGAGGTCTTTTCAAAGAGCTTGCCCTTGCCGAAAAAGGGAAAAGCCGATATCCCTTCGGGCGGTAGAGTTTTGGCTTTTTTGCCTGCGACAAA
Organism: uncultured Prolixibacteraceae bacterium; assembly: GCA_964585875.1. Taxonomy (GTDB): domain Bacteria; phylum Bacteroidota; class Bacteroidia; order Bacteroidales; family UBA1556; genus UBA6267. Next base: position 29,976 of record CAZPGC010000008.1, on the reverse strand, counting down.
ACCGGCCGCTGCCGCCGTTATCCCCCAGAAAGCATAAAAAGAAAGCAATATCAACACCGCCTTGGTAGGGTTGTCGGTGGTAAGATGTAACTGTTTGACGGCGAATTTGTAGATGTTTTCAAGAATTTCCAAAAAGCCCATTCCATAGCTTATCAAAAGGCGCCCCACCTTTTGAAAGAGCACTGCCGAAACGGCAAAGGCGCCGCCAATGGCAAAGCCCAAAAGGTTTTTACCGAAAAGGATGACGAAAAATTGAAGAAAGGCGGCCTCCAAGATAATGCCTACCATCGGGCCCAAGATTATTGCCGACGGCGATATGGATTTCATCAGGGCGGCAATGAGTCCTGCTTTGATAATCAGAAATTTATCCTTCCACAAAATCGAAAACGAAACCATTATGGCCACCGACAGGAAAGCCATAAAAGTGCCACTGAGGGGCACCCGCAGATTGTGCAAAAAGCTGCCGAGGATTATTTCGTTGGCAGCCCAGATGCTGCCCATAACGGCGGCCTTCAGCCATGTGTCGGATATGTGGTTTTCAATTATTTTCAAGCTTGGAGTTTTTTTGCGTTTGTCATTCTTCATTGCGTAAAATCAGCAAAAAGGCTTTCAGGTTAATGAGCTTCAGCAGCAGTGCCGACACGAGAATCAAAGCCGACATCAAAGTCAGCTGCCATAGCCATTGCAGGTGGACATGCACCGAGATAAAGCCTGCCGTGAAAGCCGCCGCCGCAAAGCTTGCCATGCGAAGCATAAAAGAAGTTTCAAATCTGATTCTCAGTATTTTAAAAGCAAAATAAGCCTGCAATAGAGCCGTAAGCCATTGCGACGAAAGAGCTGCAAAGGCAGCTCCTCGCGCCTCCAAACGAGGTATCAACACGAAGTTGACCGACAAGGATAAGAGCACGCCGAGGAAGGCTATTTTGTTTAGCAGCGGCAGCGAGCCGTTGGCAGTGAGCAAGGTGCCGAAGACATAGGTGAGCGAGGTGGCCACATAAACAAACATCAGAATCACAAACACATGCGCCGTGGTGTCCATCCTTAGAAGGTATGCAGCCTGTGTTTCGTCAACGTAGCGGTGGTAGAGCAGCATCATTATGTCTTTGCCGTAAAAAACCGCAACGGCGGCGGCGCTCACCGCTGCCAACATCAAAAGCGTAAACGGCAGCTTAACCATCGGACTCATAGGCTTTTTCTGCTTTATCATCCTCGAAAAAATAGGCAGCAGCAACACGGCGAAAAGCACCCCCGACATATTGTTTGCCACGTCGAGCAGCCTGAAAGCCGAAGCGTAAATCCCGGCATAAACGTCGCCGTCGGGTAGCAGCCTTTCTATCAAAAAACCGTCGATGCGGTTATACATGCTCATCAGGAAAATCAGCAAAGCGTAGGGAAAACTTTTCTTTATTATCATCCTGAAAAAGGTGAAATTCCAATGAAGCCGCATGTTGTGGGTCTTGCTCAAAACAATCAGCAAAGCCGTCAAAGCCGTGGCGAGATACGAGATGGTTTGAGCGTAAACAAACCATTCGATGCTGAAATGAAAGCCCGGAATGTTTCCCCACAACATAAAACCGGCAATCAATATCATAAAAACCCTGTCGAGAATGGAAAGCAAACTGTCGATGCGGAAGAGCAAGAGTGCCGAAATATTGCTTCGCAAATATAAAATCAAAGCAAGTAGAAATTGGTTGATGCCGATGACGAAGAGGAGCGAAAGCTGCCGCCGGTCGTATCCGATAAGCTTGCCGAGGCTCATTATCAAAATCATATAGACTGCGGCAAAGAGAAAACGCAGTATTATTATTGCCGAAAAATGTTTGGTAAGCAGATGATTATTTTGCGCTATGTTTCTGTTATTGAAGTTGGTAATGCCCATGTCGAGCACTATTTGCAAGATGAAGGCAAAGTTGAAAACGGCAAAATAAAAACCGTATTCGGCAGGTCCCACAACGTTTTGCACCGTTCTGTCTATTCCGAAAACCCAAAAAGGTTTTATCAGAAAATTCAACGAAAGAAGAAGGATGAGGTTTGTAATGAATTTGCGTCTCATAAAATCCTGTCAATAACAAAAAACAAAGGTAGAGAAATATTTTTTGCTGCCGAAACAATGATTTAGGGCGAAAAAAATTTGTCAGGTATTGAAAATAGTTATACTTTTGCAGCCCCAAAAAATTAAGCCTTTTTACGAGGTTGATTTTCAAGGGATTAGTTGTTTTTAAGGTTTTTTTTACGAATCGCAATTAGCCTTAGAAAACGGTTTGATGGTGCAAACCGTGAGCGATTTATAGCCCGAGTCCTTAATAACAAGAACGTTTTTTAATAGTAACATTAACAATTTATTAAAGAAGATGAACACATTAAGTTATAAAACCAAGTCGGCCAACGCTGCCACCGTTGACAAAAAATGGGTGGTTATAGATGCCGAGGGTGCCGTTTTAGGTCGTCTTGCCGTTAAAGTGGCTTATTTGCTGCGCGGCAAGCACAAAACAGATTTTACTCCTCACGTTGACTGTGGCGATAATGTAATTGTTATTAATGCTGAGAAAGTTGTTCTTACGGGCAAAAAAGCTGAAGACAAAAAATACATCCGTCACACGGGATATCCGGGAGGACAAAGAGTAAGAACCTTCAAAGAGCTGATGGCCAAGAAGCCTACGGCAGCCGTAGAGAAAGCCGTTAAAGGCATGCTGCCGAAAAACAGATTGGGCAGCGAGCTCTTCCGCAACCTTTATGTATATGCCGGTCCTGAGCACAATCATCAGGCACAAAAACCAATTAAATTAGAACTTAACGAAATTAAATAACGATGGATGTAATAAATGTAATAGGTCGTAGAAAGACCGCCGTTGCTCGCATTTATATGAAAGAAGGCAACGGAACGATTACCGTAAACAAAAAAGACTATAAAGAATACTTTCCTACCGCAGGTCTGCAATACAAAATAACCCAACCTTTTGAGCTTACCGAAAACTTGGGAAAATACGACGTAAAAGTTAATCTTAACGGCGGCGGCATTACGGGACAAGCCGAGGCTTTGCGCCTTGCCATCTCGAGAGCCCTCGTGAAAGTTGACGAAGAATACCGTCCGGTTTTGAAAAAAGAAGGTCTCTTGCGTCGTGACCCGCGTATGGTGGAAAGGAAAAAACCCGGTCAACCCAAAGCAAGAAAACGTTTCCAATTCTCCAAACGTTAATACGGTGTTTAGTATCCAAATTATGCAGACTCCGCACAGGGCTACTGCGTAATTGCTTTAATTAAAGGAATGTAAACAATTTTAAAAACTTAAAAATGAAGAATACAACATTTGATGAATTATTAGATGCAGGCGTCCATTTCGGACACCTCAAACGTAAGTGGAATCCCAATATGGCTCCCTATATTTTCATGGAGCGCAACGGCATTCACATTATCGATTTGCACAAAACTCTGGCAAAACTCGACGAGGCCTCTGCCGCCATGAAGCAAATAGCAAAATCGGGCAGAAAAATCCTCTTTGTAGCCACCAAAAAACAAGCTAAACAAATTGTGTCAGAGCGTGTTAAGCAAACAGGTATGCCTTATATGACAGAGCGTTGGCCCGGTGGTATGCTTACCAACTTTGCCACTATTCGCAAAGCCGTTCGTAAAATGACATCCATCGACAAGATGATGGGCACCAAAGAGTTTGAGAATCTTTCGAAGCGCGAGAAATTGCAAATAACACGCGAAAGAGCCAAACTCGAGAAAAACCTCGGCAGTATTTCCGATTTGTCGCGCCTTCCTTCGGCTCTTTTCGTCGTGGATATCAACAACGAAAAAATCGCCGTTTCGGAAGCCCGCAAACTCAACATCCCCGTCTTCGCCATGGTGGACACCAATACAAACCCCACTCTTGTTGACTTTCCCATTCCGGCCAACGACGATGCAGCCAAATCCATAGCGCTCATCATCGACGTGGTTTGCTCGGCAGTAGAAGAAGGCCTTGCCGAACGCAAAATGGAAAGGGAAAAGAAAGCCGCCGAAGAAGCCGAAGCTAAGAAGAAAGCTGCAGAGCGCAAGAAAGCCAAGGCTGACGAAGAGGCCGCCAAAAAAGAAGAAGAGGCTAAAGAAGCCGAAACAACAGAAGAAACTTCTGAAGATAAATAATTGATTTTAATAATATTATAAATTTAATGACATGGCTAAAATAACAGCTGCTGATGTTAATACACTGAGAAAGAAAACCGGCGCCGGAATGATGGACTGCAAAAAAGCCCTCGTTGAGGCCGACGGTGATTTCGATAAAGCAATAGAGATTTTAAGGAAAAAAGGCCAAAAAGTAGCCGACAAACGCGCCGACCGCGATGCTACCGAAGGCTGCATAATAGCTAAAGTAAACGACGACAAAAACTATGCTGCCGCCGTTTATATCAGCTGTGAAACCGATTTTGTGGCTAAAAATCAGGACTTTATAGATTTTACAACTAAAATCTGCGACTTGGCAGTAGCCAATGGCTGCACCACCGCCGACGAAGTGAAAGCCCTCGATATGGACGGATTGACAGTTTCCGAAAGAATACTCGAGATGCTCGGTAAAATCGGTGAGAAAATCGAACTCGCCGACTTTAAAGCCGTTAAGGCTCCCCGCACCTTTGCTTACATTCACCCCGGAAACCGCCTCGCCACCATCATGGGACTCAACAAAGCCGACGTCGAAAACATCGACACCATCGGTAAAGAAGTTACCATGCAAATTGCAGCCATGGCTCCCGTAGCCATCGACCGCGACGGTGTTGACCAATCCATTATCGACAAAGAAATAGAAATCGGAATGGAGCAAGCCCGTCAGGAAGGCAAACCCGAAGCAATGCTTGAAAGAATTGCCCAAGGTAAACTCAACAAGTTTTTCAAAGAAAACACTTTGTTGAACCAAGCTTTTGTCCGCGATAACAAATTGACCGTTGGACAATACTTGAAAAATGCCGATAAAGACCTTACGGTAACCGAGTTTTACAGACTCGCCCTGTCGTAAAAGTCTAAGAGATAATTTCTTAAAACCATCGCCAATTACGGCGGTGGTTTTTTTGTTTCACAGCTACGGTAAAATATAATAGCTTTGCCATCAAACCAAAATATACCTAATGAACAGGAAAACAGTCATCATAACCGGCGCAAGCTCGGGGATAGGGAAGGCCTTGGCTTACGAATTTGCCAAAAACAACTACGACATTTCCATTTGTGCCAGACGTATCGAGCGGCTTGAAAACATTGCCGATGACATAAAGCAAAAATACCGTGTTGAAGTGCTTGTCAACCGCACCGACGTATCCAAAGAAGAGGATTGTAAGGCGCTGATTGACAGCACTGTGACCAAATTCGGAAAAATTGATGTGCTGGTAAACAATGCGGGCATTTCGCAACGTGCTCTTTTCGACGAGCTCGACCTCGAAGACTTCAGAAAAATAATAGACATAAACTATTGGGGAACGGTTATGTGCACAAAATTTGCCCTGCCGTATCTGTTAAAAACAAAAGGCTCGGTGGTGGCCATAAGCTCCATTTCGGGTTTCAGCCCCTTGCCCGGACGCACGGGTTACTGCTCGTCGAAGTATGCCATCCACGGCTTTTTGGAGTCGCTGCGTATCGAAAACCTCAAAAGAGGCTTGCACGTGATGATAGTGGCTCCCGGCTTCACGGCTTCGGAGATACGCGAAAAAGCCGTTGTGGCCGGAGGCGGACAACAAGGGAAAAGCCCGCGCGACGAAAAGAAAATGATGACTCCCGAGTTTGTTGCACGCAAAGTGGTGCGCGGAGTAAAAATACGCAAAAGGACCATAATTCTATCCGGCTTGGGTATTGCCGCCGTGTGGTTTAGCCGCATCTTGCCCGAGCTGATGGACAGGCTGGTTTACAACCACATGAAGAAAGAAGACGACGAAAGAATGCAAATTTTAAAAGAAAAATAATGGAGCTCACAATAAAACTGCTCGAAGGATTTAATGATATCGAATTCGGTATTTCAAAAGAAAAATTTTTGGAAACTATGGGGCAAGCCGCTCAAACAGAGACTATTAGCGAGCCTGATGAACCCGTTACCACCATTTTGCTGAATTATCCCGAGATGCAGACCTCGTTTTTCTTCGAAGGAAAAAACGGGAAATTTTACCTCAACAGCTGTGACACCACAAACAGGGAGAGCCTTCTTTTCGGAAAAAAAATCTTCGATTCGGACAAAAACGGCATAGTGGAATTATTTCGCAATATGGGTTTCGAAAAATATGAAACCGCAATGGAAGAATGGGGCGAGATGCGTCTGACTTTTGAAAATTCCATGGCCGATTTTTATTTTAAAGACAGGAAGTTGGTTTCGGTAACTTGGGGTTATTGATTTTTTCTCCGGCGGCATAAAATCCACGTTTTTTACCTATTGTTTTTCGAAAAATAAACACCTTACTTTGTAAAGATTTAATCGGAAAATCACAAGGCAACATTTTTTGCAATAATTGTCTTGATTTATAGTAACTTTGAAAGCCTAAATAAATACGAACATATCATGAAAAAAATCTACATCACATTACTGCTTTTTGTTTTCGGTTTGACCGCAGTAAAAGCTCAAAACGGATGGTACGTGGTTTCCCAACTATCCGGCAATTATTTTAATGTTACAGGTATCGACTTCAGTAAAGTATCCGGCACTACATCAAACGGTTATCTTCTTGCCAACACGCCAACCAGCGGATTCGTTTATAAAACTACCGACGGGGGAGTCACATGGTCCATCGACACTTTGTTTGTCGGCGTAACACTCAATGCCATTTGTTTCAGCCCCACATCGGCATCTGTTGCCTGGATTGCGGGCAGCGGAGGTAAAATATATAAACTTTCGGCAACGGGCATTTGGACACTACAGACCTCAGGCACTACCAACGAGTTGAAAGACATTCAGTTTGTGTCAAACTCAACGGGCTATGCCGTGGGGGTTTCGGGCACTTTGTTGAAATCGACAAACGGAGGCAGCACTTGGTCAAATCCCGTTGTAAGCGGCGGCCAACCGTCTTATGACAATAATTCCATTTACTTCACCACGGCCTCAAACGGCGTAATGGTGGGCACCTACAATTTCTTCCAAGGTTTTGCCACAAAGACCGTAAGTGGCGGACAATATTGGGGCACTCCCGTTTCTTTTCCTTCTTATATCAACAAGGTGGAATTTCCCACCTCCACAACGGGCTATGCCGTGGGTAACGGCGGCGTTATTTACAAAACCACCAACGGCGGCACTTCGTGGTCATTGAAAACTTCGGGAGTTACCGTGGAATTGAAAGACCTGTCATTTGTTAGTGCCGATACCGGCTATGTTGTGGGAGCAAACGGGACCATCTTGAAGACCACCAACGGAGGCTCAAGCTGGCAGTTGCAATCACCGCCGGCAAGTTTCGACCTCAACGGAGTCTATGCTTACGATGCCGATACGGTTTGGGCCGTTGGCGATTCTTCTTTGGTTTTGAAAACATTAAACGCAGGTATTAGCCTGACTATCAGCGCGGCAGACGACTCTGTTCTGTGTCAGGGCTACAGCATTATGAACACCACCGTTTCTTATAACGGCACCGGCACTTTGCAATACAGCTGGGCTGCAAATCCCTTGCTGAGCAACACCAACACTGCCAACCCGATTGCGGGACCCATGTCGCAAACGACCACTTTTTACGTTACGGTAACCGACGGAAGCATATCCGCCAGCGACTCGGCAACGGTGACCGTGGTGGCTCCTCCCGCCGACTCCATTTGTCTTGTATCGGTGATGGACTCCACAAACGACAATATCATTGTTTTTGAGAAACACGTTCAGGCTCCCATAGCCTATTATAAAATTTATAAAGAAACATCGGTTGCAAATGTCTATGACTCAATAGGTTTTATCCCCGGAGACTCCGCCGGTATTTTTATCGACACCAACGTAAATCCCATGGTTCAAGCCTACCGTTATAAGATTTCTTCGGTGGATTCATGCGGCAACGAGTCGGTTTTAAGCAACGCTCATAAAACCATACACCTGACAATTAACCAAGGGTTGCCGGGTCAGTGGAATTTGATATGGAATAATTACGAGGGTGTTTTCATCAACACCTATCGCATTTGGCGTTCGGACAGCACGAATCAAAACTGGACCTTGATTGACTCCGTGGCGGGAAACCTTACCTCATACACCGATTTGAATCCCCCGCCCGGCCCCATTCATTACCAGATAGAAATCATCAGCTCATATATGTGTCAGCCGTACAATTACAAGGCGCAAACCAACTACAACACCTCCCGTTCGAACAGAGCAAACACGGGAGCACCGCCCACGGTTTCGGCTGATTTTAACGCCATACCCACCAACGGAACAGCCCCGTTGCTTGTGCAGTTTAACGATGCTTCCATGGGAACAATTACCAATTGGATATGGTATTTCGGCGACGGCGACACGGCAATGACTCAAAACCCCTCGCACCTCTACACCGCACCGGGCACCTACGATGTGACGCTGTTTGTACAAGGCGGCACCCTTGTTGACAGCATTACAAAGTCGGCCTTTATTGATGTGGTCTCGTCCATTGATAACGTTGATTTTAACCGCGTTCTGAAAGTTTATCCCAACCCTGCCTCTGCCGGCAAATCCCTCTTTGTGGATGCGGAAGGAGCGAAGATTTCTCAGGTTGAGATATTCGATATCGTAGGGAAAAGAATTTTCCTGAAACAAGGTATAAATTCCTCAAAAACAGAGATTAAGTTAAGCTCGGAAAACAAGGGTTTGTTCTTTATGAAAATAAAATCAAAAGGAGGACAGGCTGTTATAAGAAAGCTGGTAATCAAATAATTACACCGCTTTTTTGGGTAAAATAATAAAACGGATATGCCACACTTTGCGGCATATCCGTTTTTTCTTGGCACAAATTAAGGAGTAAAAAGAAATATTGGCATTGGTTTCAAGCACGCGGCCTAACCGGACAAATTCAACAAGCTAACAAGCGCATCCGGCTTATCGCTCGGTGCAATTTCTGCAAATTTCGATAGCGGCGCGATTATCCAGAATTTGTTGCAGGAAAGCACTGTATTTTTTTCCTTTCAGAATTTCATCGAAAGAGTGGTCACGGACATTACCAAGGCGGTGGTCGGCATCCTTGTCGAAGCAGCAAGGCACCACATCGCCGTCCCATGTTATCACCGGCGAAGACCACGAGCGGTAACAACGGTTTGGCAAAGGGTTTTTTATGCGGTATTTTCCGGGTTCATATTCTTCGTAACGCGAATATTTGACAAGGCCCGGCATCAATGGATTCCCTTCGTTAAATTCGTAAAGTTGTGCCGTTTTCAAAACGGTCCTGTCCACGCCCAAGTCTTTACCGAGTCGCTTTATCTCTCTGATTTGATGTTCGTTATGCTTAAAAACAATAAACTGTAATTCCACGTAAGGAGCTTTGGCCCCCAATTCTTTTCGTATTTTCATAAAACGCGAAATATTCTCCGTCACCTTGTCAAAATCGCCGCCGCGACGATATTTCTGATAGGTGCTTGCGTCGGTGCCGTCGAGCGAAACGATGAGCCTGTCGAGTCCGGCTTCGATAATCTCTCTCGATTTTCTCTCGGTCAAAAAATGAGCATTTGTGGAGGTGGCGGTTACTATTTTGCGTTCTTTCAGTTTTTTCACGAACAAGGGAAACTGCTTGTGCATCAGCGGTTCGCCTTGAAAATAAAGTGTTATGTATAAGAGGCTGTCCGACAGTTGATTTAAGATTGTGTCGAAAGTTTCTTCCTTCAAAAAGCCCGTGGGACGGTGAAATTTTCTCAAACCCGAAGGGCATTCCGGACAGTGCAAGTTGCAAGAGGTGGTAGGCTCCACGGCTAGCGTAACGGGCAGTCCGCGGTGCTTGTTTTTTCTCGTTAAAAGCGAAAGATAGTAGGAATATTTTACCAAAAAGAGATTAGCCAACCGCCTGAGTGTCAGCGCTTTGAAAAAAGAAAGATAATACCGCAGTTGAAACATCGGGTCTAAAGGTTTTTCGTAACCGTTTTCACAAAATCCTGGTCATAGAAAAATTCGCGAGCCACAATGCGGATGATGGTGTAAACGGGAATGGCCAGAATCATTCCGACGACGCCAAAAAGGTTGCCGCCAACGATTATCACAACGAAAATCTCAAGCGGATGAGCCTTCACCGAATTGGAATAGATTATGGGTTGCAGCACGAAATTGTCGATAATATTGGCTATGGCAAATACTGCCAAAATACCGTAAACGGGCAGCAGCGCGGCGTTGATTCCCAAGCCGATATGCGAAATGAATACGAGCACGGCCGCTACGGAAGCGCCTATCAAAGGGCCGATGTAGGGTATGACATTGAGCAAGCCGCCGATAAAGCCTATGAGCAGCGCGTTTTCGAGGCCTATTATAAAGCCGCCGACAGTCTCCAAAACCATCATCGAAAAAATCTCGGTTAGCAAACCTACAAAGTATCGCGAAAGCATCTCTCTTATTTTCATAAAAATGGCACGAAATTTATCTTTTTTACTCTCGGGAACAAATAAGATAACGATGTTGCGAAACAACTCCTCGTCTTTTATAAAGAAAAAGGTCATAAACAAAACCGAAAACGCACCCATAAGCAGGCTGCCGGCCAAAGATACGGTGCTGTTTGCAAGGTTTCCAATGCGTATGTTGGAGGCGAAATTAATAAGGTAAACCTTTATTTCCGTTTCGATATTTTGGTTTTTATCTATGATACCGGTGGATTTCAGTTTGTGTTCCAGATTCTGCAAAGAAGAATGGATATCGTATGATATCTTGTTGAAATCCAAACTGTTAATCTGATTTCCTTGATTTGCTATCGCCGGTATCAAAAGGATAAGAATGCCTGCAAAAAAGGAAATCATAACGACAATAGTCAAAGCGGAGGAAAGCGTCTCTGAAAGCGTTTTCCCCCCTATTTTTATCTTCATAAGGAGCTCTTTCAAGGGCTTGCCTATTAGGGCAAGTATGGCCGCAATGACCATATACACAAATATTTCGGTGAAGAAATAAACGAAGGCGATACCCAACAAAGCCACCAAAGTGCTGAAAATATATTCTGACGAAAAATTGATTTTCATAACTCGAGATTTATTTTAGTTAAGGAATATTTGCAAAGGTAAACTAAATTTTTTTTAAAGCATAAAAACGCCATAGCGATAATGTGCTCATCTGACATTATCGGCAACGCTCATCTTTGTTTTAGGAGGCTCGATTTCCGATAGTATTTCCATACGATATCGAATAAAAAGCGGCACTGCGGCGGCAGGCAAGGTGATTTTATATTTCTTTTTCTTGGATGCGGGCACATAGCCTCGCCGGTATTGCGGATTTAAAGTTTTCAGCACTGCCAAAGGAATATCAAGGCGGCGCGCAATATTTTTCAGATAAATCTTGCTGTCAACATAAACGGTATCAAGAGTTTGTATGTTAAGGGGATTGGCCGACACAGCCTTGAAGTTGTGAGCTTCGGGATAGTTCATAAGGTAGTTGACGGCTATGAATGCAGGCACATAGCCCCGTGTTTCGCGCGGCAAATATTCCCTGATGTGCCAATAGTCGGTGAGGCTGTCGCCGGCACGGTAGATGGCTCTGTTTACATTTCCCGGTCCCGAATTATAGGCTGCAAGAACGAGATTCCAGTCGTGATAAATATTGTAAAGGTCGATAAAATGGCGACAGGCCGCCTCTGTGGCAGCCCACATATCGCGACGTTGGTCAATGCGTGAATTGTATTTCAGCCCGTAGAGCCTGCCTGTGGACGGCATAAACTGCCACAAGCCCACGGCACCGGCGCGCGAGCGGGCATTGGGATTGAGTGCCGACTCCACAACGGCCAGATATTTAAACTCTTGCGGTAGATTGTATTTGTCGAGAATTTCTTCGAAAAGCGGAAAATAAAACTCTTTGTTGGCAATGGCACGCCTTATCATTCCTGCTCTGCTGCTGCTGAAAAAGAGGATATAATTCCTTACTTCTTCGTTGTATCGCAAGTCGAAAGGCGACGTAATGTTCAGAGCTTCAATGCGTTCGTAATATACCGAGTCGGGATATACGGGTATGGAATCTTCATCGAAATCATAAACGGGATTAGCACCCTGAAAAGAAACGGTTTTGGTATCTAAAAAAGAGAAATAAAGACTGTCGATGCGTTCGACCGTTTGGGTATTTTCTTGTGTTTGGGTGCTGTCGAGGGCGTTTTCTTCATTTTTCGCCTCGGCAAAAAACGGAAACGAAAGTAAGATTAGCCATACCAATAACCTATTGCTCATACCACAAAACTATGAAATGATTTTTATAAAGGGAAAGCGCCTTTACGGAAATATAAACGAGCGTTTGTTGAAAACCTTGTGCCGATATCACGCTATTTTTCTATCTCTTTTTTTTCTTCCTCGTCTTCCTTGGCTCCTTTTTTAAACTCGCTGACGCCTTTACCGAGGCCGCGCATCAATTCCGGAATTTTCTTGCCTCCGAACAACAAAAGGACTATTATTAAAATAATAACAACCTGCCAAGGGCCTACCATACCTAAAAATATTGCATTCATAACGACGCTTTGTTTTAAATTCACGACAAAGATAATCCATTTTTGTTTTTAAGCAGCCTAAAAAAGAGATACTTTTGCACTCACAAAATTTTGCAACTCTTTATGAAGAAACTTACTCTGGTTTTCGACGACGATTTTCATTGGGAAATAATAGGAATCAGCTGTCAACTGGCTGATTACAAGCTCGTTTTTAAAATTAATAAGGAGCTGAAAACCGCTTTTAAAAGAGTTGAAGATTTCAAAACACAGGCCGGCAAATCAAACAAAGCTTATTCGCTGTATGTTTTTAACGACGAATCAAATCAGCTTTCCTTTTATTTATTGTCAAACAAAAGCGAAAACTTACACCTTGTTTCGGAATACAGCCGTCTCGACTATTTTTTGATAGTGGAAGGAGAGCCGGAGGATACATTTTTAAAAGAAATTTCAAAAAAATTAAAAGCCATACCCGAAGTGTTGTTTACTCAAATCATTGATACATCGACAATTAAAAACTTCTCACAACTGTCGGAAGACTTCGAATTACATATCGACAGCCTGGGTGTTTTTTAAGCTTTTTGCAAGAATAAATGAACGACAAAGAAAAAAAATATAGAGAAAAGGCCGTTTTGGTGGGACTTATCACTCCCGGGCTAAAGCGCGGCAAAGTGAACGAATACCTTGATGAGCTGGCCTTTTTGGTGGAGACTGCCGGCGGAAAGGAGATAAAGCGTTTTACACAATCGCTGCCTGCCGCCGATTCGCGTTTTTTTGTAGGCTCCGGTAAACTCACTGAGATTCAGGAATATGTGCGTGCCGCCGAAGCCGACATTGTGGTTTTCGACGATGAGCTCACTCCTTCGCAACTACGTAATATCGAACGCGAATTTAAGGGAGTGAAGATTCTCGACCGCACCAATCTTATCCTCGATATTTTTGCTCAAAGAGCAAGGACGGCACATGCAAAAGTGCAGGTAGAACTTGCACAGTATCAGTATCTTCTGCCGCGATTAACGCGTATGTGGACTCACCTCGAACGACAGCGCGGCGGCATCGGGCTGAGAGGTCCCGGCGAAACGGAAATCGAAACCGACCGCCGTATTATCCGCGACCGCATTGCTTTGCTGAAAAAGAAACTCGAAAGCATCGACAAACAAAAAGCCACTCAAAGAAAAAACCGCGGAAAACTTGTGAGGGTGGCCTTGGTGGGATATACCAATGTGGGGAAATCAACCATAATGAATATGCTCAGCAAGTCGGAGGTCTTTGCCGAAAACAAGCTCTTTGCCACCCTCGACACCACGGTGCGCAAGGTAGTTGTGCATAACCTTCCTTTTCTTGTCAGCGACACGGTGGGTTTTATACGCAAGCTGCCTCATCATCTTGTGGAGTCTTTTAAATCGACACTCGACGAGGTACGCGAAGCCGACGTTTTGGTGCACGTGGTGGATATCTCACACCCGGAATTTGAAGAGCAAATAGACATAGTGAAGCAAACGCTTTCTGAGTTGTCTTCATCGGAAAAACCAGTGATAATGGTCTTTAACAAGATAGATGCTTACAATTTCGTGCCCAAAGAAGAAGATGATCTCAGCCCCGCCACACGCGAAAATATCCCGCTTGAAGAATTGATGAATACCTGGTTGGCCAAAGAAAACACCCCTTGTATCTTTATTTCCGCTAAAAAGAGGATTAACCTGCACGAGTTCAGGCAGTTGCTATACGATCAAATTAGAGATATCCACGCAAAACGCTTTCCTTTTAATGACTTTTTGTTTGAGATGAGCGAATAAAAAAACGAGCTTCAAGGATGTTCCAAGAAACTCGCTTAAATATTTTTAACTATTAAAAATGAATTACAGTTTTTATGTATAATTTCCGTTCTTAGGTTTCAAATCGCCGGTTATTATCCTTATCAAATCTATCAAAGCCCAAATACCAAAACCGCCTGCGGTTAATAACTGAATAATGCCTATGCCTATATATCCAAGATAGAATCTGTGAATTCCAAAAACGCCAAGAAAAATAACTAACAGCAAAGCAATAAGTTGACTTTTGCCACCACCGGACTTTGTTTCTTCCGTATTATTTTGTTTTTTAATAATAGATTCGCCGGCAATTTTCGTTAATACTTTATCGGCTTTTTTAAGTAATTTCCGCGTAGGGGGAGTTTGTTGTTTTTCTCTTTTTACCCTGATTGAACTGTTTTTTTTGTTCAATAGATTTAACGGCCTTACATCTGCTGTTGTGGCAATATTCCCCACAAGATTAACTGAAATGGCCTTTGGCAGTTTAGCCGAAACCTTTTTTAACATAAATGCCGTAGGCATTTTTTCTGATTTTTTAGTGACGAGATTTACTTGGGAATAATCTCTTGTTACCTTGGCATAATTCAACCTGTTGGTGTCTTTTACAAATGAACTTGTTGAACACCCTGCCGCTACTAAGCTTATAATAACGGTAAAAAATAGAATTTTTTTCATAGCGTTAAAATTTAAGTTATTAATTAGATTCTTGCAAAGATAAAAAAAATTCTATTCCGGTAAGAATTTTGCATAAAGTTTAATCCAATAGCCACTATTTAGATTTAATTTAAATATTTGCTAATTACTCATTTAGGTAAATAAATA
>CAZPGC010000008.1:9540-14707 GCA_964585875.1 uncultured Prolixibacteraceae bacterium | reverse complement strand
CACTATTTAGATTTAATTTAAATATTTGCTAATTACTCATTTAGGTAAATAAATATTACTTTTGCCGTTCCTAATTTATAGAGTGAAACGATTAGAACAAATGGCAAGATTTTTTAATATATCCGAAGCGGCTTCCATAGGCATTCATTCCATGGTGTTGATTGCCAAAAGTGAAGAGCGTTTAAATGTATCTCGCATTAGCGAAATAATGAATTTTTCGAAGCATCATGTTGCTAAAATAATGCAAAGAATGTCGAAAGCCGGCATGGTTTCCAGTGTACGCGGACCATCGGGGGGCTTTGTTTTGGCCAAGTCGCCTGCCGATATTACCCTGTTGGATATTTATGAGGCCATAGAAGGCAAAATAGTGGAAACGGAATGTCCGCTCGGCTACGAACATTGCCCCTTCAACAAATGTCTGTTGGATAACATGGCCGACAATATCAACAAGGCCTTTAAAAATTATCTCGGCACCCACACCCTTGAATATTACTTGCTAAACGGCTATTAAAAAAACATTCGCACGGAGGACCAATGAGCTATAATCCGCTGATAAATATGACCCCCGGCAAAGCTTTATCGCTTTTGAAAGAAGGCAATAGACGCTTTCTCGAAAAAGAATACAATGAGCGCGACAACCATTGGCGTATAAAGCAAACCATTGATTCTCAGCATCCTTTTGCCTTTATTTTGACTTGTATCGACTCGCGTGTCGATCCCTCGATTATTTTCGATCAGGGCTTGGGCGATTTGTTCATAAGTCGCATAGCGGGAAATTTTGTTGATGAACACATGCTCGGAAGCATGGAATATGCCTGTGCCGTCGTGGGCTCAAAACTTATTTTGGTATTGGGGCACACCTCATGCGGAGCCGTAATGGCTGCTTGTGACCACATCAATTTGGGACACCTTACCGCTTCTCTTAAAATAATAAAAAGAGCCGTTGATAAAACGCCTGTGGCAGAGGGAGAAGACAGAAGCTCGAAAAACCTTGATTTTGTAAATAAAGTTGCCGAACAAAATGTGATGCTCGCCATTGAAGACATCAAACAACGCAGCAAAATTTTACGCCGCCTTTACAAAGTCGGCGATATAGACATAAGGGGAGCGATATACAATCATGCCACGGGAGAGGTGAATTTTTGCCATGGCTCATAAGTGCCGTAATTTTCCTTAATTTTGCCGGCTGAAATAAAGAACATAAACAAATGACTTTCTTTTGGATAATAACTTTTTCGCTGTTGGCTTCGGCCTTTTTTTCCGGAATGGAAATAGCCTTTGTAAGCTCCAACAAGCTGAAGACCGAGCTCGACAAATCCAAAGGAAAGATGGCCTCCAAGATAATTTCGCATTTCCACGAAAAATCATCGCTTTTCATAGCCATGTTGCTGTTAGGCAACAATATAGCCCTTGTGGTTTACGGTATGTATATGGAGAAAGTGCTCATTCCGGGCTTTGAAAAAATATTGCCCGAATACTTACAATCGCCTTTTGTGATTTTGTTTCTGGAAACCGTCATTGCCACGTTGATAATTTTGTTGTTTGCCGAATTTCTTCCCAAAACAATATTTCGTATAAACGCAAACGGAAGCTTGAATTTTGCGGCAATACCGCTTAAAATACTGTATATCTTTCTGTTGCCTTTTGTTTTTTTAATAATAAAAATCTCGGAATTTATTCTGAAATTCATGTTTCGTACTCCAATTGTTGAAAACGAATACGCCTTCAGTCCGGCCGATTTGGAAGATTATGTCAAAGAATTTGCCGATGAAGATTCCATGGAAGAATCGGCCGAAAACGACTTGCAGATTTTTCAGAATGCCATTGATTTCAGAAATGTGAAAGTGCGTGAGTGCATGGTTCCGCGTACCGAAATCAGCGCCATTGACATATACAGCGGCATAGACGAACTCAGGGAAATGTTTGAAAAAACAGGGCACAGCAAAATTTTGGTTTACGAGGAAACCATCGATAACATAATAGGCTACGTGCACGCTTACGACCTCTTCAAATCGCCCGAAAAAATATCGCAAATAAAACGTAACGTAAAGTTTGTGCCCGAGACGATGGCCGCCAACAAACTGTTGGAGAAAATGATAAAGGAAAAAATAAGCATTGCCGTGGTCTTGGATGAGTTTGGAGGCACCTCGGGAGTGGTAACCATGGAAGATTTGATGGAGGAAATTTTCGGTGAGATAGAAGACGAATTCGACAGCGACAAATTCGTGGAAAAGCAAAATGAGGACGGCACCTTTGTTTTTTCGGCACGACTCGAAATTGATTATCTGAATGAAAAATACAACTTGGGGCTGGAACATTCCGATGAGTACGAGACCATAGGAGGTCTGATAATCAACAAAAACCAAGATATTCCGGCAAAAGGCGAAATCCTCACTTTCGACGGCTTCGAATTCCGGATTTTAAAGGCTTCGAAAACAAAAGTGGAGCTCGTTAAGGTGCGCAAAATCAATGAGATATAGAAATTTACATTTTTTTATGGCGAAACTTCACCAATTGAGATATTTACTTACATTTGCAAACTATTTTTTAAAGCGATAATTTTATGGCAGCAATTGGAAAAATAAGACAAAGATCAGGTTTGTTGATAATCATCGTGGGAGTGGCTTTGGCCGCTTTCGTACTGGGTGATTTGTTTAAAAACATGGGGCGCGGAAAGATGAAATACGACCCCACCGTTATTGCTTATATCAACGGCGAAAAGATTACTACCAAGGAATTTAGAGACATGGTGGAAGAAGCCGAATACAACTACAAAAGAAACCAAAAGAAGGAAGATATCACTTCGGCCGAACGTTACACCATTCAGCTGCAAGTGTGGGAACAACTGAAAAACAGGGTTGTCCTTCATCAGCAGTGCGAAGAATTGGGTTTGGCACAGATGAACGGCGTTGACCCCAAACCTTCCATAAGCATCGACGAATACACCGACATGCTTACCGGCACACATCCTCATCCTTGGATTGTTCAGAATTTCAAAAACCAACAGGGAAAGTTCGACCCCGCGCTGATAACGAGATTTCTTAACGGTATTGATGCCGGCAAAAACAGCGACAATCCCAAAGACAGGGAGCAAGCCTTGCAGTCGGAAAGAGAATGGAACACCCTTGAAAAGTATATCAAGGAAGACAGGTTGAGCACCAAGTATTTCAACCTCATCACCAAGGCTTATTTTGTGCCCAAAACCATTGCCGAATTTAAATTCGAAGAGAAAAACGACTCGAGAAATATGCGCTATACCGCTGTGCGTTACAACGTTATAAGCGACAGCCTTGTGCCTCCCACCGACGAGGATTATCAAGCATATTACGACGAGCATAAAAACGAATTTAAAAGCAAAGAGGAAACACGCAAGGTCGATTACATCGTTTGGAACGTAAGCCCCTCGCCAAAGGACATCGAAGAAATCACCAAAAACGTGAACGAGATGTACGATGAGATGAAGGAGCTGCCCTTGAAAGAGGTGCCTGCTTACGTTAACCGCAACTCCGACGAACCCTACGACAGCACTTGGAAAAAACAAGGAGAACTGTCGCCCTTTATCGACTCATTGGCTTTCAACTCGGAGCCCGGTGCCATGTTTGCCCCTTGGAAAGAAAATAACAAATTTCACTTCGGCAGACTAATAGACGTGCAAATGCGCCCCGATTCCATGAAAGCATCACACATTCTCATTGCTTACGCCGGTGCGGCAAGGGCTGCCGAGAATGTAAAGCGTACTAAAATTGGCGCCAAAGCATTGGCCGACAGCCTTTTGGAAGTTGTTAAAGCAAATCCCTCGAAATTTGAAGAGCTGGCAACAGAGTTTTCCGACGGGCCTTCGAAAAGCAAACAAGGCGACTTGGGTTGGTTTGCCGACGGACAAATGGTGCCCGCCTTCAATCAGGCTTGCCTCGAAGGTAAAGTTGGTGAGTTTAAGCTTGTTGAAACATATTTTGGTTATCACATTATTAAAATAACAGGCAAAAAAGAACCCGTTAAAAAAGTGCGCGTGGCTATTGTCAACGTGCCTCTGATGTTCAGTCAGGCTACCTACGAAAAAGTATTCAATGAAGCTTCGGAGTTTGTAAGCCGCGCCCGCGATGCCGCCGCCTTCGATTCCGTTTCGGTAAATATGGGACTGAGTGTGATGCACAGCGGCGACCTCAACAAAATGTCCGAAGGACTTATGGGAATCCCCGATTCAAGGGAGATAATTCAGTGGCTCTTCAAAGACGAAACGAAACTCGGCACGGTATCCGACGTGTTCGATTTTAGCGATAAAATGGTTGTGGTGCTTTACCGTGAAAAAACCCCCAAAGGCATCAAGCCTCTCGACGATAACTTGAAAGATTTCATCAAGGTGTTGGTAATGAGAGACTTGAAGGCGAAAAAACTAATGGAACAGTATGGTTCGGAAAAAGACCTGAACTCCGTTTCGCAGAAGTCGGGCAACAAAGTAGATACGGTCGATTATTTTACCCTTGCAGCCTATTCGCTAAGAGGTTACGGCCCCGAACCCGACGTGCAAGGCAGAATGTTTGCCTCGCCGGTGAAGGCTTTCAAAGGCCCCGTAAAAGGCGACCAAGGTGTTTATTTTTACGTTGTTGACAAGGAAAACAAAGCCTCTGTACCCAAAGACGGTTTGGGCTTTATTGTCAATCAGGAAGAATCGTTGTTTAAACAACGCTTGAGAAAAGACTACAACAACTCGAATGTAGCCCTCAAAGCTGTTGTGGACGCTTCCGAAATAAAAGATTTCAGACAGTATTTTTATTAAAAAAATAAGATACTACTTTGAGAAAACCGTATCTCTGTAAGGGATGCGGTTTATTTTTGTTTGCAAAATATTGATTCGTATTGAATACAAACAAAACAATCTCAACCTGAAAAGTAACAGAGCCTGCGGTACTTTTCCCGCAGACACCATATTACTTTGAAAATTCGGCGCCATCATCCAAGGCCGCCTTCTGATTCCACCGATTAAAATTTGCCGGTGAAAAAATTAAAAAATATCACAAAAAATAAAAATTTCTGCTTGAATTTAACTTTAATAGGTGGTATATTGCGAGTTTGAAGTTTACGACTATACCAAGGGAATAATGAATAAAGCAAATACAGTTAGTAACAATTTGAAATTAAACGGAATTGATGTTGTTTTGTTTTTTGA
>CAZPGC010000008.1:1854-9440 GCA_964585875.1 uncultured Prolixibacteraceae bacterium | reverse complement strand
TCTCCGCGGATTATATGGGCAAACAAGGCTTGGACGCAAATGACGGGCTATACTTTGGAGGATGCTGCCGGCAAAAATCCCTCGCAGTTGGTTAAGTCTGGCAAAATGGAACCGGCGTTTTACAAGAATATGTGGGCTGCGCTTACGGGAAATCAAACATGGTTCGGGCGCATTGTAAATCGTCGAAAAAACGGGCAATTGTACAACGAGGAAATGAAAATAACACCGTTTTTCCTGCCCGGCGGCAAGAAATTTTATTTTGCACAGAAGAGAGAAGTGTTTTTCAACCTTGACCTTTTAAAACAAAGTGATAATGAAAACGCTGAAAAACTTTTCGAAACTTCCAACGACATTATGGTGGTTTTGGGTAAAAAGGGTAATATTCTGAATATCAACCATCGCGGAGCTCGAATTTTAGGATATAAGAAAGAAGAATTGCTAGGCAAAAACTGGTTCGACACCATCATCCCCGAAAAAATAAGGGAGGAGGTGCGTAATGTTTTCAAAAGTATTTTGGAAGGAGAGTTGGAATTGGTGCGGGAGTTTACTAACGAGATTATGGCCAAAGACGGTAAAACATTGGTTTTCAAGTGGAACAATGAGTTTTATGTAGATGATGCCGGAAACGTTTCTGCCGTAATTTCCTCGGGGGCCAACATCACCGAAGTGGTACAATATTCGGAAGAATTGAAACAAAAAAATAAAATGCTTCTGCTCTCGCAGCAAATTTCGAAAGTCATACAGGAGGAGACGACACAGGAGAGGCTTCTTAACGGAATTATTAAGGTTATAAAGGAAGAATCTCCCATAAAATCGAGCTTTTTTGTTTTGCTTGATAAAGACAAGAATATTTTGCGCTCGGCATATTTCGGCTACGATAAAACCGATTTCGACTATTTTCTGAAAAAACATGCTGCCGAAAGATTCCAAATATGTTCGAATATTAGCGGGTCGAAGGCAAAATATTATTACGGATGGAAAGAGGATTTGCAGGAATGCAAAAATTGTCCGCTTTTTAAATATGACAAAGAAGGTATGATTTTCGTCAGCAAGCTTGAACTATCTCGAAACAGCTCTTGCTATTGGCTTGTGCTTACGGACAAAAAAAGGAGTAATGCCGAAAACGATTTGGGGTTTTTCGAAACCATAGGAAATAATATTCGCACCGCATTAAATAATATAGAGGCTACGGAAACCGGCAACAGAATAAGCCGCGAACTTGCCATGAGCGAAAGAAGATTCAGGAATTTTTTCAACATGGATCACAGTGCCAACTATATTTCCACACCTGACGGCAGGATAGTCAATTGCAACGAGGCCTTTTTGGATTTGTTCGGTTTCAAATCCATTGAAGAGGCTTCTAAAATAAAATCGGAGGATTTGTTTTACGCCGGCTACAGTCATGATGATTTCATTTCGGAATTGAAACGAAAAAGGATTTTGAAAAATCGCGAACACCGGTATAAAAACTTGGAAGGCGATATTATTGAAGTTAGGGAAAACACCACTGGCGTTTTCGATGAGGATGATAATTTGGTGATGATACAAGGCTTTATAATCGATATCACCAAAGAAAAAGAAAATGAGAAAAAGTTGAGGGAAGCCCTTGTAAAAGCCAAAGAATCAGAGAGTTTGAAAACAGCGTTTTTAAACAACATAAGCCACGAAATAAGAACACCCATGAACCACATTATGGGATTTTCGGGTTTGATGCAAACCATGAATTTTGATGAAAGCACCCAAAAGCAGATGCTTGCAAATATCGAAAACAGCAGCAAAGAGTTGTTGGAGACCATTACAAACATTGTGGAGCTTTCGAAAATCGACAGCTCTGACAACATTGTGAATAACAGCACTTTTGACCTTAATTCGGAGCTTAAAAATATTATTAACGAAGGAAATTTGCTGCTTGCCAAAACCGGTAGCAGAAAAGTAGTGTGCAAAAACGACCTTTCCGGACGGCTGTTTATCAATTCCGATAAAAACAGGATAAGGCAAATTTTGGAAATTTTATTGTCGAATGCCATTAAATTTTCCGATAAAGGAGATATTGAGGTGTCTTATGAGCTGAGCGACAACGCTTTGAATATCAGTGTAAAAGATGAGGGGATAGGAATAAAGAAACAACATTTTGAACTCATTTTCGAACGATTTAAGAAAATAGTTCCGCAGGATAAACAAAACATAAGAGGCACGGGCATAGGCTTGGCTTTGGCAAAAGAAATAGTGACAAAAATGGGAGGCGAAATAGGTGTTGAATCCACCTATGGCTTGGGGTCGGTTTTCAGGTTTAAACTTCCCGTTAAAACAGAAAACACAACCGGAAAAAAAGATGATCGAACCGAGAATGAAAAAAAGTTGAGGAAAATGAAAAAATTGAAGATTTTAATAGCGGAAGATGACGAAAGCAACTATCAGTTGCTCAAGATTTTACTCAAGCGATACAATCCGCAAATTTACAGAGCTTGGGATGGGCTCGAAGCCATAAACATTGTGAAAGAACAAAAAGATTTGGACGTGGTATTGATGGATTTGAAAATGCCGGGCATGGACGGTTTTATAGCAACCGGTGAAATAAAACGAATACGCCCCGGGCTGCCTGTGATAGCTCAAACGGCTTATGCTTTGCTCGGCGATGAGGAAAAGGCTTTGAATGCAGGCTGCGACTATTATATCTCAAAGCCCATTAACCATTTGAAACTCAAAGAGACCATTGACAAGGCTCTTGCAAAAAAAAGCTGACTTTCTTTTTTTATCAACAAGGTGATTTTTTTCGGCGGAATCTTTTCAAAAATGTATTACTTTTGTTTTCTATGCCGATTATCAAGAAACTTTATATCGGAGACCACGGGGTTTTGGGTGTTTGGAAGATTAATGAAACCGTTGACGAGTTGTTGTCGAAAATACGTTTTTCCAACGGCGACAAGGAAGTTTTCGACCGTTTTAAAAATAAATCCCGTCAAGCCCACTGGCTAAGCTACAGGTTGGCTATCAGGAGTTTATTGGGCGACCCCAAGGACTTGGAGTTTTACTACGACGAGTTTGGCAAATTACATTTCAAAAACGAAGAATACAATCTCTCGGTAACACATTCCGGTGATTTTTCGGCTGTTATCATTAGCCACAAACACTGTGTGGGTATCGATATCGAGAAAATTTCCGACAGGATAAACAACATAACGCTTAAGTTTCTCTCGGTTGAAGAGCTTAAAAAAATAGATGAGAATAATCCCAAACAGCTGACCTGCATGTGGAGCGCAAAAGAAACTCTTTACAAATTGCACGGCAAAAACGGCTTGACCTTCGACAAAAACATTATCATCGAACCCTGTGATGTCGAAAGCGATTCGGGAAACATGCGGGGCAGAATTGAAAAGGGTGATTACAAAAAAGAATTTTTGCTAAAATATTTTTTCATTGACGACTATGTTTTGGTTTACGCCGTCGAAGGAATGGAGCAAACTATAAAACAGCACCGATGAATGTTTACGAGGACTTGTTTTTAGATAAAAAGAAAAAAATAGCATTGTTGATTGACCCCGACAAATGCAGCGACAGCTCTCTGCGTCGCAGATTTGATGCTGCCGGTAATTTTGTGGATATGATTTTTGTGGGAGGCAGCTTGCTCAACTATCACAATATGGACCGTTGCGTCGAAAACATAAGGACCCTCACTTCCATTCCCGTCGTTCTTTTTCCGGCTAACGGCATGCACATCAGCTCCAAAGCCGACGCCATATTGTTTATGTCGCTCATTTCGGGACGCAATGCCGATTTGCTCATCGGCAATCACGTGCATGCGGCGCCCATAGTCCGCAGTTTCGGCTTGGAAGCCATACCCACGGGTTATATGATTATGGAGAGCGGCCACATTACAACGGCTCAATACATCAGCAACTCCATACCTCTGCCGCGCAGCAAACCCGATGTGGCGGTAAGCACTGCCATAGCCGGAGAAATGCTTGGGCTGAAAACCATTTACATTGACGCCGGTAGCGGAGCTCAGAAGCCTGTGCCGCAAGATATTATCGAGGCTGTAAAGCAAAATATAAATATCCCATTGATAATAGGCGGGGGCATAAGAGATGCCGCCTCTGCCGAAAAAGCCTTTGCTGCGGGTGCCGATATCATCGTCATTGGAAATGCGGCTGAAGAGAACCCCGATTTTATTGCAAAAATAAAGGCTTGAAACCGAAAATTTAGAATACATCTAAACTGACAATATAGATAGCTGTATTTCAGCAATTTAAACAAAAACAATATTTGGGATTTTATTAACTGCCGGGCTAAAGCAAAGAATTTCAGCATCTTATAAAACACAAGAAATATATGCAAATCACCTTGATATTTAAAGGTTGTTATTACTTTTGTCGGCGAGAACAAAATATATCATTTAAAAATAACGCAAGTGGATAACGGAATAATAACGGCATTGATAACCTTGAGCGCCATAGGGATAGCCTCGGCGGTGATTCTGTATTTCATTG
The DNA here is from genome assembly GCA_964585875.1 of uncultured Prolixibacteraceae bacterium. Lineage (GTDB taxonomy): Bacteria > Bacteroidota > Bacteroidia > Bacteroidales > UBA1556 > UBA6267. The sequence goes on along the minus strand of CAZPGC010000008.1, from coordinate 4,953 downwards.
CTCAAAAGTTCAAAGTCATAGAAGACCCGCGCATCGACAAAGTCAGTGATGCCCTTCCGCAAGCCAACTGCGGCGGGTGCGGCTTTGCAGGCTGCCGTGCCTTTGCCGAGGCTATGGTTAAAGAAGGCACCATGGAAGGCTTTTTCTGCCCTGTGGGCGGTAACGAGATGATGAAGAGCCTTGCTCCTTTGTTGGGAGTGGAAGCCGTGGAGAAAAAACCTCAGATTGCGGTTTTGCGTTGCAACGGCTCGGCGGCAAATTCACCGGCCAAATACAATTACGACGGGCCTGTAAACTGCACATTTACACATACTTTGGCTGCAGGGGAGGGGGGCTGTATGTATGGCTGCCTTGGCGGAGGCGAGTGTGTGGATGCTTGTGACTTCGATGCTATTTTTATGAATCCCGAAACCAACTTACCGGTTGTCAAAGACAACTGTGTGGCCTGCGGGGCTTGTGTGGAAGCTTGTCCGCGCGACCTGTTGGAATTACGTGACCGCGGCCCCAAAGAGCGACGCATATTTGTGGCATGCCGCAACATGGAGAAAGGCGGCCCCGCCAAGAAAAATTGCAGCGTCGCGTGCATAGGCTGCGCGGCTTGTTTCAAAGTTTGTAACTTCGATGCCATAACCATGGCCGACAACTTGGCCTATATCGACTACGAAAAATGCACCCTTTGCCGCAAATGTGTGGAGGTGTGTCCCACCGATGCCATTCACGAAATAAACTTCAAACCTCGCAAGCCGAAAAAAGAGAAAGAATCAAAAGCCCAAGCGGCGGATAAAGCCGCAAAAAAGGAAGAAAGCATTAACCTTGCGGCCATGATTCAAGACAAGAAAGAAGGGGGCAAAGGAGCATCTGTTAAGGAAACGGGAAAGGAAAACGAAAATATAAACCAATAAATAGGGAGGATAACATTTTGAAAACCTTTAAGATAGGCGGTATTCATCCCAAGGAAAACAAATTGTCGGCCAATGTGCCGATAGAAAGGATGGAGTTTCCCGATAGAGCCGTTGTGCACGTGTCGCAACATCTCGGAGCTCCTGCAAAAGTACTCGTCAAAAAAGGCGACACGGTGAAGACCGGTCAACTGATTGCCAAAGGTGAAGCTTTCATTTCGGCCAACGTCCATTCGCCATTTACCGGAAAGGTTTTCAGGGTGGAGGAGGCTCTCGACTCCACGGGTTTCCGGCGTACAGCGGTGGTAATAGATGTGGAAAAAGAAGACCTTTGGGAGGACGGTATCGACACTTCTCACGAGATAAAACACGATATCGTCTTGTCACCCGACGAGATAGTAGAAAAAATTCAACAACACGGCATTGTGGGTCTCGGCGGAGCTACTTTTCCCACACATATTAAATATAAGGTGCCCGAGGGTAAAAAAGTGGAATACCTTATTATCAACGGTGTGGAATGTGAGCCCTATCTCACCTCCGACCACAGGCTGATGCTAGAACACGGCGAAGAAATGATGATAGGCGTTAGAATTTTGATGCGCGCCTTGAAGGTGAACAAGTGCATCATCGGTGTTGAAAACAACAAGCCCGACGCCATCGCACACCTTAAAGATATTGCCGCCAAATATCAAGGAATAAGTGTAGAGCCGTTGAAGGTGCGTTACCCTCAAGGCGGTGAAAAACAACTTATTGATGCCCTTGTAGGGCGGCAGGTGCCCATGGGGAAATTGCCTCTCGAAGTGGGTTGTGTGGTTAACAATGTGGGGACATGTTTTGCCGTTTATGAAGCTGTTCAAAAAAACAAGCCCTTGATAGAGAGGGTGGTAACATTGACCGGCAAAACCGTTACAAATCCTTCCAATTTCTTGGTAAGGATAGGCACTCCGGTTAAGATGCTTATAGAAAAAGCCGGTGGCGACGTCGATGCCACGGGAAAAGTGATAAACGGAGGCCCCATGATGGGCAAAGCTCTTGTTTCTTTGGACATTCCCGTAAGCAAAGGCACCTCGGGCATTTTGCTGATGAAAAAAAGCGAGTCGAAACGACAAAAAGAAAACAACTGTATTCGCTGTGGAAAATGCACCTCCGTTTGTCCGCAAGGACTTGAGCCTCACCTGCTTAAAATAATAGCCAAACAACATGAAAATGAAGCGTGCGAGAAAGAGCGCATTATGGATTGTATAGAGTGCGGCTCCTGCGTTTATACCTGTCCGGCGCACATCCCCTTGCTCGATTACATTCGTATGGGAAAAGCCAACACCGGCATGATGATAAGAAACAGAAGTAGAAAATAAATAAAACTAAAGATAATGAGTTTATTAACCGTTTCGGGATCACCGCATATTCACGGAGAATTATCCGTTAAAAAAATAATGTGGCTTGTGGTTTATGCCATGCTGCCCGCTTTGGCGGTGTCCTTTTACTATTTCGGGCTTGGTGCCGTGAAAGTAGTCGTTACGGCTGTTGCGGCCTGCCTGTTTTTCGAGTGGCTCATCACCAAATATCTTCTGAAAGAAGAGCCCGACCTCGGCGACGGCTCGGCTGTGATAACGGGCATCTTGTTGGCCTTCAACGTGCCGTCCAATTTGCCTGTTTGGATTATCGTTGCAGGGTCTCTGGTGGCTATAGGCATTGCTAAAATGTCTTTTGGCGGTCTCGGGAAAAACCCTTTCAACCCCGCTTTGGTGGGGCGGGTATTTCTGCTTATTTCATTTCCGGTGCAAATGACAAGCTGGCCGAAACCCGTGCCTATGTTCAAGGCTCCGCTGCTCGACGCCGTTACCGGACCTACTCCTCTCGGCATTGTGAAGGAAGGGCTTCGCAACGGCGAAAGCGTTGAAAAACTAATGAGCCAAGTGCCCGATTACGTGTCATTGCTGTTGGGAAACAGCGGCGGTTCGCTTGGCGAGGTGTCGGCATTATTTCTTTTGCTCGGCGGTATTTTTCTTCTTTACAAAAAAGTTATCACCTGGCATATACCCCTAAGCTTTATGGGTTCAGTGCTGATATTCAGCGGAATACTATGGCTTGCCAACCCCGCTCATTTTGTCAATCCGCTGTTTCATTTACTCACCGGCGGCATGATGTTGGGCATATTTTTTATGGCCACCGACATGGTTACTTCACCAATGACTCCTGC
>CAZPGC010000008.1:0-1754 GCA_964585875.1 uncultured Prolixibacteraceae bacterium | reverse complement strand
CAGGAAGCCAAGCTCAAAAAGGCTTTGAAGGTGGTTTTGCCCGACTTCGACACCGTCAGCGTCGAAAAAGTTAAAGCTGTTGACGGCGCCGACTCTCTCATTTTCTACAATGCAAAAAAAGAAGGAAAATATGTGGGTACCGCCGTGAAAACATATACAAACGAAGGTTTTTCGGGACATATCGACATTTTGGCCGGTTTTCAACCCGATGGCACCATCATAAACACCGCGGTGCTTAAGCACAGCGAGACACCGGGGCTGGGCGACAAAATGAACGCCGACAAGAGCGATTTCCCCTTGCAATTCAAAGGAAAAAATCCGGAAAATTTCAAACTTTATGTTACCAAAGACGGTGGCGATGTCGATGCTATCACCGCTGCAACTATCTCGTCAAGAGCCTTTTGCGACGCCATGAGGAGGGCGTGGAAAACATTTGAAAAGGAAGGAGGGAAAAAAGATGAATAACATTCAGAATTTTACAAAGGGATTTATCAAAGAAAATCCGGTTTTCGTTTTGCTGCTGGGAATGTGCCCCACACTCGGGGTAACATCATCTGCAATCAACGGTTTGGGAATGGGACTTGCCACAACCTTTGTTTTGGTAATGTCGAATTTAGTAGTTTCGCTTGTTAAGGATTTTATCCCCGACAAGGTGCGTATTCCTTCATTCATTGTCATCATAGCATCTTTTGTAACGGTTGTTGACTTGCTTATGGCGGGTTATGCTCCGGCTTTGCACGAACAGTTGGGGCTTTTTATCCCGCTGATAGTTGTCAACTGCATTGTGCTTGGGCGTGCCGAAGCCTTTGCCTCCCGTAACGGGGTTTTAAGTTCGGTTATCGACGGCCTCGGTATGGGTTTGGGTTTCGCCTTTGCTCTTACTGTTTTAGGTTCAGCACGAGAAATTCTGGGCTCGGGTAAGCTCTTTAATATCAATTTGCACCTTTACCCCGAAGGTGTTGACGGAATGTTGGTATTTATTCTTGCTCCGGGAGCTTTCATTGTTCTGGGTTACCTTATTGCCTTAATTAACAAAATCAATAAAGCTTAAAAATAGAAATCATGGAATATGTATTGATTATTATTGGAGCTGTATTCGTTCACAACATAGTTTTGACGCAATTCCTCGGGGTGTGTCCTTTTCTCGGGGTGTCAACCAAAGTGTCCACGGCCATAGGGATGAGTGGTGCAGTTATGTTTGTGCTCACTCTCGCCACTATGGTTACGTGGCTTATACAACATTACATTCTCAACGCTTTCGGCATTCAATATTTGCAGACCATCACTTTTATCTTGGTCATTGCCGCGCTGGTACAAATGGTGGAGATAATTCTGAAGAAAGCTTCCCCCTCGCTCTATCAGGCCCTCGGTATTTTTCTGCCGCTGATAACAACCAACTGTGCCGTTTTGGGTGTTGCCATTCTCACCATTCAAAAAGACTACAGCTTGATGGAAGGCGTGGTTTTCGCCATTGCCAACAGCATAGGTTTTGGTTTGGCATTGATACTTTTTTCGGGCTTGCGCGAGCATATGCAGCTTATGGAGTTGCCCAAGGGCATGCGCGGTGTGCCTGCCGCGTTGATTGTAGCCGGCATTCTGGCATTGGCCTTTATGGGATTTACGGGGATGGTGAAGTAGGGTTTATAATACATTGATTTCCAGAGCGCTAAAAGCAAAAGTCTTTTTGCCCAAGTCTTTCAAGCTCGCCCCTATGTGATAGGTTTTGTTGTCGATTATCAAAAATCTGTCGTGAT
>CAZPGC010000007.1:28610-37667 GCA_964585875.1 uncultured Prolixibacteraceae bacterium | reverse complement strand
GAGCCCACGCAGCGCCTACGGATGCTTTGGCCGCACAACACAACTACAAGCGGACGACCCGTTAAGCCGCCCAAAAAAATATAAAATATCGGAGAATTATAAGCCGCATTGGAGTTGGGAAAAGTAGGAGTAGCCCCACCAGGACTCGAACCTGGATTTAAAGTTTAGGAAACTTCCGTTCTATCCCTTGAACTATGGGGCCTTAAATTAACGGGCGGCAAAGATAAACAAATTCTATATTTGCCATCAATAATATTTCACGATGGTTTATCCGGAGAACATAGAGGCGAAATTGGGTTTTGGGAAAATTAAGGAGATGGTCAAGGGGCTGTGTATGAGCTCTTTGGGCAGGTCTTTTTGTGAGGATGCGGGCTTTGGAACGCACTACGGCGAGATTGCCGCCAAGTTGAAGCGTGTAAGGGAGTTTATGGATATTTTGATGAGGAATGAGGATTTTCCGGTGCGCCATTATTACGATATGCGGGAGCTTGTGAAAAGACTCGGTGTGCGGGGAACTTCCGTTAACGAAGAGGAGATTTTCGAGCTACGGGCTTCGCTTCAGACCATCGTTGCGCTGAAAAGATTTTTTTCGGGAGAAAGAGAGGCAAGATATCCTACGTTGTCGCAACTGACTGAATATGTTTACTTTCCGGAGCTTTTGATACGTGAGGCCGCCAAGATATCCGACGATAAGGGAAAGATTCGCGATTCGGCCTCGGAGGAGCTGTCGAATATCAGAAGGGAGATGCGACGGCTGATTTCGGGCAACAGAAACAAGGTGTATGCTATTTTGTCGGAGGCCAAACGCAAGGGCTGGACGCGTGAAGATGCCGAGGTGACGGTGCGCAACGGGCGTGTGGTGATACCTGTTTTGGCCAATTACAAACGAAGTATCAAGGGTTTTATTCACGACGAATCGGCCTCGGGACAAACATCTTTTATTGAACCTTTGGAACTTTTTGAGTCGAACAACAGAATCAAAGAACTGGAGTTTGAGGAGAAAAACGAGATAAAGCGTATATTACTGAAATATAGCGAGTTGTTGAGGCCTGAGTTGGAATCCCTTGCTTCTGCCTATCATTTTTTGGCATTGGTGGATTTCATAAGGGCAAAGGCGAGGTTTGCCCTGGAACACGGTGCCGTGATTCCCAACGTGGGCGACACGCCGCAGATAAACTGGAAGCGCGCTTATCACCCGCTGTTGCTGATGCTTCACAAACGCAAAGGCAAAGATGTGGTGCCACTGGACATTGAATTGAACGAGGAAAAACGGGTGCTGATAGTCTCGGGACCCAACGCGGGAGGCAAGTCGGTGCTGCTGAAAACAGTAGCGCTGAACCAATATATGCTGCAATGCGGCTTTCCGGTATTTATGCGGGAGATATCAGAGGCCGGGATTTTTAAGAATTTCTTTATCGACATAGGCGACGAACAATCCATAGAAAACGACCTTTCGACCTACAGCTCGCACCTGAAAAACATCAAACATTTTGTCGAGAATGCCGACGATTCAACCCTTGTACTCATCGATGAGTTCGGTACGGGCACCGAGCCCGAGTTTGGCGGAGCCATTGCGGCGGCAGCCTTGGAGACCCTTTACGAAAAAGGTGCTTACGCCCTTATCACCACACATTATTCGCAGCTGAAGATGCTGCCTGCCGGCAAAAGCGCAATGGTCAACGGCGCGATGATGTTCGACACGGACAGATTGACACCGCTGTATAAATTCAAAGAGGGAAAGCCGGGCAGCTCCTTTGCTTTTGAGATAGCGGCGAACACAGGGTTGCAGGAAGAGGTGCTGGAACGCGCTACGCAAATGGTGGGAAGAGAGAAAATAGACTTCGACAGGCAGCTGCAAGAGCTTGAAAACGAGAAAGATGAGGTAGAAAGAAAGCTCAAAGATTTTGAGAGTGCCGACAAGGTGCTTGCCGAAACCATAGAAAAATACAACAGCCTGTATCGAGATATAAAATTGAGGGAGAAAGAGATAATCTACGAGGCAAAGAGGCAGGCTAAGGAAATTATGGCCGGGGCAAACAAGGCCATTGAAAAAGCCGTGAGCGAGATAAAATCGAAGAAACTTGAAAAAAAGGAGCTGAAAGAAATAAGGCACAAAATAGAAGCTAAAAAAAGTGAGCTGACAAGAGACACCGAAAGGCTGGAACAGGACATCGAAAACCGTAAAGCCGACAAACCGACGGATGAGAAAAAAAAGACGTTTAAAGAATTGAAAGGCAAGCCGCAAACAGGTGATTACGTGATTATTAAAGGACAGAACAGCGCCGGCACAGTGGAGTCGATAAAGAGAAACAATGCCATTGTCAACTTCGACTCGGTAAAAGTAGTTGTGAAAACCGACAGGTTGCAGCGTATAGAAAAACCCGTTGAAAACCGCAGAGAAAAGCCGGCAAGCCATAAAAATATAATGAAAGACATTCACAAAAGGGCTGCGGAATTTTCACCTTTTTTGGACCTTCGCGGCATACGCGGCGAAGAAGCACTTGAAAAAACACGTAAATGGATTGACGAGGCCATACTCACCGGCAACAAAGATTTGGAAGTGCTGCACGGTAAAGGCGACGGAATATTACGCAGCATCATAAGGCGATATCTGTCGGGAGTTCAACAAGTTGAAAGCTTCCGTGATGCACCTTTGGAATTTGGCGGCAGCGGCAAAACGCTGATAAAATTGAGGTAAAACAAAGCCTGTATCATATCACGTTGCGGAAGGCGTACGGCTGCGCAATACCTTCTAAACGGAACGGAATCCACAACATACATGAGTGCAGCGGTCATCCTCATAAGGTCAATATCTTAGCTCTATACGAAAGACAAAAAAGCCGGTTTATAACAAATCATGCACTTGTTAAATTTGTATATTCTAAAACTATTAACAACAATCTACTCTTTGCAACAAACTTTTTTCGAAAAATTTTGTCTATAACAAAGCAAACACTACAGCTGACGGTTATAAACACTAAACACAGGTTAATGAGTAGGTTCTACTATTTTATGACGCTTTTCACCTTGCTGACTTTGAGCACATTAAAAGCTCAAGTGCCTGATGTTTGGTATTTCGGCAGAAATGCAAAGCTGAGTTTCAGTGCTCCCGGGCCTCCCGTTGCGGGTGGCAACTCATATATGAACACGCCTGCCGGATGTGCCGTTGACGACACCAAAGGTTTTTACAGCAACGGCAATAAAATATGGAGAGCCGGAAACAATTGGGCCTCACCTACCATACACAACGGAAAAAACCTGAAAGGCGACATCTTATCAACTCAACCCATCGTTTTTGCCAAAGCCCTGAAAAGCGACACGGTCTATGCTTTTACCACCGACGCGGGAGGAGGCCCCGACGGACTACGGTTGAGCGTCATCACCCACAAACCGGGCTACGGTGCTGCTGTTTATAAGAAAAACATTATGCTGCTGCCGCGCGTATCGGAGAAGCTATCGGTTGCATTGCACTGTAACAAAAGAGATTATTGGGTTCTGGCACACGGTTGGAACAACAATAAATTTTATTGCTACAAGGTAAACGATTCGGTTTTGGAACCAACACCCGTGGTGACAAGCATAGGCAGCGTGCATTCGGGAGCTGCCGTAAATGCCGCGGGATATATGAAAATTTCGATGCACTCCGACAAAGTAGCCTTAGCCATAACCGGAAAGGGTCTTGTGGAACTCTTTCAGTTCGACGACATAAACGGAACACTCGACAGTGCAATTACAATCGGCGGAATATCAAACCCTTACGGTGTGGAATTCGATTACGACGGCCAAATGCTGTATGTGTCGGCAATAGGCGGACAGCTTTATCAGTTTGATGTCTCCGTTTGGGATTCGGCCCACATTGCCAACTCCAAATATCTGCTTTCCTCAACGCTGAATCTTTACGGTGCCTTGCAACTGGCTCCCAACCAAAAAATTTATCTCGCTGTTGACAATGCCATGTATTTGGGAGTGATTAACTTTCCTCAAAGTCAGGGCTCTGCGGCGAATTTTGTTTTACAAGGCATATATCTGAACGGCAAAAGGAGCGAAGCAGGACTGCCGCCCATACACAAGCCCACCTCGCTCTTCGACACAAAAGGCTCGAAAGTATGTTTCGGCGACACCACCAAGTTTAAAATCCTGGGAAACATCAACAACATCGACTCTGTTTTTTGGGATTTCGGCGACAGCTTAAGCAACACGGACACCTCCACACTACTGAAACCTTTTTACGTATATCCCAATGGAGGCGTGTATAAATTCACATTGATAATTTATCATTGCAATGAGGCCGACACGCTGAGAAATCTTGTGGAGGTTTTAGGACCGCCTTACCCAAACTTAGGCCCCGACACATCCGTTTGCGACAACATAAATTACACATTATTCGGAGGTTACGCCTCCACCTACCTATGGCAAGACGGTTTTACGGGGTCTAAATACAAAGTGAAAAAACCCGGAAAATATTGGGTGGTGGCAAGCAATAAATGCGGCAGCGGCTCCGATACCGTCATAATTAAGAATGTTTTCACCTCGCCAAAAGTGACATTACCCCTCGACACTGTTATTTGCGAAGGAGACCACATGTCCATAAGCACAAACTACGACACCTCATTCACCGTTGTTTGGAACGACAGCATAGTGGCAAATCCCTTTATCATCGACAAAGCGGGCATTTACAAACTTGAAGTCACCGACACCAACGGATGCCGCAACAAAGACGACATAGTGGTGGGCATGGAGAAGGCTCCCAAGCCCGATTTGGGCAACGACACCACCATTTGCTACGGTCACAGCGTAACTTTCAACGGCAATTGTCAAGGAAAACTACTGTGGAACAACGGCTCCACCTCCCCCACCCTTACGGCAAACCAAGGAGGGAAATATTATCTGACGGCGACAAATATGTGCGGCTCCGTCACCGACACGGTAGAACTGACAATAGCCCCGTGCGAACACGTCATCTGGGTGCCCTCGGCTTTTACGCCCAACGGCGACGGCAAGAACGATGTTTTTATTCCTTATGTTGAAAATTTGGGAAGCTACAGCCTAATGATTTTCAACCGCTGGGGACAACTTGTTTTCCAAAGCGAAAACCCCGGCGAAGGATGGGACGGCACCTACAAAGGCCGGCAAGCCTCCGAAGATTCTTATGTTTGGAAAATAGTGTATAGCGATTTCTATAAAAACAAATACGTAAAATACGGCTATGTGATTTTATACCGGTAAACCACTGAATTTAAAGAATTTATATATGAAAAAAATTTTAACTTTCGCTTTGTTTTTATTTTTAAGTATAGCTCTCCACTCCCAACAGTTATATTTAAATCCTGATGCGGGATGGGCCTTCCAAGCTTTTCCCTCGAAGGTGGAATCGTTTATAAATGTGAAAAACGACAACAACAATACATCCATACAAAGCCCGGAATTCAGCATGGGCGGAGGGCTGCTTGCCAACCTCTCCGTCGGATATTTTTTCAACGATTATCTCGGCATCGATTTCGGGCTGCAAATGCATTTCGGCAGCAAAGTTACTTTCACGCAAGAAACGGTGATTCTCAATCAGTTGGAAGAAAAAGAAATAATACTCAAGGGAAGGAGAGTCATCATTATCCCCTCGATGATTCTCAAAGCCGGCAGTGGTTTCTTAGTGCCGTATCTGAAACTCGGGCCTTCATTCGGCTTTATAAAACAGGAGCGTCATATCGTAGCAAAAATAGACACAAACACGGGTGAAGAATTTTGGAGCTACAGCGGGCCGCCCGCAATAGGAATAAATGCCGTTGCAGGTCTTATGGCAAATATAAAAGAAAATATGGCGGTGAGCCTGTCGCTCACGTGCAGCGGCATGGTTTATCGCCCCACAAAAAGCGACAGATATAAGAAATTGGAGAACAAATATCCCTTACCGCCGGGTAGGCCTTACGAAGAGCATATTGTCTTTGTGGATTGGACCGACGACCCGTATAACACCGGCCCTCAAGACCCCGAAGAGCCCACCCTTATGCAAGGTCAGAACTTCGCCTATTCCAATGTGGGGATAAACCTCGGAGTGTTTTTCTTCTTCTAAGCGGCACGTTTGGCACGTTCCCAATTGACGCTTTGTCGTCCTTTGATGTAGCGGAAAAACCCGCGATAAACGGCATAGTTCATTATGAAGAAATAGTAGGGAATATAGAGAATCTTAATTTTGATATTCCTGTTTTCGAGAAACCATCCGAGCATGGCCATAGCATAAAACAGAAGTTGCAATATCAGTATCACCGTGTAAATATTTGACATGTCGAAGCCGGCAACTGCAGCGAATATTATATTGAAAATCAATATAAAAAGCAAAGAAAGAGGTGCCAAAGTCCAACGCAAAACGCGGTGCGAGATATATTGAAAGCTAAGCACACCGTATTTGAAAGGATTGAGCAAGGCACGCAAACGCACTATGGATTGTATGCCGCCGGCGGCAATTCTTATTTTACGTTTCAACTCTTCTTTCACATTTGCCGAGGAGCTTTCGATGGCGTAAGCCTCGGGGTCGTATTGTATTTTCAAGCCTTTCATGGCAATGCGCAAAGAAACGATGAAATCGTCGAGCAGGGTGTCGGGCTCCACTTCTTCAAAGAGCTCGGTGCGAACGGCAAAAAGCTCGCCTGCAGCACCCACAACGGAATAAAGCTCTGCATCCCAGCGCTTTAAAGTCGATTCATATTTCCAGTAGATACCTTCGCCTGCACCTGCCGCATTGTCGGCTTCTTTGCTAAAGATACGTTTTTCTCCGGAAACACAGCCCACTTTTTCGTCGGCAAAAAGGTTGACAATACGCCTGACGGACTCCCTTCCCAGCATGGTGTTGGCATCCGAAAAAATCACAATGGGCGTCTTGACAAACCTGCTGCCTCTGTTCATGGCGGCAATTTTTCCTCTACGTGCCGGCTCGTGATAAACCTCCACCTCGGGATATTTCTCGCGAATATATTCCGGCGTGCCGTCGTCGCTGCCGTCGGTAACCCAAACAAGGTGCAGTTTTTCCCTCGGATATTCCATTGCCAAAGAATTGGCAATTTTGTCATCCACATAATCCTTTTCGTTAAAGGCTGTAACAAAGAGGGTTACATCAGGCTCGTAGGAGCCGTCGGCATTGGGTTGCGGCGGTTTTCCTTTTATAAATCTCTTTATTTTTATAAGAATATAAAGTAAAATTCCATAGCCCACATAGGCGTAAAAGACTATGAAAACAAGAATCCAAAATATAATCTCGATAGCTTTCATTTTCGTATGATTTTAATAATTACCGATTTTTCGTGCCCAAATATTAAACTCGTCAACTTCGCCGATTTCAAAATCGGCAACCTTATTCAAAGCCTTAACTATTTTATCTTCGCCCGTATGCTTTGCCTCCGCTATCACCATTATTTTGTCGTATGCCGTTAAAAATTCTTTGGCTCCGCGAATGCCCTCGTCTTCCATTCCTTCCATATCCATTTTCATTAAAACACGGTCGCTTTTTTTAATATTGAAATCCTTATAAAGGCTGTCGAATCTTCTCACGAGAGTTTTTTGTTTATAGGCTCCTTTTTTCAAAGCATCGGCAATTTTTATGTCGGCACGATGCGAAGCTCCTGTATTTACGGGAGTTACGATAAACTCGGTTTCGTAGTCACTCTCCCCTATTGCTATATTCATTGCCCTTATCTCGCCTCCAAGTCCTGTCAGCCGTATGTTTTCTTTGAAAACCTCGAAGCTGCTTTGCACGGGCTCAAAAGCGATAACCCGTAAACCTCGTTGTGCCATCAGCAGGCTGTAATCGCCTATGCCCGCCCCCATATCGATGAAGACATCGAAGCGGTTGTGATTTTTCAAGAGGTACGATTTCACACCCCACTCGTAATAATAATTCATAAACTGAAAATCGTTGGTGCCGGCTCTCACTTTTACTTTCCCGAGATAAGAATTTATATACCTCGTCTTGCGCGCTCCTTTTTTAAAGAGCACATAATTCACCGAGTCGCGTATGCTTTTCACATCGCTGTATTTCAAATACGATTTGGTGTAATTCAGGTATTTAAAAAATCTGTTCATTTTTTAACACGCTCCCATTTTTTAGTTTCAAAATTATACTGCTTTATCACTCTTGCGGGATTTCCGACGGCAACGGAATAAGGCGGAATGCTTTTGGTGACAACGGCACCGGCTGCAACGACCGAATGTTTGCCGATGGTTACACCGGCCACCACCACCACATTGGCGCCAAGCCACACCTCGTCTTCAATGACTATGGGTGCAGTGGTGACCTTTTGTTCGTGAGGCACAACCGTCACATCCTCGTAGCCGTGGTTAAGTCCCGACAGCACAATATTTTGAGCAAACATTACGTCGTTGCCTATCACCACCGGACCTATTAAAACATTGCTCATGCCAATGCGGGTGCGGTCGCCGATAAGCACGTCGCCAACGCCGTTATTAACGGTGGAAAAATCTTCGATGGTGGAGTCGTCGCCCAGCTTAAACATATTGAAAGGCATAACATCCATCCTCACACGGCGGCGTATCAAACTACGCTTGCCCTTTTTATGCTTCAAAGGATTCACAAAAAGTTTTACCCACAGACGCGGGCGCGCCTGATTTCGCGGCATCAGCATCCACAAAACGATTTTTTTAATCTTTTCGTTGGATTTTATTTTCTCTTTCAAGCCCATAGTAAATTATTTTTATAATGTTTATATTCAGGTGATTAGAAAAATCTACAGCTCATTTCATTTCCCCTTTTTCAAATTTCTCGATGAGGTCGTAAATGGCCTTCACATTATTTTCCCAGCTGTGCTCGCGGGCGAAAGCCGCTCTCTCTTTTTCTTTCTCAGGCGTATTTTCTTTCATGGCCAATTCAATGAATTTCAAATAATCATCAGCCGTTTCGGCGAGGTAGGTATGTTCGGCAAATACGCTCATAGCCTCCGTTTTTGTGGCCACCACGGGTTTTCCCATGGCCAGATATTCATCTATTTTTCGAGGATAATTGCCTATGGTAACGGGATTAAGAATCTGCGGGTTTAGAGCTACATCGAAGGC
>CAZPGC010000007.1:23588-28510 GCA_964585875.1 uncultured Prolixibacteraceae bacterium | reverse complement strand
GCCATGTCGAAAGCCGACACATCGCAGCCCTGCCCTACGTAGTAAGAATGCGGATTGAATTTTGAAGCCAGTTTGGCGAGGTAGGTGGAGTTGGCACAAACGAAATCGGCCTTACGCATGTGCTCGGCCTCTATTCTCACACCCTGTTTTTTCCAGTAGTCTACCGCCACGAGATTATCACGCGTGTAGTAGATATAAGTTACGGGGCAAAGCAATTCTTTCATGTAAAAACTGCGAAACATATCGGAGTCGTTGAAGATGATATAATTTTTAAAACCAAGTCGTTTGATGGCCGTTTTAATCTGCTTTGCAAACTTTTTATTGTTAAAAAGATTGAGTTTATCGAAGAGCACATCATTACCCAACTGATTGATTGACATTAACTTAGTCCTCGGATTAAGATTCCACAAGTTCGTCTTAATCTCCACAAGGTCATCTTCTTCGCCTCTGATTATTCGCTTTCTTTTCTCCACTCGCGGGTCATGCCTTTTTTTCAAGGCGGTGGTGAAATCCAGTGGGGCGTTGACATAAAGCACCCTGTTGTTTTTTGAAAATTCCAGGGCAATGTTTTTACAATTACTTCCTATTTCTATGTCCCAGGCCTGTAAACCAAGAACGACAATGTCTCTGTGTTTAATCATATCTTTAGTTTTTAATGTTGTTTCGCCGTTTGATGATAAAGCTCCATGACTTTACGCGCCATGTTCTCCCAAGAAAAGAGTTTAGCCCTTTTCAAGCCTTTGTCAATCAAGTCATTACGTAAGTTCTCATCCCCCAAGATATCCGTGATGGCCTGCGTAATTTGATGAGGTTTATACGGGTCGATGATATAAGCCGCATCACCTGCCACCTCGGGCATCGACGAGGTGTTGGAGGTGATAACGGGCACCCCGCAACGCATTCCCTCGAGCACCGGAATACCGAAGCTCTCGCGCAGCGAAGGATAAAGAAAAATGCTGCTAAGATTAATTATGGCGGGGAGCTCCGTATTGACGATGTAGCCCGTAAGCACAATGTCTTCACGCATTTGTGGTGCTCCGATACGGTTCAGCAGTTTTGCCAGCTCAACTTCATCATAATCAGGCATTACCAACTTGTAACCCTCATTATTTTGTTTCAAAAAATCGCGCATGGCCTCCAAAACACCCTTGGTGTTTTTCTTGGGGTCGGTATTTCCGAGAAAGAAAAAGAACTTATCGGGCAAGCGGTATTTCTCTTTTATTTTTTGCAGATATTCTTTATCGCCAATGGGACGAAAATGCTCACTAACTCCATTATGAATCGCCACAAGTTTATCATCATCGAGATTGAAAAATTTGTCGATACGCTCTTTTTCATAATTTGAAACGGTGATTAGCTTACGGGCTTTTTTAATCATCCGCGGCACAATAAAACGGCGATAAACGTTGCCGAACTTTTGATATGGAGTGCCGCTACCCGTAAGTATCTGCAGGTAAGACTTTTCCATGTAAATAATATCATGAAGATGGACAATCAAAGGAATTTTGCACTTGAGGGGAGCCGTGTTGCTTGTGCAGTGCAGAATATCGCAGCCGTATTTCTCGGCGGCTTTCGGCAAAGCCTTTTGCTCCCACTGCGGATAGCTTCCGCCTTCTACTTCCACAATATTGAAATTGGCACTTTCCGTTAAAACTATGTTGTCGATATCGGGTTTTATGAAAATGAAATATTGGTTGACAGTGTCAATCTTTTGCAAATTGCGAATGAGCTCCAAAGCCACCATATCCATTCCGTGCTTTTTCTCCCTGTAGAGCCTCTGTCCTTCTATTCCTATTTTAATCATGGTGTTGATTTTTACTGATTTGTTGTTCCGTGTTGAGTGTGTATAAACTTCTTGTTGGCACCCTTTAACTTAAAGAGCGACAGAAACATAACAAAGAAACCCTTCGGCAAACTCATCACGGCCTTAAGGGTTTTGGCATTGTAAAACTTCGAGGGAATTGCCAAAAGAAAGGCAATGAAAGTAAGCCCGAAAGCGGCAAACCAAAGAGTGGGAGCTATTAAGAAAAAAGAGTTAAGGCCGGGGATGTCCAACAGAGAAAGCACCAACCAAACGGCTGCAAAAATTGTCGTCATACCGAGTAGCAAAATCCGCGGAGGCTGCACCATCTGATAAACTTTGTCCATAAAGTCGATGTTACCTTTTAGAAAGAGGTCGCGCACCCCCGGCAAAAAATATCTGCCGAAATAGATAAATTGAGCGGAAAGCCACCGTTTACGTTGATTCTCAAAGACTTCAGTGTTTTGCACTTTCTCGTCGTAAACCAGGGCTTCCTCGAGATAATCAATCTTTTTTCCGTCTTGCAACAACGTCAGTTCCAGCTCTTTATCGAAACCACCGACGGCATTAATGTTTTTCATGGTTAATTTAAAAAAGCCGTAGTCGAAGGCCATTCCCGAGCCAATCAGAGCCGAAGAAAGCCCCACAGCCCTGTGTCCCAAGCGGTAGAGATGGTTGTTGATTTCTTCGGAAACGGCATCCAAAACCGCCATGTTGGTATTCAGATTTTTAGCCACCCTGTGTCCTTGCACAGTCAGGAAACCTCGCTCGAAAGCCATGTTGAACTTTTGGAGAAAATAGGGCTCCATCACGTTGTCGGCATCCAGCACCAGCGCTATGTCATAATCATCGCCGATAACTTCCATGGCACGATTCAAAGCCTTAGCCTTTGTGCTTTTCTCAAAACTGACAACCACGAGTTTCAATGGCAGGCTACGCAGTTTTTCCAGTGTCTCCTCTTTGAAAGAATCGGCAATGACGACCACATCATAAAACTCCTCGGGGTATTGCTGTTTCAGAGCCTCTTGCGCCACCTCCACAATCACGGCATCCTCCTTATATCCGGGAATGAGCACGGCAAACTTACGGAAGTGCTTGTCTTCGAGGTCTTTCGGATGGTAACCGATACGCCCCGCCACGGCAAAGAAAAAAATATACACTGCGGCAAAACCCAAATAGGCAAATAACAAAACTTCTATAATATTGACAATCAACTTAATAATCTCCATAACTATTAATTTTTCAGTTTAACGTTAGCATGAATATCTTTATCGAAAATGTGCCCGATATTCCACATCACGGCTTTGTGATATGCTTTCAAAAGGTCGAACTTGCCTTTGAGCAAATAAAGAACATAACTCTTTGGAATAGAGACAAATATCTGAAACATAAGGCTGACAAAAAATTGAAAGCCCTTTAAGTTTCGTCGCATAAACACTATTCTGTTTCGAGCTATGTAGTGTATCTTCAAAGGGCTTTCTTTACCTGTGGTCATCGACTCCTTATGTAAAATGTAAGATTCGGCCACATACCATATTTTATAGCCGGCTTTTTTTATCCTTTCAAACCAGTCGTGCTCTTCGTAATAAAGAAAGAAAATATCGGTCATAAGTCCCACTTCCTCAGCCACTTTACGGGGCACCATCATGGCAGCACCGTGAGCAAAAGGAGTCTCGCCCGACTTGTCGAAGCTGCCGTCATCCTTTTGGCGATAGCCGATAAGATTGTTTCGCATGGTGTATGGATTCATGGGCGTATAACCGGCAAACTGAATGGTGTCGGGATGATAAAAAAACTTGATTTTAGGACTCACCACGCCTATCTCGGGGTCGTTTTCCAACTTTTCGACCAAGGGTTCCAAAAAAGTTTCGGGCACCTCCGTATCGTTGTTAAGAAACAGCAGATATTTGCCTTTCGACTCGAAAACACCGAGATTGTTGCCGCCCGCAAAGCCCAGATTTTCAGCGCTTTTAATAAGTTTAACCTCAGGATATTTTTCCTTGATAACATCGGGATTATCATCGGGCGAAGCATTGTCAACGACGATTACCTCCGTATTGGGATAGGAGATTTTCCGCAAGGTCTCGAGCAAGGCCATCGTGATTGCGGATTGGTTATAATTCACTGTTATTATCGAAACCAACGGCGTATTCTTCCCGGTCATAATATTTCTTTTGGTTTAATATTGATGCGTAAATTTAGGGGAGACAAACTGCCGATTTCAAGGGGGAAAGCTGCATCAAAAAAAACAAAGGCGGTCTTTCCCCACGTTTTTTATACTCTCAAGGGGAAAACAGTATTTTTTTCAGTAAAAAATCCGATTAAGGTTCACGGGGAAAGCTTGGAAGACCTTGTCGTTAATCAAAATTATTTTCTGTATTTTGTCAATTTTCCAAAATGGGAAAGCTCAAAGGACAGTTTCAAAAATGAAAAACAGAAGTTGAGCTTAAAGGTTTCGCCAAAAACAAAGTGGAAAAACATCTTGAAATTTATCCTTAATTTGCAAAGGTTAAAATCAATGAAATATGAACGACGTATTTACATTCGGATTGTATGCATTCACCGGTTTTCTGGCGTTGATAAACCCGCTGGGAGTGGCGCCTGTTTTTCTGACCATGACAGCCGATTTGACACAAAAGCAAAGAATGAAAACAGCTTTTAACGCCGTGCTGACCGCGTTCATAGTTCTTACTCTTTTTGCTTTTGCCGGTCAGTTGCTTTTTAAGTTTTTCGGCATTTCGGTGGCTTCCTTCAGAGTTGCCGGCGGCATCATATTTTTCATCATGGGCTACGATATGCTCAACGCACGCGTAAGCCGGCTGAAATACGATGATGCCGATGTGGAAAACGAGATTAAAGACATTGCCGTGACTCCTTTGGGAATTCCGATGATAGCAGGTCCGGGAGCCATTACCAACGCCATAGTTTTAATGGATGACGCCCATACCGTAGGCCACAAAATAGCCCTCCCTTTGGCCATCTTTCTCGTGTTGCTTACCACCTATTTATTATTGGTGGCGGGAACAAAAGTCATGAAATTTCTCGGCGATACGGGAAATCGTATCATGCTGAAAATCATGGGATTGATAATGATGGTAATTGCCGTTGAATTTTTCTTTGC
>CAZPGC010000007.1:0-23488 GCA_964585875.1 uncultured Prolixibacteraceae bacterium | reverse complement strand
TCGGGATGGGGCGGTCACATGGTTTCGGGTGACATTGGATTTTACGAAGGTGATTTTACAATAGACGGCAATACAACATTCGGCGGAGCATTGGGTTTTGAAATAGCCAAAAACACCTTAGTCGAATTGACATTCAGCAACACTGTCACAGATGCGCATTTTATCCCGCGCGTCAGCGGTTATTTACCATGGAACGGAAAAATAGGAATAAACTATTTGATGATAGGTTCGGTAAAAGAATTTTATTTCGGCGAAAGCCCAGTGGTGCCTTATTTCGGCGGCGAGTTGGGCACTTCCATAACAAATGTTAAGGAATCAACCGTGTCGGATTTGTGGAGATTTTCCATAGCACTGAAAGGCGGTTTGAAGATTTTTTTAAGCGACGCTATCGGAATAAAACTGCAGGCAAGAATGCTGATGCCCCTTTATTTTGCCGGCGTCGGATTTTATGGAGGAATTGGAACGGGCGGCAGCTCGGCCGGATTGAGCCTCAACGGAGGAGTTGTTGTTTTGCAAGGCGACTTCACCGCAGGTTTGGTTTTCCGGTTTAACAAATAATTTCCCTTTGAAATCCTGAAAACAAAAAAGGCTGAACGGTAAAAACCCTTCAGCCTTTTTTCTTGTCCGGCCTTCACTCAAAAGGCATCACCGAATTGATGATGAAACTTACGAATGGCATCCGACAAATCGTCGAAAGCCACAAAATGCTTTGAGCAACCCTTTCGACTGCAGATACTTACCCTGCCACCCGATTTAATATCCATAGTCACCATAGGCGCCCCGCATTCTTCGCATTTTACCTCAGTGGACAAATCGGTTTTACAATTGGGGCAGTAAAAGCTGACAATTTCACCCTTTGAAATATAAATTTCGCTTTGCTGGTCGTAGCATCCATAGTTTGAACACAAATATAAATTGCCGCTTTCTCCGCGATTTTTTATCATCAACATTATCGACGGCTTGCCGTTGAGCGGTTTTTGGTCATTCATCAGGCTTTCGCCGCAGTGCGGACATTTTACCGAAATTGAGACATATCTTTCCATAATATCAAGTTTTAGGTTTTATGAATTTTCATTGTGACAAAAATAACAATAAAAACCCGAACAAATGCAGATTATTTAGATATGTTTTATTAATAATTTTGAAATGCCCTATAACAATTTGTTATTCAGCCAAATGACACATACAAGTTACGAATTTAAATTCCGCACAAGAACTCAAAACAGCAAATGATTTTGAATTTTATTTTCTTCCACCGCCTTTTTAAGGTAAGGCTCGTAAGCTGATTTTCTTAACTCGTTAAGATAAACCGAATTATGGGTATCGGAGCCCAAAAATTTTATGAGTTTATTATCGATTAGATAGTGGGCTATTTTCATAGATTCTTTTGAATACCAGCCCGTTAGCGAGTTAATATTTAGTTGCAGATAGATTCCTCTGTCATACAAATCGTGATATTTCTTCGGTTTATTGTGCCAATAAAGATAGCGCTCGGGGTGAGCAAGAATTACGCGGTAGCCCTTCAGCTGCAACTCGAAAAACACAGAATTCAAGTTAGGAGGCTCGGTAAAATAGGACAGCTCCACCAGAATAAAATTTTTCCCTACCGTCAGCAATTTACCGCTTTCCGCTTTCTCCATAAACCTGTCGTCAACGAGGTATTCGGCGGCAGCATCAATTTCCACTTCGATATTTTGCGCCTTTACGGCAGCTCTGAGCTCCTCCAAACCCGCATAGATAATCTCGGGAGTGTTGCGGTATTTGTCGGCCATAATGTGTGGCGTAGTTATCAACTTCTTGTAACCCAGCTCCTTAAGGCCTCTTATCAGCTCCAGGGACTCCTCAAGCGACTTAGAGCCGTCATCGATACCCGGCACAAGATGCGAGTGCATATCTACCGCTATACGCGAAAAATCGAAAGCCTCCGTCTCCTTTCCCGAACCGAATATTTTTTTCAGAAAACCCATGCCGCAAAGATAAACTATTTGAGCCTAAAGAAAATTTAAAGATAATGATAAAAATTAGCACCAAAACCCACACAGCGCTAACAACATAACTTCCAAAAACTTACAACATCTACAATGCCTACAACGCCTTACAATGTTTTACAATGTTTTACAACGTCTTACACACCCTTCCAATCCTCTCCATCGCCTCCACAATCAGTTTCCTCGGCGCTCCCACGTTCATTCTCACAAAGCCTTTACCTCCGGGACCGAATATTTCGCCATAATTTAAAGCAAGTCCCGCCTTGTTCACAAAAAGCTCTTTTAACTGCTTGGAATTCATACCCAAAGCTCTAACATCCAGCCATAAAAGATAAGTAGCCTCGGTTTTTTGCATCTTAATTCCGGGTAAATTTTCTTTGATGAAATCGCTAACAAAATCCACGTTGCCGCCAATGTAATCCATCAGCTCATCCAACCACGACGCTCCACAACGATATGCCGCCTCTGCCGCCACCGTCCCGAAAACATTTCCTTGCCCCGTGTGGGTGGCCTCAAGCATCTCGTTGTATTTTTTCAAGAGACGCGGATTTTTCGCTATCACCACCGAAGTGCTCAAGCCCGCCATATTGAAAGTTTTGCTCGGCGCCATAAGTGTCAGCGTAATCTCCGCAGCTTTTTCCGAAAGCGAAGCCACGGGAATGTGTTTGTGAGGTTTCAAAATCAAATCGGAATGAATCTCATCGCTGATTATCAGAGTGTTGCTTTCATAGCAGAGTTCAACGAGCCTTTCCAACTCATCCTTCTTCCACGCTCTACCCACCGGATTATGCGGATTGCTGATGAATATCATCTTGGTGGAGACATCCTTCAATTTCAACTCCAAATCATCAAAATCCATTTTGTAATACCCTTCATTTTCAATGAGTTGGTTATAAACAAGCTTCCTTTTGTTTTTATTGACAGTGATAAAGAAAGGGAAATAAACCGGCGGTTGCACCACCACGGCATCACCATTTTGGGAAAAAGCTTTCTGTGCAAGATACAGGCCTGTGACCACGCCCGGACTAAAAGAAATCTCGCGCGGGTCAACTTTCCAGTTGTGGCGTTTGTCGAGCCATAATGCTACCGCTTCGAAAAAAGATTGCGGCCTGATTCCGTAACCCAAAACCGGGTGCGCAAGCCGCTCGGCTATGGCTTCTCTTATAAAATAAGGTGTCTCGAAATCCATATCGGCCACCCACATGGGCAAAAGGTCTTCTCGGCCGTAAAGCTCCTCCACAAGGTCATACTTCACGCTTGCCGTGCCCTTTCTTTCTATTATTTTGTCAAAGTCGTATTTCATTCAAAAAAGAATTAAAACTGTATGTCCCTCAGAAACTTAAAAGGATTCATCAGGTCGAAACGAAGCACAAAACGTATTTTTTGTTCGTAAAAAGGCCGGTTGTTCAATTCCAACACATCGGTGAATTCTTTCGACCACAGAAAGGGGAAATAAATCTCGAAATAACGGGGCACTATGTTGAGATAGGCTCCCGCTTCGTAGAGCATCTTGGCTTTATCGTCGTTTAAGGCGTCGGGGTAAAGGCCGAGGTTTGCATAGAGCCTGACCAAACCCGTAAAAGGCAACGACGACTTGAGATTAAGCGCCGTAATCCACGACCACGAGCGTCCCAAAGGAGAATAAATGGAGAATCCGCCTTCAGCCGGAGTCATCTGCGCCGACCACAATCCGCTGCCGAGGCTTTGGCTCCTTCCAAGATAGGTGTAATCGTAGAGGTAGTCATCGCTGCCGCTCCAGCTACTCATTTTAAAGGCATAATCGACGGGGCTGTTGCTGTTATACGAAAAGATATTGCCTGCGAAAAAGCGCGCGTCGATGCGCTTGTGTTTTCCCACCGTGAGTCCGTAATAGGCAGATACCCACATCTTTACAACATCGGAGTTGGCTTGAAAACTTGCCTTAAAGCCATAGGGATTGATTTTTCTTCTGTCAAAAAAATTATAATCCACTGCGGCAAGTGAAAAATGATAAGCCTCCAAAACGGGCTCCGGATTTCCCACACCGCAGGTGCCGTATGAAATTTGCTGCTTGTAAACCTCCAAATCCCTGATTGTCAAGGTATGCGATATTGTGGATATGTTTGAAGGCGTTTTGAAATAAAATTTCAATTCGGGCACCCAACGCGCAAAAAACAACCTGTCGGAAGGATTTCCAAGTGTGGCCGCATCACCTGAAAAAGCATAATCGTATTTTCTCGCGGTAAGACCCAAGCTCCACTTGCGAATAAATCCGTAGGTGTGAAAATTTCTGTAAACAGCTGCCTCTCCGTTGATTTGCTTGCTGCCGAAGCCATAGAGAGGAACAAAAACATACTGCCATTTATGTTCAAAAGCAGGGTCGTTGAAAAAGGCGCCGCCGAGCATAAAGCCGCTGTATTTATTCCAACCCAAAGCGGGAGCCGCATAAAGCCGTCGCACGTCGTCGTTGGGCAGAGCGTAGAGAAACTTAAGCTTCGGTTTCCCTCCTTTTTTAAACAAGCCATTGGACCTGAACAAATTATTCTTTCTATTGATATCGGGCATCTGATTGCCCGCATCAATTTTCAAGCTCGAAAAAGCGGTTTTCGGAAATTTTATCTTGCCTTTTTTCTCTATTCCATCATACCATTTCGTTTGAGTAACAACGCCGAATTTATCTATTGCCGAAATTGAGAAGGGCCCCGTTATATCGCCTTTATTCCTGATTTTCAACACAATGCTGTCCCCTTTGGTTTTCACACCTGCAATGGCATAATCGATTTTCCGTTTGGTAGGCAACACCTGATTAAAAAACCAACTCACATCCTTCGGCGAATTTTCCTCGAACCAAGTCCTGAAATCTTCGGGTTGAGGGTGCTTAAACTTCCACTTTTCATAAAAACCCTGCATCAATTTGTTAAATTCCTCAACCCCGAGATAGTCACGTAAATACCTGAGCATCAATGGCGTTTTCATATAAACAATCACCCCGTAATTTGACTTTGTAAATTCATCGGAGGGGATGGTAGCAGGCTGGTCGAGGTTGAATCGGGCAGGAAAAAGATACGACAGATAATATTGAGACAGGAAATTAAGTCCTCCGCCCCTGAGTGCCGGAATATCCCTTCCGGAATATATCTCTATCAATGACTTGCTGCCGAAATATTTTTCCTCGTAAAGCGATTGATAAAAAGTGTTTATGCCCTCGTCCATCCACGGATAATCGCGCTCGTTGAAGGCCAAAATTCCGTAAAACCAGTTGTGACCTATTTCGTGAACGAGGGTAGTCTCGAGAGCATCGCCGCCGCTTACCACGGTGATGGTCGGATATTCCATGCCGGCGCCCGCCGAGAGTGCCCCGTCAACGGCAGTGCACACATCGAAAGGATACTCGCCCACAAGCCGGCTGTATAATTTCACCCCTTGCTCCATTTGCTTCAGGGCATATTTCCACGCCTCCGCATTCTCGTATAGAAAAAGAGCCGTCAACTTCACTTTGCGACCCGATTCCAGAGTGATAACCTTGCTTTTTTTGATGAAGTCTTTGTTGGCAAACCACGCAAAATCGTGAATGCTGTCGAGGCGATAACGCAAGGTTTTCTCCGCTTTATCATCAGATAAAAGGCTGTTCCACAGCTCATTATCGGACGGTAATCCGAGTCCTGTTTTTGTGGAGTCCGACGAGTCGTAAACCAAATCGCCGGTGGCACCAACCACATAATCCTCCGGCAAGATGATGGTTACGTCAAAGTTGCCAAATTCCGAATAGAACTCGCCTTGATTGAGATAGGGCATTGGGTGCCAGCCTTTGCGGTCGTAAACGGCGGGTTTAGGATACCATTGGGTAATCATAAAAGCCTTGCCGTCGTGGCCGAGGCGCGAAAACTCGGCACTTGGAATCTTTACACGAAAAGGTGTGGTAATAAGCACACTATCTCCCGGCAACAAGGGAGTGCCAAGCATTATTTTACAAATATCGATATGCTCGGGGTCGTAATCCCACCGGGCTTTTTCACCGTTGATTTTGAAATCGAGGCTGTCAATATAGCCGCGAATGCTGTCGGGAGCAAAGTATAAAGAGGTGTTGCCGTTGCGCACCATCTGATTACAAAGAGCCGTTTCCTCATTTTTGTATGCATTGGGCCATAGATGAAACCAAATGAAATTCAAGGTATCGGGAGAAAAATTTCTGTAAATGATACGCTCGGCTGCGTCTATAAATTTATCCTTATCGTTGAGCTTAACAACAATGGTGTAGTCAACTTTTTGTTGAAAATAGAGGGTGTCGTTTTGTCCGCGGGAAAAGAGCTCCACACCCGACGACAACAGCGATACCAACAAAAAAAGCCTAATTGTAAAGTTCATAAACAGAGTGTTTTATACATCCTAAATAGTTCAATAAAAAAGAAAAAACACAAAAACGTCCGGAGCGCAAAAAAGCTTTTACCAATCGTAATAAAATCCGAGATTGAAATAGTAACCTTTCCCCGGTTTATCCATTAGTATCTTATTCATTTTCACCACATAAAAAATATAGCTGGCCGAAATTTCCGTGGAAAAATGCCTGTTGAAATTAATCTTCATGTGCAAGCTGCCCGGAAAACCGAAAAGGGCACGATGGAAGTCGTTAACCAAAAAATCGTCGAAAGACTCCTCCGTTATTCCGTTTTGATAAGTGACTATCTCACGAGGAGGACGCACCCTGAATTCGGGCATAATACCCAAACCCACATTCATTTTAAAATAGCGAGTATAGATGAAATTGGCTCTGGCCTGCATGGGAAAACTAAGGTAATTCAGCTTATAGCGCGAAGAAGCCGGCACATTGCCGTCGGGGTCGGGCGGATAGAGCCAATTGACCGTAAAATCGCGATTAGCAAACATGATATCCATGTGAAACTCAAGCCAATAGCGATAATACCAAGCTCCCGAAACGCCAAAAGAATAATTGGGAATCATTTCGTATTCCACACTCCGTTTGGGGTCCATGGAATATTGGTAAATATCCAAACCTCCCTTCACCCCTACCGTGTAATAATTGAAAACACCGTAATTATACTGAGCATCAAGCTTTTGCACAAACAATAGCGCAAGCCCGAAAGCCAAAAACAAAACCGTATATCTCACTGGCGATTTCAATTAATTATTTTTTACGATTGATTACAAAGCAAAAATAGTAAAAAAAGCCCTCAACAAACCTTAAGTATTTAGTTTGACAACTTATTGCGTTTTCCGGCGTCAACACCCACAAATTTAGACAGTTCTTCGATGGTGCCTATCTCTATAAACGAGGTGCCGCCGCTGACACCGAAATTTCCGGCAACTACCACAACCATGTCCTTGGCTGTCAGTATCTTTTTCTCAATAAGATTTTTGATGGCCTGCCTGAGGAAAACGCCGTGGGTCTCGTCAGCCTCGATAAAAGAGGCATAAACCCCGTAGGAAAGTGCCAAATGCCGCATCGTCTCTCTCCTGTAACATTGAGCATAGATAAGTTTTTTGCTGCGATAAGCCACCAAGCCCCTGACGGTGTTTCCGGAGGAAGTGTCGGCAATGATGACCTGCACAGGCAGTTTGGCGGAAGCTTCCACGGCGGCTTTCACCACATGGGCGGCCTTGGCGGTGGAAAGCACCAAAGGCTCTATATCCCAAAAATCAGGCAAGCTTTTTTCCACCTCCAAGGCTATGGAACTCATCATTTTAACCGACTCCAAAGGATATTTGCCGTAGGCGGTCTCACCGCTGAGCATCACCGCATCGGCACCTTCGAAAACGGCATTCGCTATGTCGTTAACTTCGGCACGTGTGGGCCGCGGATTTTCTATCATGGACTGCAGCATCTGCGTGGCAACAATGACGGGCTTGCGTGCCAACACACATTTCTTTATCATTTCCTTCTGAACCACAGGCAGTTTCTGTGAACTTATTTCTATGCCGAGGTCGCCGCGCGCCACCATTATACCGTATGCCTTTTCCAAGATTTCATCGAGATTATCAACGCCTTCCTTGTTTTCTATCTTCGCAATGATTTTGATGGGGCTGTTCATGGCATCGAGAATAGACTGCACCGCAATGACATCTTCGGCTTTGCGCACGAAAGAATGTGCGATAAAATCGAGCTTTTGCTCGGCGGCAAAACGGATAAAATCCATATCTTTTTGCGTAAGCGCGGGCAGTCTTATCATCGTCGAAGGAATGTTAACGCTTTTATGACCCTGAATCTTCCCGTTGTTCATCACCTCGCACAACAGATAATCGTCGATGCGCTCTTTGGCTTCGAGTTCGAGAATACCGTCGTCAATCATAATTTTTGCCCCGGGCTTCACATCATCGACAAAGCCGGCATAGGAAAGATGAATAAACTCCGTAGTGCTGTCAACGCCTGGTAAACCCTTGAGTTTCACCATGTCGCCGCGTTTAACAACAAGGTCTTCCTTCATATTGTTAGTGCGAATCTCAGGACCTTTGGTGTCAAGCAAAATGGCTATCTTGTCGGAAACGGCGCGAACGTTTTTGATAACCTTCAAAGCTGCTTCATGGTCTTGATGAGCGGTATTCAAGCGCACAACATCCATCCCATTTTCATACAGGGCTCTTATGAAATCCACATCGCAACGCTTGTCGGAAATGGTAGCCACAATCTTTGTTTTCTTCAGCATAGTCATAAATTATTTGAGCAAAAATAGTCTAAAAAAGCCGAAAAGCGCTGCATTTATTTTCAGGCACCCTATTATGAAAATAAAACCGGAAAAAATTTCAATTTCACATTACCGTATTTTTTAAAAAACTTTTTTATTTTGGAAAATCATATTTTTCATCACACTGAATATCAACGATTACCACTTTCATATCTAAAATATTTTCATATTTTATCGTGAAAACATTTTCAACCTTATATCCGCAAGCAGTTTCGTCATGAGGAGCCGAAAGGTGCGTCAGGATTGGCCTCGCGCAGGAAAAAGCAACGCAAACGTAGCCGTAGTTACGGTGAGTAGGTTTTTTTGAGCAAGGTCAATAATGACGTGCGTTTTGGCTATGTAATAGAAAATTGTTTGCGGATATAAGGTTCAAATAAAAAATAATCATATTTTTGCCGTTGGACATACTACTGCAAATTGATTATTCGAATGAAAGAACTTTAAACAATTGGATATGAAAATAGATTTCAATAATACCGAAGTTGCCTTTGCTCCCAAGTCCAACGCCGATTTGAAAAAGGCTTATGTTTTATTCAAAACCATTGCAAATCCGCGCGTTGTGAAATTCGGCAACAGCATGCTCTCCTTTGCGCTGAAAATACATTTTCCCATAAATTGGATAGTAAAACCCACTATTTACAACCATTTTGTGGGGGGAGAAACCATTGAAGACAGCCGGAAAACAATTGAAAAAATGGCAGCCTACAACGTTAAATCAATCTTGGATTATTCCGTTGAGGGCAAAGAAGAGCCGGAGGATATTCAGCTGGCCTTTGAAGAGACCGTCAGGGCAATAAAAAATGCCGGCAGCAATCCCGATATCCCCTTTGCCGTATTTAAACCCACGGCTATGGGCAGGTCGGTGGTGCTGGAAAAAGTGTCGGCGGGAATACCTCTCAACGAAAAAGAAAAAAAGGAGGAGCAAGAGTTTCGTCATCGTATCCACGAGCTTTGCAAAACGGCTTACGAAGTTGATGTGCCCATATTGATTGACGCCGAACACTCTTGGTATCAGAATATTATAGACGACGCCACCAATAACGAGATGGCTATTTTCAACAAGGAAAAAGCCATTGTCTTCAACACTTTTCAGATGTATCGCCACGACAGGCTCGATTTTCTGAAGAAATCTTATGAAATGGCAGTTGACGGCGGATATTATCTCGGCGCCAAATTTGTCAGGGGTGCATACATGGAAATCGAGAGGGAGCGGGCTGCGCAAAAAGGCTACCAAGACCCCATACAGCCCGATAAGCAAGCCACCGACGATGCTTACAATGCAGCTTTGAAATTTTGCATCGAGCATATCGACCGCATAAGCATTTTCAACGGCACACACAACGAATACAGCTCGCAATATCTTGTGGATTTAATGGAAGAAAAAGGCCTTGATAAAGACTATGAAAAATGCTGGTTTTCACAGCTTTACGGCATGAGCGACCACATCAGTTTCAACTTGGGCAAGGCAGGCTACAACGTGGCGAAATATCTCCCCTACGGCCCCGTTAAGCACGTGATGCCTTATCTTTTGCGACGTGCAGAAGAAAACACCTCTGCGGCAGGACAGTCGGGAAGAGAACTCACACTCATCACCATGGAAATGAAAAGAAGGAGACTGAACGGATGATTTTGTTTGAATTAACAATAAAAACATATATTTGCAATCTTATTTTCAAACCATAAAATTTCACACAAATGAGAAAACTTTTATACTTGTCTTTGATAGCCCTAATCTCCTCAGGAGCAATATTAAGCAGCTGCAAAAAAGACAACGGCGACGACAACAACGAGCCGGAATTGACCGACCTTGAAAAAGCAAAAAAAGATTACCAAGACACCTATCTTGGCACCAAAGCCATAGCTTTGTCGTGGACAGGCTCCACGGCAGGATGTAATCCCGGCGATGTAGCTGCCAAAGTGCGCGAAAACGTTATCAAAAGAGTAAACTACTACAGGCGCCTTGTGGGGCTCCCCGACAACGTAACACTTAACAGCTCTCAAAACCAAAAATGTCAGGAAGCAGCACTCTATATGATTGCCAATCATACCATTACTCACTATCCGAGTTCCGGCGGACAATGCTACACATCGGGAGCTGCCGACGCCGCACGGCACGGTAACCTTGCCATCAGCTACGGCAGCGAGGAGTTGAGTGCCAACCATTCCACCAATGCCGTTACGGGATATATCGAAGACCCGGGCTCAAACAACCTTGCCGTAGGTCACCGCGCATGGGTTCTCTATCCCCAGTTGTCGGCCATGGGCACAGGCTCGTGTTACAACCCTTCGGACAAATGGGCAGCCAACTGCCTGATGTGGGGCGACAACCTCAACGGCGCCGCTCAATCTATTGATTATGTGGCATATCCACCCAACGGATATATCCCCAGCGCCTTGGTATTCCCTCGTTGGTCTTTCCAAATTTACGGTGCCGACTTCACAGCCGCTTCCGTTACCATGACCGACAAAGACGGTAAAAACATAGCCGTGAATATAATCCACAAATCGGCACAACAGGGAGCTCCCGATGCACGCATAGCATGGGAGCCTCAAGGTTATAACTTCCCCATGGGCATCACTTCCGATACCGAATTTCATGTAACGGTTTCGGGTATAAAAAATGCCTCCAAAACTTCTTACTCTTATACAGTTAAGGTTTTTTGGGTTAATCCCAATGACGCAAAATCATCAAGCAAAAACGGTTTTGCGGAGGTTTTATAAGAACGAAATCCGTTAAAGCAATAATAAAAAAGCCGCTCGTTGAAACGAGCGGCTTTTTTAGTGACTTTATGGACTAACACTATCTATTCAAAAACTCCAAGACATTCAAAGCAGCCGTGGTGCCGTCGGCAACGGCGGTAGTAATCTGACGATAACGTTTTTCGATACAATCGCCGCCGGCAAAAACCCCGTCCAAGGAAGTCATCATGTTGGAATCGACAATTATTTCTTCCCTGTCGTTAAGTTTTACCACACCTTTAAGCTCCTCGGTATTAGGCACATAACCAATAAAAACAAAAGTGCCGTCAATTTTTTTAGTGTAGCGTTTTCCGGTGGGGATATGCTCAATTACGACCTCTTCCAAGCTCATATCTCCTTTAAACTCCACAATCCTCGACTCCATTATGGTGTCGATTTTCGGGTTTTCTTCCATCTCTTTCACCGCCGAGGCAAAGGCTTGCCAGTTATCGAACTGATGAACTATGGTAACCTTGCTTGCGTAAGTTGTCAAAGAGACGGCCTCTTCCAAAGCGGCATTACCGCCGCCAACCACAATTATCTCCTTATCCTGAAAAAAATCGCCGTCGCAAGTGGCGCAGTAGGAGATGCCCCTTCCGGTAAATTCTTTCTCGCCGGGCACCCCCAAAGTGCGTGAGCGGCCGCCCGTTGTTAAAATCACCGTAGGTGCGGTAAATGTCTCTCTTCCCGACAGTTGCACGGTTTTTTCCTCTCCGTCGAGACTCATCTTTTCTATCCTGACATTGGATTTTATCACTGCCCCGAAGCTCTCGGCCTGCTTTTTCATGGTCATTGATAGCATATAACCGCTGATATTTTCTACTCCGGGATAGTTGGCTATCTCGTGTGTCAAAACCATCTGCCCGCCGGGGATGCCTTTATCCAAAATCAGCACTTTGCGCTTGGCACGAGAAAGGTAGATGCCGGCGGTCATTCCCGCCGGGCCTCCACCTATTATAATTGTATCGAAAGAGTTCATTGCGTTTTATTTCTTAAATTCGGCGTCCAAGATATCGATTATCTGATCCAAATTTTGAATGCTTGAAGTGGCTTTTACCACTTTTCCGTTTTTGTAATAAATGGTAAAAGGCAAGCCCATAAAGCCCCTCACTTCCGGGAGATTACGAATAACGGCGGCATCCGGCAGGTCGAAAAGCATGTCGTAAAATTTCACATGGTCGTATTTACCGCTTTTTTCAAGGTCTTCCATAATACCGTAAACGGGCACACACATAGGCCCCATTCTGCCGCAGCATACCATTACGTTTTCGTTTTCCGAAATAATCTTTTCCAATTGTTCGGCTGTCTCAATGTGATTCAAATTTGTCTGAAGATTCATAGTCATAAACTTTTAAATTATTACATATTTATATAGGTCGCGCCTTTATCAGTAATAATGCCAGCTGCAACATTATGACAAATTGACATTGAAAGCTTGATTTTTTAGTAAATCATTATTTTACGACTTATGTTTTTTGTTTTGCCTCTGTATTTAATAAGGTAAACACCTTTTTGCTTTATTGTTATTTCCTCTTCATATTCGTGTAAGTAACTGTTTATCATGCGATTGTATATTCGTCTTCCCAAAATATCATAAATTGTAAGATAGCCGTTCAAAGGCAAATCACCACTTAATTTTAGTAAAAAGCGGTTTTTTGCCGGATTTGGAAACACCTTCAATTCCAAGCTGTTAACTTGCGATTCCTCCCAGCCCGGACATGAAGACAGTGTGAGGTTTATAATCAGAATACTGTCGTTGCCGCAAGAATTTTGAAGCGTATCGTAAACAGTGTAATTTCCATAAACGGTGTATGTGCTGTCACCGCTCGGAACGGTGTAAGTGCCGCAGGTATTCACGGTTAATGAGTCGAAAACTTCGGAGCAATAAGAAACCGAAACAGGAGCATAATAGGTGTATGCTCCCACATTGGTATTGAAATCCATTTTTGTGGTCATCGTATTGCTTACAAGGTCATACTCAAGAAGTTGTCCGTAATTAAACATACCTCCTTTTTTGGTAGTAATGTAGAGTTTTCCGTTGACCGATTGCATTAGGTCAGACCATGTCCCGTTAATCAGGTACGGAAAGTTGTAAAGCACTGTGTATGTGTTGGTTGACATGTCGTATTCATAAAGCACTCCCGAGTTATTCGTGCCGCCGTGCCTTGTGGTTCCGTAAAATTTTCCGTTATTTCCAATAACAAGCCCTACCGTAGGCCAATCTCCGGTACTGTCTTTAAAACTATGCTTTATCAGTGTGTAATTTTGCCCGGGAACATATTCATACAACGACCCCTGCAGATAAGCACCGCCCATCATATCCACCCCGTATAATTTTCCGTTGGGGGCTTTTACCATGCCGCGAAAAGGATATCTCAGCAAGGCTTTTAAGGTTAATGTTCCCGTTTGCATGTCGTATTCAAAAATTTCTCCGTCCGAGCCGGCGGAAACACCGAAAACACCGTAAAGTTTCCCGTTAGATTCCGTCAAAGCACCGACAGGCGGCAAATTGTAATTCTTTTTTACCGCAAGGGTATTCGATGCTATATCGTATTCGTACAGAGTTCCTTGGTTGAAATACCCGCCACCCGTGGCATTGCCGTAAAGCTTGCCGTTGGAAGCCTGAATCAAAGCAGTCTTTGTATTAATGCCGTCAGATTGTTTAAATTCATACAGCACTTTCCACTCTCCGGAGAGAGGGTCGATTCGGAAAATTACACCTTTATTATATATTCCGCCGGTGAGTGTCGTCCCGTATAAATAACCGTCGGCAGCTTGCATAAGAGGCCCCATTGGCGTTCGTGCAGCATATCCGTAATAATTATAAACAGCTGTCACCGCGCCGTTTATAAGCTTGTATTTGTAGAAGTATTTCCCGGCTTGTCCGTATAAAAGCCCGTAACCGGCAACAATCAAGGAGCTGTAATTATAGCCGCTCGGCACTCCGTTTAATACGGTATCGAAATCAAATACTGCCGTAAAATTTTGCATTGACTGGTCTAATTTAAAAACAGTTCCTTTGTTCGACAGCCCGCCCTGAGGACAAACGCCGTAAATATCGCCTGCCCCGTTGCGCGTCAATATGCCCCTCGGATATTTACCCGAAACAAAGTCATGCACTTTTGAAAATTGGCCGGTGGAAATTTTGTACTTGAAAATCACTCCTCTGTTATTTACCCCTCCCGAGTACGTCATTCCGGCTATATAAGAGTTACTTATTTTCGACAAACCTCCGAGAGGATGCTGCCCGTTAATGCTGTCAAAATCAAATTTTTTGGAGTAAGTGCCCGTATTGATGTCAAAGGAAAATATAACTCCCTTATCGTAGGCTCCGCCGTCGTGGGTAGTCCCATAGATGATGCCGCCGTTTGTTTCAACTAAATTGCCAAAGGGATTATAACCGTTTATGCTGTCGAAATTGTATAAAACCGAAAAAGCTCCCGTTGCGGTATCGCATTGAAAAATATATCCGAGATTGTTCGTCCCTCCGCGCATAAGGCATCCGTATAGTTTAGCGTTGGAAGCGAAAATAAGAAAGTCATCGTTGAGATTATTAAAATAGTGTAACACGCTGTAATTGTGAGAATTGATATTGTAAGAATAAATACACCCGAAGTTATTTGGGCCACCCGATTTGGCTATTCCAAATAATTTATCGTCGGGAGAAACAACAAGAGAAGCAGCCGGCATTTTTCCCGTAGGAGCATAAAAATGATAGAGTGCTTGGTAGTGGTTTGTTTGCGGGTCGAACTCGAATATGGTTCCCACACCGTTTTGCCCGCCGGCTTGCGAGGCGCCGTAAATCTTTCCGGCAGAGCTTGTTACGGGTATATAGTTGTAAGGAATATATCCGTTATAATTTGCATTTTGCGGAGTAAAAGAGGTAACGAGTGAGAAATTATTTCCGGCACTGTCGGTTTTATAAATC
The DNA here is from genome assembly GCA_964585875.1 of uncultured Prolixibacteraceae bacterium. GTDB lineage: Bacteria > Bacteroidota > Bacteroidia > Bacteroidales > UBA1556 > UBA6267. The sequence continues at coordinate 8,156 of CAZPGC010000007.1, read as the reverse complement.
GATCCGTTATTGCTTACCGGACCTCTTTTGGGAAGGGTTCCCCATAACTCATAGGTATTTTGGGAAGAAAGCGTTTTAAAAAGGAAAATGAAGATTAGAGTCAGGATGCTTGTGTTTTTCATATTAAATGTTTTAGCTTCGTACTCAAGTTACGACATGTAAAATGTTCAAATAGTTTAATAGTGTCTGTCAATAATGTCCAATAACTTCGTTACGCTCATGCTGAAATCAAACATTTACAATGTAGATATAGTTCATGAACTTTATCTACATATTAATATTCAGCATTTTGCAAGCCTCGTTCTTAACATTATAGTTCAGACACTTTACTTTATGGACAAGTACTAAATAGCGTCTGTCCATTAAGTCATTAAAATTAAAAACAATCTTTTCGCTCCTTTTTTTGTTAACAATAATATTTTATTACTATCTTTGTCCTCACACACTAATCTACGAACTATCATGAAAAAATTGTATTTATTTGCAGCAATCATAGCCGTTTCGGCAATGATTATATCGTCGTGCAAAAAAGACAAAGACGGCGACAACAACGAGCCTCCCAAAGACAAGCATGAGATGCTCCTCGAAAAAACATGGTACAATGTTCCCAACAAGGGGCGCGGCAATCATTATTTCGGGTCCGACGGCACCCTTACCGTTACAAACCCCTCGTGGACAGCCACTTTCGTATGGGGGCCAAACGACTCTATGACCGTAATAACTCCGCAGGGTGCAACGGTAAACTGGTGGTTTAAGGAAATAACGGAAGACCATATGAGCTACTGGCCTACCAATGAGCCGCCGGAAAACATCTACGAATTTTCGACGACAAAGCCTTAGGATTACGGTTTTTGGTTTCTCTGAAAATCAATCGTATTTTACACCTTTTTTATACTTCCATCTTTTGTGGGACCATAGCCAGTTGGCGGGATTTTTTCTTATGACCTCCTCCAAAACGGAGAAATAGGTGTCGGTGATTTCATGCTCGGCCGTATTCTTGGCATCTTCAAACAAAACCTCGGCGGTAATTTCGTAATATCCTCTTTTAACCTTCTGAATATCAATAAACACCACCGCCAAATCAAGCATCTTCGACAGCTTCTCGGCACCGATATGAACGGGAGTCTCCTGATTTAAAAAATTTATCCAGTATTTAATGGAGCCGTGGTGCGGACTCTGGTCAGCCATAAACATATAAAGTTTGTCGCCTTGCTTGTGGTTGAGCATCACATTATACGTTTCCGACATGGGAAAAAGCGTAAATCCGTACTTCTCGCGCGTCCTAACAATATGTTTATCCATATATTTATTGTCGAGTTTGCCGTAAACAGCCCAACATTCCTGTTTTACCCACAAGGGCGTACTGACGGCATATTCCCAGTTGTTGAAATGCCCCATCAGCATCATCACGCTTTTACCCTCATCATAAAATTTTCGGAAAAGCTCAGGATTGGTAAACCTGAAACGCTTTTTCATAGCCTTGGGCGACAGGGTAAACTCCTTGACCGTTTCCACCATTATGTCCATCAAATTCTTGTAAAACTCCTTGCGGATTTTTATTATTTCCTCTTCGGATTTCTCAGGAAAGGAATTGCGCAAATTCTCGGTAATCACCTTCAAACGATAGCCAAACACGTGATACATAACCACATACATCAAATCAGAGATGCGATAGAGCACGAAATGAGGCATAATAGAAAGGCCGTAAATAAAAGGCAAAACCAAGTAGGTGCCCAGGGCTTGTTTGAAGTCTTTCATCAAAAATAAATTTGTGCAAAACTAACAAATTATAATTGCCCCAAAACTTGACAAGTTCTAAAATTGTTTAATAAATTTAGGCTTTTTGACGTCATAAAAATCGCCTTATGAAAACACATCAGCATCTTTATAGTTTTGATAATAAAGGTAATACAACGGGTGAAGAGTTTCCCGCATTTGAACCGGACCTCATTTTATTTTTCGGAAATCGTAATTTTCTCGAAAAAAACGAAATCATAAAACGATGGAGAGAGAAGTATCCCGCAGCCATAATCACCGGATGTTCCACTTCAGGAGAGATTTACCGCTCGGCAGTATATGATGAGGTGATTAGCGCCACAGCGGTGAAATTTGAAAAAACAAAGCTCGAATACCGCTCGGTGAGGATAAACGAAGCCGGCGGCAGTTATCAAGCGGGCAATGAGCTAATTAATCTTTTCGACAAAGAGAAATTGCGTCACGTTTTCCTACTGTCGGAAGGCTTGAATGTCAACGGCTCCGAGCTTGTGGCAGGAGTGCGGGCAGGATTGCCGGAAGGCTGCAATGCCACGGGAGGCCTTGCCGGTGATGGTGACAAATTTGAAAAAACCTTAGTTGTTGACAATAGCGGAGAGGCGCTATCAAATGAGATAGCAGCAGTGGGCTTTTACGGCGATGCTATCCGTGTCGGTTACGGCTCCATGGGCGGTTGGGACATATTCGGCATAGAGCGCAGCGTCACCAAGTCGAAAAATAACGTGTTGTATGAAATTGATAATCAGCCGGCTCTGGATTTATACAAATCCTTTCTCGGCGACAAGGCTGCCGAGTTGCCGGCTTCCGGGCTACTTTTTCCATTAAGCATGCGTGTCGAATCGTCAAAAGAGCCATTGGTCAGAACCATTCTCGCCATTAATGAAGAAGACAAGAGCCTTACCTTTGCCGGCGATATTCCCGAAGGCGCTCAGGTAAAACTGATGAAAGCCAATATCGACAGGCTTATCGACGGAGCGGAAAATGCCGCCAAAACATCTGTAGTGCCGCTAAACAACAAAAAAGCAGCCCTCGCCATACTCATCAGCTGTGTGGGACGTAAGCTGGTACTCAAGCAGTTGGTTGAAGAAGAGGTGGAATCGGTAAGAGCAATCGTTGGCGACGACAGCACCATAACAGGTTTCTACAGCTACGGAGAAATAGCTCCTTTCCTTGCAGGAGCTCAATGCGAACTGCATAACCAAACCATGACCATAACAACATTTACCGAAGAAATATAACCATGCACAGGCTCCTTAAAAGACAAATAAACAAGTACTTCAACAGCCCCGAAGATTTGGAGAAATACAGCGATTTTATCCAAGCCATAGATGCTGCCTATCAGAGTTTCGACGAAGATTTCAGGCAACTGGAAAGGACTTTGGAAATAAGTTCAAAAGAGTCTTTCAAGGAGCTCTCTGATTTTAAGCATGCCATGAGCATATCCTCCATGGTTGTCATCACAAACAACAGAGGTATAATAAAATATGTGAATGATAATTATTTACAAGCCTCGGGCTATTCCGAAAGCGATATGATTGGAAAAGATATTCGTGTTTTCAATTCGGATTATCATCCTAAAGAATTTTTTAATGAGCTGAATAACACAATATTAAGAGGAAAAGTATGGAAGGGTGAGATTTGTGACGTACGCAAAGACGGCAGCTACTATTGGACAGATACCACCATTGTGCCGTTGATGAACGAAGCGGGTATTCCCTACAAATTTATCACATATAAATTTGATATCAGCTTGATGAAAGAGGCGGAAGCTCAAATGCTGGAGGCCAAAAAACAAGCCGAAAAAGCCCTTGAAGTAAAATCGGAATTTCTGTCGAATATGAGTCACGAAATACGCACTCCCATGAATGCTATTTTGGGTCTTACCGACATAATCCTTCAAAAAAAGCACGACAAAGAAACCACGGAGAACCTTAGAGCCATAAAGCATTCCGGAGAAAACTTGCTTGTTATCATCAACGACATTTTGGACTTCTCAAAACTGGAAGCAGGCAAAATGAACATCGAAGAAATAGACTTCAATTTTCATTATCAGATAAACCACATCATAAAATCGTTGCAAACAAAAGCCAACGAGAAGGGCATTTATCTGAAAACCGACATCGACCCGACAATACCTCAATATCTGAAAGGTGACCCGTACAGAATTAATCAAGTGCTGATAAATCTTTTGGGAAATGCCATTAAATTTACAGCCAAAGGCGGCGTAACTCTTAAAGTAACAATGAAAAATGCTGAAAATAAAAAAATTAAACTAAAGTACTCCGTCATAGATACAGGCATAGGCATTGCTCCCGGTAAGATAAACAGCATCTTCGAGAGTTTTAATCAAGCCGATGCAAACATCACGAGAAACTACGGGGGCACAGGTTTGGGGCTGGCAATATCTCTTAAGCTGGTAAACCTGATGGGCGGCAACATAAACGTAAAAAGCACCGAAGGGGAAGGCTCCGACTTTTCATTTGAATTGCCGCTTGGCAAAAGTGAAAACAGAGTGACAAGCCCAAAAGAAAAAGCCGTATTCGAGAAAAACATCTCAGGGGTGAGAATATTGGTGTGCGAAGACAACCTCATAAATCAAAAGGTTATAATTCAACTCCTTAGCTCATGGGGCTGCTACTTTGACATAGCCGATAACGGACAAACAGGCTTAGAACTATTAAAAAGAAAAAACTACGACCTTGTGCTTATGGACCTGCAAATGCCGGTGAAAAACGGCTACGAGACAGCCTCGGAAATTCGACAAGGTAAAACAGTAAAACAAGCCAAAGACATACCCATTATTGCCCTTACCGCCGACGCCTTCAGCTCCACCAAAGAAAAGGTACTCGACACCGGAATGAATGACTTTATCTCCAAGCCATTTAATCACAAGTTGCTGAATAACAAAATCTACACTTGGGCAAATAAAAAAAACGGGTAGCAATGCCACCCGTCATATCAGCCCCATGATAAATCCGTTTTTACCTAACCCGGATTTTCTTTGATATAATATTAGTGTCCCTGATGATTCTTACTATGTAAATGCCTTCGGTCAACATAGATGTGTTGATGCTTATTTTCGAAGCCATATCACTTACACTTTTCACAAGCCGGCCTTCCACGTCAAAAACCTCCACCGTTTTTATGCTATTGTCGCCGGTTTCTATGGTTAAAGCATCACCGCTGCTAAGAGGATTGGGATATACGCTTGCCGAAAACACGGTTTCATTGCTTACTTCCACCTGAACAGGTTTGGAAAGACTTACACTGCCGTCGTAATCCACTTGTTTGAGGATGTAATAGTTTGTTCCCTCTGCCGGAAATTCGTCAACGGCGTTATAATCGAGCTGAACATTTGAGTTGCCGGCTCCTGTAAGGCGAGCCACACTCTCGTAGTTTATTCCGTCATTCGACCTAAGCACTTCAAAGTAGTCGTTATTGACTTCGGAGGCCGTTGACCAAGAGAGCATGACAACTTTTCCGTTCACAACAGCCTTAAAAGTCAAGAGGTTAACCGGAAGACTTCCGCCTTCGCCCGTGCAGATGGGGCAGGTAACCGACTTGGAGCCTCCCGTGGGGTCGGTTATCCCGTCGGAGTTGCAAAGATTGCCGGTACCGCCGATGTTACCGCCATTTGAGTTTACATAACCGTCAACAAACATACCTCCGTCGTTGGTCATGCTGCCGTTGTTTATCAAATTGTTTGTAATATTGATGACGCCCGTATTATTTACAGTGCCGTAGGTGTTGTACATATCCGTCAAGGCGTTTATGGTATTGGTATTTGTGATAGTCATTTTATTGACAAAAGTCAGCGATACGCTAATGGTACCTTGATTTGTAACGCTTCCCTTGTTCGTAAAATAATAGTTAACAGTGATATTGCCCGAATTGTTCAATGTTGTACCCCAGTCGTTAGTCCATTTTTTGCTTGAGCTGAAAGAGCCGCTGTTAGTAATTGTACCTTGATTTTTTACCTCTTTGGTAACCTGAACGGTGCCGCTGTTTGTAAAGGACGAAGACCAGTAATTTTTCAAATCTTTTGCAACAGAAATACTTCCGTCGTTTACAAAAACATTTTTATTGACAAGCGAATTGTTGATTGTCAGTTGAGCATTTTGTGCATTGGTAAAATTACCGCTATAAGAAACAGTAAGAGAGCCCGTTACACTCATCGTTCCGTTGTTGGTAAAGTTGCCGTCGTACAAATAAAAGTTATTTGCCACGCTCATACTTCCATTGTTTTCAATGCTTGCGTTGCTCCAATCATCCTTGAAAATCTTAACGCCGAGAGTGCCGTTATTGATAAAATGGGCACCACCTTTTATATATAAGGAATGATTGTTACTTGTCAATGAAGCACCCTGAGCTATCTCCATGCGCCCGTAAACCGAAAGATTCGACGATAGAGTTATATTATTGTTAATCAAGACAGTATCGTCGAATGACCAATTCATAACCGGTTTTGAAGGACTCCAAATATTTTGCGAATTCCAATTGCCGTCGGAAACAGTGGTGTAAACCGTTGAGTAGGCGTTGAGGGTGATTACCGTGAGGATTATTACTGTGAAGAGTTTTTTTACTAAAGTTTTCATAACGCAAAATTTTTAATATTAATGTTAACCGGCAATTGTTTTTCAAACTGCCTGCCACAAAAATTATTTTGCATAATTCATTGATTTTCTTTGAATTACAAAAACAAACAGCGGCCAAATCATTCCCATTATCGGAAAATTTTTCCGATTTATGAAACCATAATAATCTCGGGCAACTTGTTTATTGTCACCTTAAAACGCTTTCTTATTAATATTATCTTTGTGGGCGAAAATACAACTACGGCCTTTGTTTAAATTACGGCCGGTAATTTTTATGAAATTTGATAAAATGAAGAAAATACTCATCTTATTGCCGCTTTTTATATTTGCTCTTTCCGCGCTAAAAGCTCAAAAACAAGGAGGAGAAGCCTACTTTGATTACGGTATATATGACGTGCCGGGCAGCAAAGCCTATTTGGAGTCGTATCTGCTGATTGCCGGCAGAAGTTTGAACGCTAAAAAGAGCCACGACAGCCTTACGGTAAATGTGGAAGTGACCATTGCCCTTTTGAAAGACAGCACCGTAATGAGTTATTCAAAAGAAGTTATCAGCAAGAAAATGGCCGACGACTCCTTAGCGGGCAGCACCAACATAACCTACGAAAAACGCTTGCAGATTCCCGCACGTGGTCAATACACCCTCGAATTGCGTATCGACGACCTTAACGACACTCTTAAAGCCTTCAACTCGGGCTCCGATATAAGCGTCAGCCTGCCGTCGGACAGCACAGCCGTCTCTTCCATAATGGCGGTAAGGTCTATGAATAAGACAGTTACACCAAACGCCTTCACCAAATCGGGTTACGACCTTGTGCCCAATGTTTTCAATTTCTTTCCCACAAATCAAAACAAATTTTCGTTTTACTGCGAGATTTATCCAAAGGGAAACCTGAAAAAAGACGAGCCTTTTTTGGTGGTTTATTACCTGAGAAACCACGAAAGCGGGAGGGTCATTCCCAAATACAGAAGTTTTAAACGGATGAGTGCACGCAAGGTAAATATCCTCACCGGCGCCCTTGACATAAGCACTTTGGCTTCGGGAAATTTCGACTTCATTGTGGAGGTGAGAAACAAGGAAAACAAGCTTTTGGCACAGTCGGAATACTTTCTTCAGAGGGAAAATCTGAATGTAAAAATGAGCCTTTCAGACATCAGCTCGGTGAATATCGTAAAATCATTTGTCGAAAGATTTAAGGACAAAGACACACTGACTTTTATCATGAGAGCAATGGCACCCATAAGCTCCGAATTGGAAAAAGAATTTGCCGAAAACCTTATTTCCAAAGGCGATATATACACCATGCAGCAGTATGTGCTTAACTTTTGGGAGCAGCGAAATGCCGTAAATCCTGAACAGCCTTTTCAAAATTACATGAATGAGGTAACAAAGGTCGAGAAACTCTATGCCACAAGGATAAGGCACGGATTCGAGACCGACCGCGGCAGGGTTTATCTGCAATACGGACCACCGAATACGGTAGTAAAAAATTACAATGAACCAAGTGCCTACCCCTATGAAATATGGCATTACTACAATCTGAAAAACCAAAGAAATCGCAAGTTCATTTTCTATAATACCGACCTGTCAACCAACGACTTCGCCCTGCTCCATTCCGACGCCATAGGCGAGCCCAACGACTATCAATGGCGACTGCACCTGAGAGCGAGAGATTCGGGGTATAAGTCAATAGACCAAACCGGAGAACACGAAACCGATTGGGGAAGCAAGTATAATGAGTGGTATAAGGAGCCGAGGTGATTTTTGGAATATGTTGTAAGATGTTGTAA
>CAZPGC010000006.1:1878-41495 GCA_964585875.1 uncultured Prolixibacteraceae bacterium | reverse complement strand
AAATTGTTACAAATTAAAATAAGACTAATTATATATTAGCTGTAAAACTGACTTTTTACGCCATTCATATTCAAAAATTTAAATATATTTTATATATTTGCCTGTTTTTTACGAGAAGCTGCTATAATTATTTAAAGGTGATTTATTAACTAACTGCTATAATATTTGAATTATGAAAAATTTATTAACTTTTTTCGGAAAGGGCATTTTTATTTTTTTACTTTTTCCCTCGTTTTCACTTTTAGCCCAACATGCATCGTGGAATTATAACCGTACCGACGGTTCTTTGTCCACAACATCATCTTATTTGTGGATCGATTGTTCTACAAGCGCCGGAGGCACTGAAATAACAAGCGGAATGTTTGCCGGCAACGCTGATAACGGCAGATACGGATTGGTTTTACCCTTTGATTTCAGTTTTTATGATGATAATTATACGGGAGGAAGCGATATGATTAGTATCTGCACCAATGGTTTTATCAGGTTTGACGGCCTTGCAAATTTTAGTGCAACAGCAGCCAGTTCCTATTCTTTGTCATCATCAGCCACATCTTTAGGTCAGATTATAGCTTTGGCATTGTACGACGATTTGGCCTCTTCGTCGGCAGGTCCCAATCCGGCTAAGGTTTATTACAAAGTTACGGGAACGGCTCCCAACAGGATTCTCACCATTGAATATGATAATCTGTTAGTACCGGCAAACTCCATCAGTGCCATTCCTACGGTTGATGCACAAGTCAGTTTATATGAGTCATCGTATAAAATTGTGATAAAAATAAAAGATATCCTGACTTCACAAAATAATGTAGATATAGGCTTACATAGCGGAGTATCAGGATATTACAATTACTACAATGATGTAGATAAACTAAAAGGAGACACCTATATCGAATATACCCACAGCAAAAAATCGGTTAACAGCATTACGGTTACACAGGCATCTACCGCCCGTATTGCTCCCGGCGCAACCAACGGTCAGATTTTAAAGGTGAAAATAAACGTAAATCCGGGTCTTGGCATTTTAAAACTGACGGATTTTACCGCAACCGATAATGCTCATACCAGCATTGACATCGTTAGCTCGGGAGTGAAATTGTATGCTACCTCGAGTTCCGCATTTTCAACCTCCAATCTTTTGGGGTCCTCAACGTACAACAAATCATATTTTGCTTCATTCTCTTCATTGAATCACGAACTGTCGGGAGGTGATAATTACTTATGGCTTACCTATGATTTAAAATCCACTGCAACTTCGGGTGACAGGCTCGATGCTTTGATAGGTAAAGATGATATAACCATCGGAGGGTCAACATATCCCGCCTCAAAAGAAGATCCTGCGGGCGATAGACTTATTGCCGACGATTATACTTGGACAGGGACAAAAAGCACAGATTGGGGTGATAAGGATAATTGGGCGGGAGGTCAAATTCCAACTCAATATGATAACGTTACCATTCCTTCCGGAACTCCTTACAGCCCGACAATTTATACGGCTACCAATAATGCCTGTAACGATATACTTATCAGAACAGGAGCTGCTTTAAATGTAACCGCTTCATCGCTAAATACAAATTATGCGTTTTTTGTTCACGGTAATTTTACTAATAACGGCACCCTGACGCAGGGTACCACACTTAACATTCTGCCCATATATTTAAAGGGAAGCTCAAAAACCTTCGGAGGTACAGGTACCTTTACCAATGTGAAGTTTATTCTTGAAAATGCTTCTTATACTCTGTCATCCAATACCGGTCGTATTAAAAAGTTTACTCTTCAAAACGGAAGTTCCCTTTCTCTTTCTTCCTATACCTTGAAATCTACCAATTTGTCATTCGGAAGTTCCTCCGACAGATTGTATTTAAACTCAGGCACTTTCGACCTTTCGTCTTTCATTAGTGTCAACAGCAACTCTAATATTGTGTCAGGAACAGGTACTTTCTATTACTCGGGATCTTCGTCACAGACAATTAATACCGTTTGTTCTTATAACATTTTGGAAATTGAAACCCCCGACGGCATTACAAAAACCCTCGGAAGCGGACTGAGTTGTAATGAATTATATGTTACAAATACAGCCGCTACGGGACAGGGGGTAACAAAATTGAATGCCGATATAAACGTAAGCGGGGATGTTATTGTTGACCCCAATTGTGATTTACAACTGAACGGTTATAATTTAAGTCTCACGGGTAATTTGAAGATAAAAGGAGCCTATACACCGGGGAACAACACCCTTACTTTCAACGGCACTGCCGACCAACTCGTTTATTCAAACGGAAACGACCTCAAAAAAATATCCATAGTAAAAAGTTCGGGCAATGTGCTTTTGAAAGAAAACACCACTATCTCCGACCAAATAACATTCACTTCCGGCGATTTGGATATCGGCAATTTTGATTTAACAATTGATAAAAGCACTTCCTTGACGGGAGCAGGGGCCTCCTCACACATCATAACCTCGGGAACAGGTGTGGTAAAATGCACTTATCCTTCTGTGGGATCTTTTACTTTCCCACTTGGCGACGGCACCAATTACACTCCGTTTACCTTCAATTTAACAAGTGCTTCAATAGCCTCGGGAGCTTATATTACAATGAATCTAACTCCTTCGGCTTCAGGTGATTTAACAAGCACTTCATACATTAATCGCTCGTGGACACTTGAACAAAACGGAGGATTAAGCAGCTACAATTATGACGTTGATTATTACTACGAACAGAATGATGTGGTTGGTAATGAAGCTGATATCATCCCCACAAAGATTTCCGGCGGCACTATTATTCAAACAACCAATGCGAATTTAATGAACATAAATACAAACCACGTGAGCTTCACCGGACTCACTTCTTTCAGCGAATACGGAGCAAGAGACCAAGCCGACGGAGCTACCATATTACCTGTTAATTTGCTTTCGTTTTCGGCAGAAGCTCTCAACGATGAGGTTGTGGTGAAATGGGCTACGGCAACGGAAATAAACTCCGATTATTTTGAAATTCAGCGCTCGGCCGACAATTATAATTATGAGACAATAGGCAAAGTAAAAGCTGCAGGTACCAGCAATATTCCTATGAATTACAATTTCAATGATGTTGCTCCTTTGGAGGGAATTTCCTATTACCGGCTCAAACAAGTTGACTTCGACGGAAAATTCGTTTATTCGCAACCGGTTACCGTTTCAACAAAAACAAAAGAAGTGGTGTTGTGGCCTAACCCAATGAAATATAGCGATATAAATCTTTTGTTCAAAGACGGATATAATGGTAAAGCTGAAATACGCATTTTTAGCGCCACCGGTAAAGAAATTTACAAAACCGCCGTTGTTGTTCGTTCGGGGATTGTAAAAGTTAACTTGCCTTCAATGAAGGCGGGTGTATATTTTATAGAGATAAACACTGACGGAAAAATAATACGTAAGAAATTTTTTGTGGAATAAGTCTTAAGAGAAAACGAAATCCTTATTTGTTTATATGGGCACGCAATAAAAGTAGATTGTAAAACAAAAGCCGTTGCATCAAGCAACGGCTTTATTTATAGGGGGTAGCCCTTTTTTCCGGTTTTTAACACGGAATCAGCAGTGTTTCAAAGGAATGCTGCACCTCCTGAACTTTTGACGCCCGTTTGATAAACCTTAACCAAAATTTTCTATAAAAAAGCGGCCGACAAAGTCTTATATGTTGAAACCAATTTTCTTTTATTAATGCTTTTATTTGCATTATACATTTCAATTAACTTCCGTTTTGTCGCTTATTATTTCCTCCAAAACTTTAATCTCGTTGCCGGTTAAAGGCTTTTTTTTCAGAGAGTCCAAAAAGCGTATCAACTTTTCCTTGTTATTCACCGGCAGCACCTCCGCCGAATAATCGATAGCCGACAAAATATCGCGGATGGTAAGAACGGTTTCCAATCGTTTTTGCTCTCTTGAAATGTTTGCGAGAGTCTGCTCCTGAATTTCATATAACCTTTGATGTATCATAGTTTTAAAGTTTGCTTATTCATTCGATTTAACAGGGCAAAAATATATTCCGCTATGGCCGCGGCATACGACACGGGATGTCGGGTGGAAAAGAAAAGCGGGTTTTTAACGCTTTTTAATATCTTTGAAACTTGTTTTTACGGAGGGATTTTATGAAGAAATATACAAATTTCGGGGATTTGCTGAGCGATTTCAGAGACACTTACGGGGTTTCGCAAAGCGATTTGGCTTCTTGGCTCAACGTTGACATTCGTACCGTGCAGCGTTGGGAGCGCAACGATACGCTTTTGAAACCCGAAAAAGAAGCCGAGATGGTGAAAGTCACTCTGCTGCCTTATCAGTTGGTGCGAAACCTTAACACCATAAATCCCATTCCTACTTTTTACGATTTCCGTTTGCGGAAATATTCTTTATCGTCGGTGGAAAAGCCTTTACCCGATGCGGCCACTTTGCTTAAAAACATCGACCTTAAAACAGAGCGTGTTCATACAATCGATATACAAAAAGAGTTGGAAACCGTTATGCTTTATGCAAGCGTTTTATACGGCAGGGAAAGTGTTGTGGGAAAAGCCGTTTTGGAACAAGCCGTGAGCTTGCTGCCCGAGTTAAATCTTTACCTTGAGGACGAAGCCGGATTCTATGGCGGTCATTGTCTTATTTTGCCCTTGCCGAACCCTATTTATTCCAAGCTGAAGAAGCGCGAAATTGCCAACAAAGACATAAAAGCATCCGATTTGATTAACCCTAAAACCGGCGTGCCGACTGTTTTTTATGCCTACAGCCTCACCGCCGATTCCAATACCGGCGTGCTTTATTTGGTGAGTCCTCTGCTGCGTTTTTTCAGGGATAATGCCTTCGACGACTATCTCTTCGCCTCGTTTACAAAAAGGCACGACAGCGTGGAGATAAACCGGCAATTGGGCTTGAAACCCCTTTGGACCGAGCAAAGCAAAAACGGAAACAAAATTCTTTATGAAGGACGTTTTCAAAATTTGTGAAGATATTGCCGCGACTGAAAACGTCAAGGTGTAATTTTATATCTATAAGACACTATCTTAAGGTCTTCAAAATCAGATGACAACTGCTGTTTACATGAATTTAAACGGTTTTATGAAAAGTGTATAAAAATCAAATCCCCATTACTTGTTTGAAGGTGTTTAATGCTCTGAATATTTGGTTCTTTGGCCGGGAAATCCCGAATTTATTCAAATCTCAAAGCCTCAATGGGATTGAGTTTGGAGGCCTTCCGGGCGGGATACAAACCGCTGAGCAGACCAACTGTCAGGCTTATAAACACGGCAATGAAAACCCATAGCCACGGCACTGTGAAGCTTCCTCCCGTAAAATGTGTTACCACATTGCCTAGGGCTATTCCCAGAAAAATGCCGAAGAGGCCGCCCAACTCGGTTATCACGACAGACTCCACAAGAAATTGGTCTCTTATGGCTACATTGGTGGCTCCCAGTGCCTTACGCACTCCTATTTCTCTTGTGCGCTCGCTGACGGCCACCAGCATGATATTCATCAGCCCCACCGATGCTCCCAAAAGCGTTATCAGTGCTATGATTATTGCCGCCAAGGTGACGTATTTCAGGTTTTCGATAAGCAGTTGCGAGATGGTGTCGCTCTTGGTGATGGTGAAATTGTTATCTTCGTCGAGTTTCAATTTCCTGATAACCCTAAACAAGCCTTTGGCTTCGTCGGTGGCGGCATCGAGAAGTTCGCGATGCGAAACCATAAAGTTAATCGTGAAATTCATCCCCGGACGGTAATATTGCTGTCTCAAATGGCTGAGGGTGATGAAACACTTTCTGTCGGGGCTCATCCCAATGGAGGCGCCGTTGCTTTTCAGCACTCCCGTAACCTTGTATTTACCCGACATCATGGCTATTTTTTTTCCTATGGGGTCGGCATCACCAAACAACTTTTCGGCAATTTCGGAACCTATTATTACCGACCTGCTGCCCGAATTCAACTCGTAAGGCGTGAAGTTTCTCCCCTTTGCAAGCTCCAGTCCGGCGGTACGCAGATAGTTTTCGTCAATACCGCTTACATCTATGTTGGGATTGGTTTTTTTATCGCGATAGCGAAGAGTAACAGCCCCCCTCGCCCTTGAAAAAACCGAGCAAACACCCGGAAAAACAAAGCGCTTTTTAAATTCCCTTACCTCGTTATAACTTATTGGCATATAGCGGTTTGAGCGATGTCTGCCGCCCAAGACTATCATCTGTCTGTTGCTTATGGTAAAAGTATTGGCACCCATCATTTGGAAATTCTCGGCAATGGAATTTTTTAGGCCGTCGATGGCAGTAAGAATGCCTACCAAAGCCATTATGCCAAAGGCAACAATCAACATGGTAAGCACTGCGCGCAGCCTGTGTGCTTTAATGTTTTGCAATGCAATCCTTATGTTTTCCCTCAAAAGATTATTCACAGAGCAAAGGTAAGGGAAAAAAGTTCGGGAATAATATTTCCTGTATTATAGAAATTTGTTTTCCGCTGAAATCATAAAAAAAGCCGGACTTAAATCCGGCTTTTTTGCTTTTTGAGGGACTTTGTTTTACAAGGACCCTGTGCGTGCATCGACCACGGCAATGGCGGTCATATTCACAATTTCGCGAACAGTGCTGGAAAGTTGAAGGACGTGGACGGGTTTTTTCAAGCCCATCACTATGGGGCCTATGGCCTCTGCGCGTCCTATTTCCATCATCATTTTGTAGGCTATGTTGCCCGAATTTAAGTTGGGGAATATCAGCGTGTTAACGTCTCTGTTTCCCAATTTTGAAAAGGGATAACGCTCGGTTCTGATGTCCTTGTTCAGGGCGAAATTAGCCTGCATCTCGCCGTCTATGATTATGTCGGGGTATTCTTTGTGGATACGTGCCACGGCTCTGGAGACAAAGCTTGCGCTGGGCACCTCCGAAGAGCCGAAATTGGAGAATGACAGCATGGCCATCACAGGCGTAATGCCAAATTCTTTGACGGCTTCGTTGGTGAGTTTTACAATATCAACAAGGGTATCTTCGTCGGGGTCGGTGTTCACCGTGGTGTCGGCGAAGAAGTAGGGTCCTTTTTTGGTGTTTATAATGTACATACCGGCTATTTTGCCTATGTCATCACGCTTGTCGATTATTTGCAAAGCCGGACGCATTACATCGGCATATTTTGTTTTCGTTCCCGAAATCATCGCATCGGCCTCGCCTGTTTTCACCATAGCCACGCCAAAATAATTTCTGTTGAACATCAACCTTTCGGCCTCGTACATGTTAATGCCTCTTCTCTTGCGTTTTTCGTAAAGAATAGTAGCGTATTTTTTACGGTCGGCGGCATATTCATCCTTGGTGTTATCCATTATTTTAATGTCCGACAAGTCGATGTTGTTTTCGTCGGCGATGAGGTGAATGGCTTCATAGTTGCCCAGCAAAATAGGAGTTGCTATTTTTTCTTGTTTCACCTGAACGGCGGCTTGAATGACGTTGATGTCGTCGGCATCGGTATAAACAACTTTTTTGGGGAAATGCTTTGCTTTGGTGTGAATGGATTGCATAATCGACTGGTCGATGCCCATTCTTTGCCTTAGCCGGCTTTTGTATTCTTCAAAATCATTAATAGGGCTGCGAGCCACGCCCGAATCCATAGCCGCTTTGGCCACTGCCGGAGCCACGTATTCTATGAGTCTGGGGTCCAGCGGTGTAGGCACTATGTATTCTTTGCCAAAGCTCATATTTGTCTGGTTATAAGCTTTTTGCACCACATCGGGTACGGGCTGTTTTGCCAGCTCGGCAAGGGCATAAACGGCGGCTTTTTTCATCTCTTCGTTGATGGCCGAGGCGTGAACATCCAAGGCGCCGCGGAAGATAAAGGGGAAGCCCAACACGTTGTTGATTTGGTTGGGATAGTCGCTGCGGCCGGTGGCGAAAATCAAATCGTCGCGTGTGGCCATGGCGTCTTCATAAGATATTTCCGGGTCGGGGTTGGCCATGGCAAAGACTATGGGGTTGGGGGCCATAGAAGCCAACATCTCTTTGGTCATGGCACCTTTTACCGACAAGCCGAGGAAAACGTCGGCGCCTTTCAGGGCGTCGGCAAGGGTTATCTTGTCGGTGTCGCGGGCAAAGGCTTTTTTGCTGTCGTTCAAATCTTTACGGGCTGTTCTGAGAACTCCTTTACTGTCGCACATAAGCACGTTTTCGGGTTTCACGCCGAGGCTCATATAAAGTCTTGTACAAGCGGAGGCGGAGGCCCCGGCACCGCTGACAACCAATTTTATCTTCGATATATCTTTTCCGCTGATTTCGAGAGCGGAGATGAGTCCGGCGGCGGAAATTATTGCCGTGCCGTGTTGGTCGTCGTGCATAACGGGGATGTCCAATTCTTCTTTCAGCCGGCGTTCTATTTCGAAGCATTCGGGAGCTTTGATGTCTTCGAGGTTGATGCCCCCGAAAGAGACGGCAATTTCTTTGACGGTTTCCACGAATTTGTCGATATCGCGTGTGCTTACTTCTATGTCGAACACATCGACATCGGCGAAAATTTTGAAAAGCAAACCCTTGCCTTCCATTACGGGCTTGCCTGCATCGGCGCCGATATTGCCCAAACCAAGCACGGCGGTGCCGTTGGAGATTACAGCCACAAGGTTGCCCTTGTTGGTGTATTTATAGATGTCTTCCGGTCGTTTTTGAATCTCCAAACAAGGGTATGCCACCCCGGGAGAATAAGCTAACGAGAGGTCTCTTTGCGTAGAGTAAGGTTTGGTGGGTACCACCTCAACTTTACCGGGCTTGCCTTTGGAGTGATATTCCAAGGCATGCTTTTTTAATAGTTTATCCATATCTGTATTTTTAATTTATCGCAATTTAAAACGTGCTTAATGTCGATTTTAAATCACAAATTATCATTTGCAATGTTAAATATTTTTATTGAGGCCTGCCAAATAATTTTTTAATAAAAATACACCTTTTGTCTTGATATTTTAGACAAATGCGGCAATACATTGTCATTTTTATTTGAATTAGGGATTATGATTCGGCGTACTAAAATCAAGTATCTTTGTATTTTAAATCAACATTTCGAATGAGTGGTTTTAAAAAGGATTTGCAGTATTATAAATTCGGATTATACGGTTTTTTGAAAAATATAAGACTGTTTGAGCCTTTTTTGATATTGTTTTTCATTGATGCCGGCTTATCTTATTTGCAGATAGGTATCTTATACTCTTTCAGGGAGATAGCGAGAAATATTTTGGAGATTCCGGCCGGTGTTTATGCCGATGCCACAGGGCGCCGCCGCTCTATGATTATGTCTTTTTCGGCTTATATCCTTTCGTTTTTTCTTTTTTGGAGCTCCGTGTCGTATGCTTTGTTTTTTGCCGCCATGTTGTTTTTTGCCGTCGGCGATGCCTTTCGCACGGGGACACACAAAGCCATGATTTTCGATTATTTGAAAATAAAGGGTTGGCAAAATCAAAAGGCCGATTACTACGGGCATACAAGAGCCTTTTCGCAATTCGGCACGGCTATAGCTTCGGTTTTATCGGCTTTGCTTGTATTTTTCTCCGGGAATTACCGTATGATTTTTTTGTTCAGTATTATTCCATATGTGCTTGATTTGATAAATCTTATGTCGTATCCCAAGATGCTCGACGGCGATATTGCTCCGGCGAAAAGTGGCGGTTTTTTCAAGACGTTTAAAAAAGTTTTTTCGGATTTCCTGTCGAGTTTAAAAAACACGAAACAACTCAAGATAATTCTGTCAATAGCGTGGTATTCGGCTTATTACAAAATCATAAAAGATTTTATTCAACCCATAATCGTAAGCTTTGCCTTGCTTGTGCCTTTTCTTCAAAATCACAGCGACAAGCAAAGGTCGGCGGTTTTTGTGGGGCTTGTTTATTTTATCATTTATATACTCACCTCTCTTTCTTCGAAAAAAACGGCATTTTTCATTTCCTTTTTCGGCTCATATCAAAAGGCATTGAACATATTGATGTTCGGCGGTTTGAGTTTCGGGTTGGTGGCAGCGGGTGTTTATCGCCTCGATTTCCCGTTGCTGTCGGTCTTGTTGATGATACCCGTTTTCTTGATAGAAAATATACGCAAGCCGGCCGGTGTAGCACTTATTGCCGACAATTCTTCGAAAAATATTTTGGCAACGGTGCTTTCGGTGCAATCGCAATTGCAAACCTTGCTCGTGGCTCTGCTGACACCTTTGATGGGGCTTCTGTCGGATAAATTCGGACTTGCTGCGGGAATGATGTTTACGACGGCGGCACTTTTGGCATCGGCGTGGTTTTTACGCCTCAAAGAATGAGCTTAAACTTTCTTGAATCCGTTTTTCTTGATGAAGTTAAGCACAGCGTTTTTTGATTTCAACTCCTCCAAACGGCGCTCGTAACTCATTGCTCCCGAGCGTGTTGAAAATTCCTTATAGGCAACCAATACCCAAGGGCGTTTGGAGCGCGTGGCTTCCATAAGTCCTTTGTTGTGACGGTTTAAACGTCGTAAAAGATTTGTTGTTTGACCGTAAAAATACGAGCCGTCAACTTCAGACCTGATTATGTATGTGAAAAAAGTCATATCGTTTTCAAATTAGTGGGCAAAGATATAAAAATACGGATTGCCGCTGCAGGCGACTTCTTTGCACGTTACCGGAATGGTGTGGGGTGAGTTTCGAGACAAGGAGGCGTAAGTGAAAAAAACGTATATTTGCCTTTTTCAAAACAAGCAAACTGCTTAAATTATGGTTAAAACAAGTGTTGTTAACGACAAAAAAGCCTTGAAAAAATTCATAGACTTTCCTTACAGATTATATAAAAACGAGCCCAATTATGTGCCCGAATTGAGGATAATGCAAAAGGAAGTCCTCGACAGAAAAAAGAATAATTTTTTCAAACATGCTGAGGCTGAATATTTTATAGCGCAAAACGAGAAAGGGGATGTCGTCGGCAGGATTGGCGCCATTGTCAACTACAATTACATAAAGCATTGGAACGAAAAATACGGTTTCTTCGGTTTTTTCGAGTGCATCGACGATGAAAGTGTTGCCCGTGCCCTTTTCGATACCGCCACCGCTTGGCTCAGGGAAAAAGGGATGGAGGGCGTTTACGGTCCGGAAAATCCTTCGACCAACGACACTTGCGGCACCCTTATCGACGGTTTCGACACCCCTCCTTATATAATGATGGTGCACAACATGCCTTATTACGACAAGTTGATATCGGGCTATGGCTTTGAAAAGAAAATGGACCTCTATTCTTATCAGCTGAAAATCAATGAGTTCTCCGATAAATTCTTGCGTTTGTCGTCAGTTGTCGAAAAACGATTGAATAAAAGAGGTATTGTCATTCGTAACGTTAATTTCAAAAATATAAAAAGCGAAACCGACAAGCTGCGTTCCATATACAACAGCGCATGGTCGAAAAATTGGGGTTTTATTCCCATGGAGGAAGATGAGTTTTCCGACTTGGTAAAGGAGCTTAAAATGGTAACCTTGCCCGAGCTGGTTTTTATAGCCGAAGACAACGGAAAGGCTGTGGCCTTCATCGCCCTGTTGCCCGATTTGAACGAAAAACTCATCAGCATACGCAAGGGCCGGCTTTTGCCTTTTAATTTTCTGAAACTCATAGGTTTCCAAAAAAAAGTAAAACGGGTGAGGGTGCTTACTCTCGGTATTATCGACGGCTACCGCAACTCGGGAATCGATGCCGTGATGTATTCAAAATGTTATGAAGCGACCAAGAAATTGGGATACACCGAGGCCGAGGCAAGCTGGATTTTGGAAAATAACGAAATGATGAATCGTATTTTGGTAAATACCAATGCTAAAGTTTATAAACAATACCGCATTTACGGAATGAGTTTGTAAAATATGAAAAAAATATTGCTGATAACGGGAGCCACGGGTTTTACCGGGCGCTATCTTGTTGAAGAAGCCTTAAAACACGATTACATGCCTGTTGTTTTCGCGCGCCCCACAAGCGACACTCTTGCTTTTGAAAAAAACGGTATTGAAGTTTTCAAACATGAAGCCGGCGACATCTCGCAAGTGATTTCGGCGCTGAAAACGGTAAAAGAAAAATACGGTATTCCTCAACTGATAATCCACAATGCCGGTGCTGTCAAAGCATACGAAAAGGAAGTTTATTTTGAGGTAAACACTTCAAATACAGCCACTTTCATCGACGCCATAAAAGAAAGCGATATGCTGCCTCAAATGTTTATTTATACCTCGAGCATAGCCGCATTGGGGCCCGGCGACCCTCAAAGTATGAAGCCGATTGACGAAAATAAAAAAGCGCGTCCGGTAACTTACTACGGCAAAAGCAAGCTTGCCGCCGAGAAACTTATACGCAACGACCACAAATTGCCGTGGGTGATAATTAGACCGACGGCGGTTTACGGCGCGGGCGACACCGACGGCCTTTTGCTTTACAAAAGCATTAAAAGCGGCTTTGAGCTTTATCCGGCAAGCAAAAAACAGCGGCTTTCTTTTATTCATGCCGCCGATTTGGCCCGGGCATATTTTCTGATAGCCGAAAAATCTCCGCTGCGCGAAGTTTACAACCTCAGCGACGGCAAAAATTATGATGCTGCGGAGTTCAACGCTTTCTTGAGAGAGGCCTTGGGCAAAAAGACTTTTAAGGCTGTTGTCCCCTTGCTCTTGCTTAAGCTTGCCGCCGCTTTCAACAGTTTTAAAAATAAACGCAAGCACCGGCTTACGATTTTTACCTTTGACAAGGTTAATGAGCTGAAGGCTCCCAATTGGGCTGTTGACAACGCCAAATTGTCGGCTTTGGGATTCGAAGCCTCGCGCGATTTGAGAACGGAGGTTAGAGAAATTGCAAAATGGTATGAAGACAATGGATGGCTTTAAACTGAAAAATTACATCACTGCCGTTGATTTGATTGTAATCAGCTATCTCTTCGACACGCTGATACTCAGCTTTTTCATACGCGAGCCCCACGGATGGGTTCACCCCGTCCTCTTTCGCCTTTTGAGTTTTTTTACCATCGGACTTATCATATATCACGATAAAAAATACCCTTCTCGCACTTCGCATTTTATACATTTTTTCTACCCGGTGCTTTTGCTTTCATACATTTACGGCGAAACGGCGACCCTGAATCATATCTTCTTTGCGCAGCCTCTCGACAATCTCCTTGTGGCAGCCGAAAACGCGCTTTTTCAAGCTCAGCCGGCCTTAACTTTCTCCAAAGTTTACGACAACAACGGGATTGCGGAGTTGATGAGCTTCAGCTATTTTTCCTACTATTTTTTTGTGGCGGGCTTGCCTTTGGCGGCTTTTTTCAGAAAAGAAAAGAAAGAAGAACAGGAAAAAATACTTTTTATGATTGTCGGCGCTTTTTTGTTTTACTACGCCTTTTTTATAATTTTCCCCACGTGGGGGCCGCAATATTATCTTTTGAAGGGGCCTCATGAAATAGGCGAGGGAATTTTTCCTGCGCTTGTATCCATGGCGCAAAGGCTGGGCGAGGCACCAACGGGAGCTTTTCCCTCGTCGCATGTGGGCATGATGCTGGTTTTTTGTTGGCTGTCGGCCAAATATTTCAAAAAGATTTTGTGGATAACGATAGCGATGACCGTGTTGATTTCGTTTTCAACAGTCTATATACAAGCGCATTACGTTGTCGATGTCATTGGTGCATATATCTCGGCGCCTGCCGTTATTTATCTTGCCGAGGGATATTATAAGCTGAGCCAAAAGATTATGGAATGATGATTCGGGAGCTTTTGAAATTGTTCCGGGCAAAAATATTCTTCCCAATTATCCCGAAAGAGCCTAAGGTGAAAATATTTTATGGACATTTGATTTAATATTATATTTTTGCACCTCACACGTTTAATTGTTGCGGCAAGCAATAATTCGACAACTTTTACATTTGGTATAAAGGAAATCAATTTAATAACAATTAATTATAAAGATATGAAATGGTCGAGATTAGCCCTTCAAGTTGTTCTTTTGGCAGCCGTGATTTTTTTGAGCTATAAGCTCTATTCATCCATAATGGAGCCCATTAACTACAAAAAAGTAAAAGATGCCAGAGAAAAAGTAATCATTAAAAAACTGCTGAATATCAAGACTTTGCAAGTTGAATACAAAAAGATTAACGGCAGATATACGGCCTCTTTCGACACCTTGAAAGATTTTTATCTGAATGGTAAAATGCCGGTGGTTATGAAAATCGGGACTAACGATACGCTTACAGAAAAACGTGCTTTGGAACTGGGATTGATTTCGCGTGACACAAGTTACGTTTTCATAAAAGACACCCTGCTGAAAAACGTTGAAAACTTTAATATCAACACCATCGACATTGTTCCTTTTACCAACGGAAAGGTGAAATTCGAAATGAATGCGGGCTTTGTTGACCAATCGCGATTCAAAGTTCCGGTGCTCGAGGTGAGCTGCCTTATGAAAGATTATCTTGCCGATGTGAAGCAGCAGGAATTGCTTGAGAATCAGCTTTTGCAAATGAAAGAAGATAATAAATTCCCCGGCTTGAAGCTGGGATCAATGGAAGAGCCTTCGCTTGACGGCAGCTGGGATAGTTTATGATTCGTTTGATTCAACCGGTCTCAGCTTCGGGCATTGATTCCTTATCCGAGGTTAATTTTGAAAATACCGTATTGTCCGTTGTCTTTGCCGACGACGGACTTTCTTTTTTAGTGTGTGAAGACGGAGAGGCAAAAGCCTTTGAAAAGTTCAATTTCGAAACAGCCGTTTTCAATAAAATCATAGAAGCGTCGGCCTTGGTGAAAGAGAAATATGGCGAGGTAAAAATTTTTATCGACAACCGTTTTTTCTCGCTGATGCCGGCCAACACCGCCACAAACGGCGGCCTGACAGACATAGGAAAAACACTCTTCGGCAACAAAGACCTTGAAATGATAAAAAGCGCAGATGCCGATTACGATTATGTTTTCGGAGTGGAAAAAACAGCTTTTGAGCTTATACGCAAGAAGTGGAAAAACGCTGATATTCATCACTTTGGAGAGGCCTTTCTAAAGGTTTTCTCCGATGCTGCCAAGGGCGGCGAAGAGGTTTTTTTCGATATTCGCGACAAATGGTTTAGAGCCGCCCTGTTTCGTGAGCGCAACTTGGTACTTTTCAACAGCTACGAATTTTCCGGACGAAACGACTTCGGGTTTTTTGCCCTCGGAGTAATAAAAAACACGGGCTTTGACAACAAAACCCTCAAACTTTACTTGACGGGTAAAGTGGAAGATGATGCCCCTTTGAGCAAGCTTTTGAAAAAATATGTGGCCACGGTGCAAAACTTCGATACCGGAATTGACAAAAAAGAATTTGAAGCCTTTTTCCAACTAATCAAATATCTGAAAAAGTGAGGATTATAAGCGGAGCTTTTAAAGGAAGGCGTCTGAATCCGCCAAAGAATCTGCCCGTAAGGCCTACCACCGACAAAGCCAAGGAGTCGCTTTTCAATATTTTAAATAATTACTATTTTTTCGATGAGCTTTCTGTCCTTGACCTGTTTTCGGGCACAGGCAGCATCAGCTTCGAATTTGCCTCGCGCGGAGCTCGTAAAATTACGGCTGTGGATGCCGATTTTAAGTGCGTCAGCTTTATCAAAAAAACGGCAAGCGACTTCGGCATGCCCCTTAAGGTGGTGAGAGCCAATGTGTTTTCTTTTGCCGCCACCGGCAGGGAAAAATTCGACCTTATCTTTGCCGACCCACCCTACGATATGAAACGTATCGAAGAGCTGCCCGACCTTGTTTTTAATAATTCCATGCTTGCCGACGACGGTTTGCTGATTATTGAACATTCTTCAAAAACCGACTTTTCAAAGCACCCGCATTATAAAGAAACACGCATTTACAGCAAGGTTAATTTCAGTTTTTTTGAGTAATTAGTGTCTGTCCAAAAAAGTCATTCGCGGACTTTAACAAGCAGCCAAAAATTTTAAAGAAATCAGAAAAATTACGAATCAATCGAACATCATTTGCCATTGAATATCTTTGAAGATTTCGCTTTCGATTTCGGGATTTTCAATGAATTTGTAATGCTTTGAGTCGGGAATGTAAATCTTCACCTTTACTTTCTGATTTCTCCATTTGTCTTTTACGGGAAAAGAAAACAGCGGTGCAAGTTCTAACAAACTGTCTTTCACCACATATTTGTATTCTACGTTTTGAGCCTTTTGCAAGGCTGTTTTTCTACCGGCGCCCCTGCCGTATTTTATTATTTTCACCGTAACAAGGCTGTCGTTTGTGCGAAAATGCCTGATTTCCGGAACGCAATAATATCTTTGTGACTTTCTGAAAATCAGGAAATTATTGTCAAAGAAATCGTATTGCTCTTCAATTTTTTCGTCGAAATCAGGATAAGCTGCAAGTTGGGGATTCAGTTTTACAAAAAAGGTATCGCTTTTCATTACAAGGCTCTGTTTCTCCGTTACTTCGGCTTTTCTGTTGAAGTCGTCAACGGTTTTAATGCCCGAATAGAGAACCATAAAAAACGATATCAGCCAAATAAGTCCGAGGGCTTTGTTTATCCCCTTTGTTACCGACCTTATGTTGAAGATTGCACCTGCAAGAAATACGACGATGGCAATAAAGGGAATAAGCAACAATGACGAAAGAGAGAATACCGCCCACTGTAAATTGGCATTTTTGTAGATAAGGGCCCTGACGAGCTCCGGAATGGAGACAAACATAAAATCGGAGCCCCCGTGCGAAAAGGTAAGTGTGGGGACAAACATGGACGGAATGCCTGCCAACAAAGATAAAATCAAAGAAATAAATATTGTTACAACCAAAAGTGCAAAGGCGGCTTTAGCTATTAGGGCAATAAAAGAGCCAAAGTCGTTAGCCCTCTCTTTGCGTTTTCTTTTTACGGCTTTTTTTTTAGGAAAGTGTTTCTTTTTCAGTTCGTTGAGTTGGTCGCCGAGACGGTTGAGTTCCTCCCTTATCTTCCTTTCGATATTGTCGATGGTTACGTTTTCGCCCTCCATTTCCAACTTTTGAGCTGTGGTAACAGCCTCGGGCACGGCTGCCCACAAAATCAGATAGGCCAAAAGACCGCCACCCCAGAAAATAGTCAGCAAAATGAAAATGATGCGCACAATGGCCACGTCGATATTCAGGTAGCTGCTTATCCCCGAGCACACGCCGGCAACAACTTTTTCGTCGGCGTTGCGGTAGAGGCGACGTTTGTTATGCTCATAACGTGCTTTATCTTTTTCTCTGTAGCCGCCGTCTTTATCCGCGCCGTCTTCGTCTATTTCGCCGGGTTCGCCCATGGCTTTTATTATCTCGTTAACATCCTCAATATTAATTATTTCCTTTCTGTCGGAAAGCCGCGCATTCATCATTTCGGCAATGCCGTTTTCTATGTCTTCTATTATTTCTTTGCCGCCTTCGCTATCGCCGAAATGGGCTTCGATGCGTTTCAAGTAGTCGTCGAGTGCGGCGTAGGCATCTTCGTCGATATTGAAAAGTATGCCGCGGATGTTTACTCGAATATTCTTCTTCATTATATCAGGTTTTTATGATTTTATCAATGGAGCCGGCCAGCTTAAGCCAATCGGCTTTTAAAATTTTGCAGGTCTCCTTGCCTTTGTCCGTCAAACTGTAATATTTGCGGGGCGGCCCCGACCTGCTTTCTTCCCAGCGATATTGCAACAGTCCGTCGTTTTTCAGCCTCGTCAAAATAGGGTAGAGGGTGCCTTCAACCACTATCAATTCGGCTTCTTTCATCGTGGAAATAATGTCGGAGGCATAGGCCTCGCCTCTCTCGAGTATCGAGAGAATCACCATCTCCAATATGCCTTTGCGCATCTGTCCTTTTGTCTTTTCGGTATTCATCGCCGTTGTTGATTATTTTGCAAAAATAGTATAAATAGTACTGTGTAATACATAGTACTATATAAAGCTGAAAATATTGTCGATTTTAGGATTTTAGACTCTGAATTTCAGCAAGTTGATTGTTTGTTAAAAAATGTTAAAGAGATTTTTTATTAGCGCGAATTAGCGGCAGCTTAGTACAGTACACGAAAGTAATTTTATTTGCTCGGCAATAGGTAAGGTGATAAATATCAGTGTTTTGCAAAAATGCCTTGCTTTATAATTTAAAACTAATTTTATTTCATTCGAAATAGGTTTAAAATTAAGCTATTGTAACATTATTTAGAATAAATAAGCATCGGCTTTTTTAGCTAAGTGCCTCAAAACTAATTTATATCATCATATGCTGTATATGTATATCATTTAGATTTGTGCTTTCAAACAGCGGCCTTGCTTTTATGGTGGTAAGTGCCGTTTTCTATTAACAAAACGACAAACAAAACAAGATGCGGAAAATATTTCTTTCAGTCCTTGTTGTTTTCTCTTTTATGCAGGGGGTAAATCTTTATGCTCAATACGACATTCCAAAGCAAAAAGAAGAAAAATTAGGCATTTACGAACATCTCGACACGATTATCGCTGCCGATATTCAGCTGACGGGAAGCGACGGCAAGACCTACACTCTTGGCCAACTTGTCGATAAGCCGACGGTGTTGAATCTCGTTTACTATCGTTGCCCCGGACTTTGTCCCGCCTTGATGAACGGCCTCTCGAACGTGGTCAAAAAAAGCGATATGGTTTTGGGTAAAGACTACGACATTTTCACCGTCAGCTTTGACCCGGGTGAAACGGTTTTTTTGGCACAAAAGAAAAAGAAAAACTATTTAAGGATAAACAGCGGTCAAGATGTGGAGCACGGTTGGAAGTTTTTCATTGCCGACACGGCAAATGTAAACAAGCTGTTGGGCACTGTCGGGTTTATGGTAAAGAAAAGTGAACGAGGAGGTTACATACATCCGGGAGGCATTATAATCATAAGCCCCAAACGTAAGGTAACACGCTATCTTAACGGTACCTACTATCCTCCTTTCGATTTCAAACTGGCGCTTATCGAGGCTTCGGAGGGGCGCTCGGGTCCCACGGTAAACAGGGTGTTGAGCTACTGCTTTTCATACGACCCGCAGGGAAAAAAATACACCTTTAATATTCTGAAGGTGTCGGGAACTTTGGTGCTCTCAATTGCTGCCATCCTCTTGTTTTTTATGGTAAGAGCCGAAAGAAGAAGAAAAAAAGAACTAATCAAAGAAGAAAAATAAATATGAGCGAAACAAACACTTCAGCAATGGAACAATCTTTCTACAACACCAAGAAAGGTTTGTTCTCGTGGATTTTTACGCTTGACCACAAACGCATAGCTTTGTTGTATTTATACGCCATAGCTACCTTTTTTGTGGTTGGCATGACTCTCGGTTTTTTAATGAGACTTGAGTTGTTTTCGCCGGGTCCTACAATCATTCACGACCCGACGACATACAATAAGTTTTTTACCTTTCACGGGGTAATAATGATTTTTCTGGTGATTATACCGAGTATTCCCGCCGTATTCGGTAATTTTATGCTGCCGATAATGCTGGGTACCGACGATGTGGCCCTTCCCAAAATAAATTTGTTGTCTTGGTGGTTGTACGTAATAGGAGCCATAATGGCCTTATCCACATTGCTTTACGGTCCCGGCTCGGCAGATACCGGATGGACTTTTTACGCGCCTTACAGCGTAAACACCGACACCAACGTGTCGCTGTTGCTGCTGGCGGCTTTTGTCTTGGGATTCTCGTCCATACTCACCGGCTTAAATTTTATTGTAACCATTCACCGTTTGCGTGCTCCCGGCATGAGCTGGTTTAAAATGCCGCTTTTCGCTTGGAGCCTTTATGCCACGGCTTGGATTCAGCTTCTTGCCACCCCCATTGTGGGCATCACGCTGCTGATGGTGGTGCTGGAGCGCACCTTCGGCATAGGCCTTTTCGACCCTGCTCTGGGCGGCGACCCCGTACTGTATCAGCACCTTTTCTGGATTTATTCTCATCCTGTTGTTTATGTGATGATTTTGCCCGCCATGGGCGTAATAAGCGAGATATTACCCACCGCCGCTCAGCGCACCATCTTCGGCTACAAAGCCATCGCCCTGTCGAGTATGGCCATCGCCTTCTTCGGCTATTTTGTTTGGGGGCATCATATGTTTACATCGGGGATGAGCGGCGAAGCCAAAGTGGTGTTTTCTTTTGTAACCTACCTTGTGGCAATACCCACGGCAATAAAGGTATTCAACTGGGTGGCAACACTTTATAAAGGCTCCATACATATGTCGCCAAACCTTATGTGGTCGGTTTCCTTTGTTTTCAACTTTATGATTGGAGGCTTTACCGGCTTGATTTTGGGAGCTTTGGCCACCGACATCCACGTCCACGACACGGCTTATGTTGTGGCTCATTTTCACTACACCATGTTTGGCGGTGCCATCTTTGTTTTCTTTGGCGCCATGCACTATTGGTTTCCGAAAATGTTCGGGCGAATGTACAATAAGCGCCTGTCTTACATCTCTTTAGCCATGACCTTCGTGGGCTTCAATGTTACTTACGGCGCCATGCTTATCTTGGGCGGCGAAGGAATGCCGCGACGCTACTACGATTATCTGCCCGAATTTACCTTTCTCAACAGGGTGTCAACCGTAGGCTCTTGGCTGCTTGTGGCCGGTTTGCTGCTGATGATTTACAACCTTGTGCGCTCGGCGCGCAAAGGAGAGATAGCTCCGCCAAACCCGTGGAACGGCGTTACTCTGGAGTGGCAGGTGCCCTCGCCTCCCCCTCATCACAACTTTGTGAAAAAGCCGATTTTATCGGAAAACGGCCCCTACGATTTCAGCATTCTCGAACAAATTAATAAAGAAAACCAAGAATTATGACACACTATGCTATTCCCAATTCGGGCTTAAAACGCGATGATGAAGGTAAAAAAATGGGCATGTGGCTCTTTCTTTTTACCGAGGTGATGCTCTTCGGCGGCTTGTTTCTGGTGTACGCAATGTACCGCTACGAATATTTCGACCAATTCAAAATAATCGCCGAACATATGAACATTGCCCTGGGGACAATAAACACCGTCATTTTGATAACATCGAGTCTCACCGTGGCACTTTCAATAACGGCAATAAGAAAAGGCAAGTCGGGATTTTCGATTATTTTGTTGATAATCACCGTTATATTGGCTCTTGCGTTTTTGGTAAACAAATATTTTGAGTGGAGCAGCCACATTCACCACGGCTTTTTCCCCGGCTTCGAGACTTTTCAAAAGCTGCAAACAGGAGAAGGAATGTTTCTCTTTCTCTATTATTTTATG
The DNA here is from genome assembly GCA_964585875.1 of uncultured Prolixibacteraceae bacterium. Lineage (GTDB taxonomy): Bacteria > Bacteroidota > Bacteroidia > Bacteroidales > UBA1556 > UBA6267. Next base: position 20,299 of record CAZPGC010000006.1, on the reverse strand, counting down.
ACAGGTCTGCACGGTTTACATGTGCTTGTGGGAGCAGTGCTTTTGACCATCGTTATTTTCAAAATTAAAAAGGGAAAGATTACCTCCGACAATTTCGTTTTTCACGAAAATTCCGGGCTTTACTGGCACCTCGTTGACCTTATCTGGATTTATCTCTTTCCCCTGTTTTATTTGTTGCACTAAAAAAAAATCACAATCATGGATAAAAATTCGGAACATATAAGTTACAAAAGCGACTATATAACTTTTGGTTTGTTGCTGATACTCACCGCATTAACTGTGTGGGCGTCCTACGCCACCGGCGGCACGACGGTTTTGGCCGTATTGGTAGCCCTCGGCATTGCCACCGTAAAAGCATCTTTTGTGGTGAGAAATTTTATGCACCTGAAATACGATGCCACGGTTTACAAAATCTTTGTGTGGGTGGTGCTTTTTCTTTTTGCAATACTCATCGGCTTACTCGCGGTTGATTATTATACAAGATAGATAAATTCGTTAAAATCAATAAATTAAAGATAATATGTTTTCCAATGCTTCAAGTTTTTCCGGTGATGTGGATTTCGCCTTTGCTTTGATAATCAGCATTTCGCTGGTTTTTCTCATAGGGCTGACATTTTTGATGCTTTACTTCATTTGGCGATACAATCACAAACGCAATCCCAAAGCTACTGATATTAAAGGACATACGGGATTAGAAGTTCTGTGGACGGTCGTGCCTACCATCCTCGTTTTCGTTATGTTTTATTACGGCTATGAAGGCTATCTGAAAATGAGAAAAGTGCCCGACGGAGCCCTCACCGTGAAAGCCACAGGTCAGATGTGGTCTTGGTCCTTCGAATATCCCAACGGCAAGGTGAGCGATACCCTCGTTGTGCCCCTCGATAAGCCCGTAAAGCTTGATTTGTTTTCCAAGGATGTTATTCACAGCCTTTACATTCCGGCATTCAGAATAAAGGAAGATTGCGTCCCGGGTGACAGCAACTATATGTGGTTCAAGCCGCAAGAGGAGGGGGTTTACAATATTTTATGTGCCGAATACTGCGGCGACAGGCACGCTTATATGATTAGCCAAGTGAACGTGGTGCCCGAAGAAGAATATAATCAGTGGTACAATAAAAAAGAAGAGGCTGACGAGAATCCGGCCATTGCCTTGATGAAGAAAAATGCCTGTTTCAGCTGTCATTCCACAAACGGCAAACGAGTGGTAGGGCCGACTTTTCTGAATATTTACGGAAGGACGGAAACCGTGATAAGCGAATCGGGCGAAGAAAAACAGATTAAGGTTGACAGGGAATATATTATCCGTTCTCTTGACCAACCAAATGCCGAGGTTGTGAAAAGCTATGGCAAAGGAATGATGCAATCGTATAAAGATGTGTTTTCGAGAAAAGAAAAGGAAATGATTGTTGAATACCTTAAATCGTTGAGAGATAGTGAATAACAAGTTGAAAATAATTGCTGAGTTGAGCAAGGTGCGCATCACGGTTATGGTAATGCTCACCACCGTTGCGGGCTATGTGCTCGCCGGAGGCTATAACGCAGGTATGGCGCTTCCCGTCGCCGGTCTGTTTATCCTTGCGTGCGGCTCGGCAATATTGAACCAATATCAGGAGAGAAAAGAAGACGCTGTGATGCCGCGTACGGCAAAACGACCTATCCCCTCAGGTAGAATAAAAGCCGGTAGTGCCTTAATTCTTGCGCTTGCCTTTTCCGTAACCGGCAGCCTTATAATTTTAATAGGAGCAAATGTGCAAGCTATGTTGTTGGGAATCACGGCTTTGATATGGTACAACGTCATTTACACGCCCTTAAAAAAGAAAACACCCTTTGCCGTCATTCCCGGCTCGGTGATAGGAGCAATTCCGCCCTTGGTGGGTTGGGTTGCCGGCGGCGGCAGTTTGTTAAACATGCAGGCTTTGGTGTTGGGGCTCTTCTTTTTCGTATGGCAAGTGCCTCATTTTTGGTTACTTATGATAAAATACGGTCCGCAGTACGAAAAGGCCGGCTTCCCTTCCTTATCGCGTTATTATAGCGCACGCCATATTCGCATGGTGACTTTTATATGGACACTCGCCACCGCCGTGGCCGCTATGCTTCTGCCCCTTTACGGAGTCATAAAATCACCCTATGCCGTGGCGGGAATCATACTTTCTTCGGTTTGGCTCATTGCAACCTTTCTCCGCATGTTGAATTTTTCAAAAAAGCTTATCAACCCAATGCCTTATTTTATGAAAATAAACATCTTCGCCATGCTGATGATTATTGTGCTGTGCGTTGATAATCTTTTGTAGTTTTTTTTCTGATACGAGGCATTTTAGTTGCCGTGAAAAATATGGAAATAAGCTTAATCGATAATGTCTCCTTCTTCACGAAAAAAAATCCGGTTCTTTTGTTCTCCGGATAGGAATTAACCCGCAAGTTTAAGTATGTTAAAAAAGCTGTTGACAAACAGCTATTTATGCATTATATTTGCACCCCTGTTAAAGAACAGGTTGTTTTACTGCAATATGCTGTAAATCAGATTTATAACGGGTCAAAATGAGTGTGTTTGGCGAAAATGCCGGCAAGGAATTTTGATTTTTTTAAAAGATTTTAAAAACTCTTTATATGAAACTTTCGCAGTTCAGGTATGATTTACCGGAAGAATTGATAGCAAATTACCCCAGACCAAACCGCGACGATTCACGATTGATGGTTGTCAATAGAGAAACCCATGAAATTGAGCACAAGATGTTCAAGGATGTCTTGAACTATTTTGACGATGGCGATTTGTTCGTTCTGAATAACACCAAAGTTTTTCCCGCCAAACTCATTGGTTACAAGGAAAAAACAAACGCCAGAATAGAAGTTTTTCTCCTGCGGGAGCTTAACAAGGAATCGCGCTTGTGGGATGCTCTTGTCAATCCGGCGCGAAAAATCAGAATAGGTAACAAACTTTATTTTGGCGAGAATGACGAATTGGTGGCTGAGGTGATTGACAATACTACCTCCCGCGGTCGCACCCTCCGTTTTTTCTTCGACGGCAGTTATGACGATTTTAAGAAAACCATCAAAACCTTGGGTGAAACTCCCATACCTTTGAATAGAGACCCCATCCCCGAGGATGAGGAACGATATCAAACGATTTTTGCCAAACACGAAGGCGCCGTGGCAGCCCCTACTGCCGGTTTGCACTTTAGCCGTGAGCTTATGAAGCGATTGGAAATCAAAGGTATAGGCTTTACCGAACTCACTCTGCATCCCGGCTTGGGCAACTTTCGAAATATAGAAGTGGAAGACCTGTCGAAACATAAAATGGACTCGGAACGCTTAATTATCGACGAGTCAACGGCGCAAACAATAAACAGGGTAAAAGACCGCAAGAAAAATGTGGTAGCCGTAGGTACCACGGTGATGAAAGCTCTCGAGTCTTCGGTAACCATATCGAAAAGGCTGAAGCCCTTCGACGGCTGGACCAATTCGTTTATCTTTCCACCCCACGAGTTCAGCATTGCCGATGCCATGATTACCAATTTTCATCCACCGAAGTCGCCCATGATGATGATAACGGCTGCCTATGCAGGCTACGACTTTTTATTGCACTGCTATGAGGTGGCAAAAAAGGAAGAGTACAAGTTTTTAACCTATGGTGACGCCATGCTTATTCTTTAAGACATGGAGAAGTATGTGCTCATAACCGCCGGTGGTTCCGGTAAGCGTATGAATACGCCTTTCCCAAAGCAATTTATACCTGTTTCGGGTCGAACCTTGTTGATGCGTACCATCGATGTTTTTCACGAGTACGACCCCAAAATGAAGATTGTGCTCGTTATCCCCGACGACTACTTGCAGCTATGGAAAGAGCTTTGTACCGAGTTCGATTTTCAGGTTGAACATCAGCTTGTACGGGGTGGCGACGAAAGGTTTTTTTCGGTTCAAAACGGTTTGCAACACATACCTCCGGGCAGCCTTGTGCTTATTCACGACGGGGTGAGACCCATGGTAAGACCCGATACCATAAAGCGAGTGATTGAAACGACAGAAAAAAAAGGCAATGCCGTGCCTTGTGTTGTACCCGCCCAAACCATAAGGGAGGTGCAAGGCGCCGAAAGCAAAATGCTCGACAGAAACAAACTAAGGCTTATTCAAACACCGCAAGGTTTTATCTCAGACCTTATAAAAGAAGCTTATAATCAACAATATAGTGAGCGTTTTACCGACGACGCTTCGGTTTTGGAGTCCTTGGGACACAAGATAAACCTCGTGGAAGGCAACTATTCAAATATCAAGGTAACACATCCCGCCGATATAAAAATGGTGGAAGCGCTTCTCACCATCGATTGAGGGGAAACACTGTGTGCTTTGTTTATCTGAAAAACGGTTGTGAAGGGAGTTTGGTACGCCAATAAAAAAAGCTTTTCGGCATCACCGCCCAAAAAATCTCATATTTTCTCGTAAACCCCCATGCCGAAGAGGGCAAAGTCGTATTTTACCGGATCGGCGGGGTCGAAATCTCTGAGTTGTGCCGTCAGCTCTTCCACTGCTTTACGGTCGTTTGAAGCTCTTTTCAGCAGCCCCAATTTTCTGCCTATCCTTGCAGTGTGAACATCGAGGGGCAGCATAAGAGCCGATGGCGGAATGGCTTTCCAGATGCCGAAATCGACACCTTTATCGTCGTCTCTTACCATCCAACGCAAATACATATTAAGGCGTTTTGCCGCCGAACCGCGTGCCGGATTGGAGATGTGTTTGTGCGTGCGCGGCAGATGTTCTATCTCGAAAAACACTTCGAAAAAGTATGATAAGGCATCGAAAACATTACCTTTATCACGATAACCTTTTGCAATGACACTTTCCAAGCTCTTGTGTTTCAAGTAAATGTTTTTCAGCGAGTTGAGAAAGGTTATCACGTCGGTATCGTTAAAAGTACGGTGGACAAAGCCGCGAAAACGTTTCAAATCGCTTTCTTCAAAGCCCGTCACAAAATCGTAAGGGGCCTTGTCCATAAGCTCCATCAATTTTGTGGCGTTGCGGATAATCATTTTTCTGTTTCCCCAAGCTATAACAGAGGAGAAAAACCCTGAAATTTCGATGTCTTCTTTTTTGGTGAAAAGATGAGGTATGGATATGGGGTCGGACTCGATAAAAGCCGGAGTGTTGTAAAAAGCAGCCTTTTCTTCGAGAAGATTTTTTAATTTTTCGTGAGTCATCGGCTTATTCGTTGTCGTCGGCATACCATTCGGCAAAAGATGTGGCCGTTTCGTGCAATTTCACGCTGAAGAGCTTTACGCCCTCGGGCAGCTCCTTCTTTATTCTCTCCGCAAAATCGATAACCATATTTTCACAAGTGGGCTGATAATCCACTTTTATAAGCCTGTCGAAGAGCTGATTCCCGCTTTTGTAATATTCTTCGGGAGTCTCGGAATTTATCACAAATGCGTGGTCTAAGGGCTTTACAATCAGCTTGTTGACAATCTTCTTAAGGTCGCCGAAGTCCATTACCATACCGCGTTTGGGCGAGCTTTTATCCCAATTGGGCACGGCTATCACGGTGACGGCCAGTTTGTAAGAATGCCCGTGTATGTGTTTGCACAAGCCGTCGTAATTCAAAAGGGCGTGAGCCATTTCGAAGTCAAATTCTTTGGTAAGTCGTATCTTGCTCATTGTTTTATGATTTTAAGTTTCTTAAAAATACCTTGCTCGCGATTTTCCAAAGTTATAAAATAAATTCCCGGTTCCAAAACCGACATGTTTATCTTTATCAATCTTTCCTGTGTGCTTGTTTCGGTTTTAATGAGCCTGCCGCTTATATCGTAAATTTTAATGTCAAATTTATTGTCTGCTTTTGAATTGAAAATCAGAATGTTACAGATGTCTGTAGCGGGGTTTGGAAAAACGGAAAGCGAAAGACTCGTCTTCGATGTGCCCTTGTTGGAGGTTGTGGGAAACCACAGCGAATCCACCCAATCGGGACGGTCGATAAAGGGGTTGCGGTTGTGCTGAATGTTGAAAACAGCATTGTTGCGGTCTATCTCTTTTTGGCTCACGGTGTCTTGTAAATTCCACTGATACAGCATGTTGAGAAACCATGCTTTGGGTTGCGAGCCGTTAACGGCGGCATTATTTTGCCAGCCGCTGTCTTCGGAATAGTAGCGCACGGCCATATAAAAATAGGTGCGTGCAAAATCGCCCTTGTATTCGTCGATAGGCTCGAAGACCGTGCCCGAATATCCGGGTGCGGTGCAAGGTCCCAGCTTGCTGCCGTTTTGCGAAGTCCAAACGGCGTTGCCGACCTCGCCGTATGGATACGATGAGCGCTTGCCGTTGACGTAACCGTCGGTGGGGTAAACGTGAAACAAGTCGGATTTCATTGGCGATTGTTTGCCAAACCACGACTGCGGAAACGAGTGCTCGCGGTTGTAGCAGTCGCCCTCCTGCGAGTATGTGCCGCATTTGTCGCTAATGAAAGTAAACTGGTATGGCGGTGTGCCGCCCGGCACGTCGGAATACATATCCCACACCTTGCCGTTGGGCTTCTTGTCGGTACTTTGAAAATAGGTGTGCAAAGAAGAATAGCTCACCGAGGTGTGCCCCTTAATTATGTTGTGCAGAGCAATTTGCAGAGCGAGGCCCTGTTTGCCGACGGCATTGTCGTAATATCCGGCGGGCGGCTGCCCTTGGGCATGTAAAAAAAGAGAAAGCAGTGCCGTAAAAAAGAAAAGTCGCAACAAGCGATTGGTCGAAAATTTCATAATAAATTAGTTTAAAAAAACTTTAAACCGGATAATTTTTCCGGACGGCAAAGGTAGAAAGAAAAGCTTTTGTCAAAGCTTGTATTTGTCATAAATCGGTTATGTCCGCGGGCAATCTGCCGGGGCTAAAGAGAAATTGATTGTTCGGACAACTATTCAAATCTCGCCAATAAAATTTTCAGCATTTCAATGGCGGCGGAGGCTATCTTGGTGCCCGGACCGAAGATGGCCACGGCGCCGGCATCGTACAGAAATTGGTAATCTTGGTGTGGTATCACTCCTCCTACAATGACCATTATGTCGTCGCGACCGAGCTTTTTCAGCTCTTCAATCACCTGAGGCACAAGGGTTTTGTGTCCTGCCGCAAGGCTGCTGACACCGAGGATATGCACGTCGTTTTCCACGGCTTGCCGCGCTGCCTCCGCCGGTGTTTGAAACAGCGGCCCGATATCCACGTCGAAGCCTATGTCGGCATAGCCCGTGCTGACAACCTTGGCGCCGCGGTCGTGACCGTCCTGACCCATTTTGGCAATCATAATTCTGGGACGGCGTCCTTCCAATTCGGCAAATTTATCGGCAAGCCTGACAGCTTCTTCAAATTCTTTGTCGTCTTTTGATTCAGACGAATAAACTCCCGATATGGATTTTATCACTGCTTTATACCTCCCTGTTACTTTTTCAATTGCATAAGAAATTTCGCCCAATGTGGCACGTTTGCGTGCCGCATCGACCGACAAAGCTAATAAATTTCCGCGACCCGTGCGGGCACATTCGCTAATGGCATCCAAAGCAGCTTTAACCTCTTCGTTGTTACGGTTTTTCTTCAAGTGTTCCAGCCTTTTTATCTGCGAAAGTCTTACCGCCGTATTGTCAACTTCCAATATTTCAATGGGTTCTTCTTTCTCAAGGCGGTATTTGTTTACCCCCACAATTGTTTCTTTTCCCGAGTCTATACGGGCTTGCTTGCGTGCGGCCGCTTCTTCTATTCTCATCTTCGGAATACCCGTTTCAATGGCTTTGGCCATTCCTCCGAGCGATTCTATTTCCTTGATGTGCTCCCAGGCCTTGTGAGCTATCTCATGTGTCAGTCTTTCAACGTAATAGCTGCCTGCCCACGGGTCTATGGCCCGCGTTACATCGGTTTCCTGCTGTATGTAAATTTGCGTGTTGCGGGCAATACGCGCCGAGAAGTCGGTCGGCAAGGCTATGGCTTCATCCAAGGCGTTGGTGTGCAGTGACTGCGTGTGTCCCAAAACGGCGGCGAGTGCTTCCACCGCCGTGCGCGTAACGTTGTTAAAGGGGTCTTGCTCGGTGAGGCTCCATCCCGATGTTTGGCAGTGGGTGCGAAGTGCCATCGACTTGGGATTTGAAGGATTGAAGTCCTTAACTATCTTGGCCCACAGCATACGCGCCGCTCTCATTTTTGCAATTTCCATAAAATGGTTCATGCCGATTCCCCAGAAAAAACTCAGGCGGGGGGCGAATTTGTCGATATCCAAGCCGGCTTTCACTCCCGCTCTCAAGTATTCCAGCCCGTCGGCCAAAGTATAAGCAAGTTCGATATCGGCAGGAGCTCCCGCCTCTTGCATATGGTAGCCGCTGATAGAGATTGAGTTAAAACGGGGCATGTTTTTCGAGGTGAACTCGAAAATATCGGAGATGATGCGCATGGAAATTTCCGGTGGGTAAATATAGGTGTTTCGTACCATAAACTCTTTCAAGATATCGTTTTGGATGGTGCCGCTGAGCTTGTCCATGCTTATGCCCTGCTCTTCGGCGGCAACGATGTAAAAGGCCATAACAGGCAGCACCGCGCCGTTCATGGTCATGGACACCGACATTTTATCCAAAGGAATTTGGTCGAAAAGAATTTGCATATCGAGAATGGAGTCGATGGCAACGCCGGCCTTGCCAACATCGCCTACAACGCGCTCATGGTCAGAGTCATAACCGCGATGGGTAGCGAGGTCGAAGGCCACCGACAGTCCCTTTTGCCCGGCTGCAAGGTTACGCCGGTAAAAGGCGTTAGACTCTTCGGCGGTACTGAATCCTGCATACTGACGGATGGTCCAGGGGCGCATCACGTACATGGTGGAGTAGGGGCCGCGCAAAAACGGCGGCAGCCCCGCGGCATAGTGCAGGTGCTCCAAATTTTCCATATCGTACTCGTCGTAAACGGATTTTATCATTATCGTTTCGGGAGTCTCCAAAAGCTCGCCTCCGTCTGTCTTATTTACGGGGGCTTTCCCCTTTATCTCTATATCTTCTCTTTTATATTGCGGTCTCATAATTTCATTATTTAATGCCTGTCAACTGTTGGAATGTTTTTAGCTCGTCAATAAGGTTGCTGCGAAGGTGGATAAAATGTTCTATGCCTGCGGCTTTTATTTCGTCAGCGAAATCACGCGGATAACCGGCTATGGCAATTTTGTCTTTAGGGGCCTTAATTTCCTTAACCGCCGCAAGATATTCCTCGTCGCTGCTGCACAGCACAATGATGTCGGCGCCGGCACGGGAGGCGGCTTCCAAACCTTGGTTTATGGTATCGAAACCGTTATTGTCTTTCACTTCAAAGCCTGCGCAAGCGAAAAAATTCAGGGCAAAATTGGCTCTTGCTTTGCGCATTCCCAAATCGCCGAAGGGTAGTAGAAAAATCAAAGGTTTTTTGTTGCCTGCCGCAACATGTCTCTCGGTTTTGAGTCGCAGCTCTTCTATGGCTTCGGCTCCACGATATGGTTTCAGCCCTTTTGAGGTGCTTTTCTTTTGTTTGGAAATTTCCTTCAGTTTCTCTTCATTAAGGTTTGGAAATTGATTGACACCCAATATGTTAATCTTGCGCATTGCAATATCCATATCTTTTTTGCGTGCGGATTTTTCTATTTGGTCGAAGATAAAACCGTTTTCGAGGACGGCTCTGAAACCTCCCGCTTTGCTTATTTCCAAAAACAATTCCCAGATTTTTTCAACGAAAATTTCCGTTAGCTTTTCTATGTAATAAGAGCCTTTTGAGGGGTCTTTCACTTTCCTGAGCTTTACCTCTTCTTTGATTATGATTTGCTGATTGCGTGCTATGCGGCGCGTGGTCTCGTCGGGAGTTTTGAAAAAAGCGTCAAGTGGCGAAACTGTCATTGCATCGCACCCGCCAATAACGGCCGCCATAATCTCGGTTGTATTTCTTAAAAGGTTGACATGGGGGTCGTAAACGGCTTTGTTAAATTCCGACGATACGGCATTGATATACATTTCGGCTATGTCATGGCCGGAAGGGTTAAATTTAGCGGCAATGCGTTTCCATAAAAATCTCAGCGCTCTGAATTTTGCTATTTCCGGAAAATATGAGCTGCCTGCGGCAAAGGTAAATTGCATTCGCGGCAAAATGTCATCGGCGCTTAAACCTTCGTCAGTCAGGTCGGTAAGATATTCGGCTCCGTGAGCCAATGCAAAGGCGGTTTCTTGCACAAGGCTTGCCCCGCTGTTGTGGTAGTGCTTGGCGTTGACATTAATGATTCTGAATTTTGAAAAACTGTCTTTTGCTCTGTTTATCAACACCTTAAGCTCTTTTCTGTTGGCCTCGAAAGAGTTGTAAAATTCACGACGAAAAAGATAATAGCTGTAATAGTCGAAATCGAAAGAGCCTTTTAGTTTTTGTAAGGCCAAACCCCTCTTCAGTGCTTCTTTTTTCAATTTCGACAATAATTTTGAATAGCTGTAAACCGAAGAAAAATGCACCGGTGTACGGCTCAGGTCAACATTGTCGAAAAGTCGTGCGGCGGCATTATCGTCATTGAGGTCGAAGCCTTTTACCGTAAGACCTTCGGCTCCCTTTTCGATTAGCGAAGCAGCTTTTTCGATATCTCCAAAGTCTATTTCTTCGCGAATTTCCCAGTTATTGTCAGGGCCGGCCTTTGCGGTGCCGTACGATTTTTCAAGGTCTTCGCTCATAAAGAAAGGCTGTATGTCGATATTTTCATCGAAGCGCCATACCAGTTTTTTGTTGAAGTCGGCTCCTTTTAAATCTATTTTTATCTTGTTAATCCATTCATCCTTAGTTATTTCCGGAAACTCCTCAAATAACTTTTCACCGGAATTTATACTGTCCATAATTCGTAATCTTTTAAAAAAACAATAATACGATTAAAAGTATTGTTATTTAAATAACAATGCAAAAATAGAAAAAAACGCCAACGGCATAATAAAAATGAAAAATCCGGAAAAATCTTGATTTGTGTTTTTTAAGGCATTCTAAAATACGGCAATCAACAAAACTTTCTCACTTATTTTTTCAAACCGGCACCTCTTTTTTGGTCAATAATAACTTCGGTTTTTTTGCCGCGGTTGTATTTCACTTTGTAAACGATATTTCCGTTTTTATCCCAATATGTCCATACACCGTGGCGCAGTAGATTTTTATATTCTCCTTGTCCTTTTTTCTTGCCGTCGGCATAATATTCCACCCATTTACCTTCGGGTTTTCCGTCTTTCAAACTTTGTTTTTTGTAAACCTTGCCGCGCACATCGTAAAAGACCCATTTGCCGTCTTTTTTTCCGTTAATATATTTGCCTTTTGAGAGCAAATCGCCTGTTTTATAGTATTCCGCAAATTGGCCGTGACGTTCGCCGTCTTTAAAATAGCCTTTGTATTTGGGTTTGCCGTTATCGTAATTTTGCTCGCACCACCCGTCTTTCAATCCGTTTTTGTAATTGTATTTGTAATTCATGGTGCCGTCCTTAAACCAGCCTGTCCAAAGGCCGCTCATTTGCCCTTTTTCAAAGGAGCCCTGGTCTTTGGGCTGTCCGTTATCAAACCACGACTTCCACAGCCCTGTTTCCTTACCGTCAAGGTATGAGCCTTCCTGCAATTTTTTGCCGTTTTCCCACCACGTTGTCCACAGTCCTTCTTTAAGCCCCATTTTGTAGTTTCCTTTTTTCCAGAGCTCCGAGGTGGGATAAAAATAAGTCCATTGGCCGTTCATTACGCCTTTGGTAAAAGGGCCTGTGCTGCCCAACTGCCCGTTTTTATAATAAAACTTCCAGACCGAATCTTGTAAGTCGTTGATACTCTTGCCTTCCATCTCCGGTTTGCCGTTGTCGTACCACCAAAAACTGTAGCCGTTGAGGCTGTCGTTGGAATAAAATCCGCTGAATTGCTTGTGTCCGTCGGCATAAAATTTCTCCGATTTACCTTCTTTAAGTCCCGCTTTGTAGTTTACCGTTTCTTTTAGTTTGCCGTCGGCATACCAAAATTTCCACAGACCCTCGCGTTTTCCGTCGGCAATGGTGCCCTCGGCGGCCTTTGTGTTGCCCATATAAAACTCAAGATATTTTCCGTTTTCCATCGGCTCGCGCTTTTTCAGCTGTCCGTTTATGTAAAATTCTTTCCACAAACCTGTTTTCTTGCCTTGCGAGTAAGAGCCTTCGTAAATCTTTTTTCCGTTTTTATAAAGACCTGTCCACAGCCCTTCGCGAAGGCCGTTTTTGAAATTTCCGCTCTCGTTTTTTTCGCCCGTGCTGTAATATGATTGGTAGGAGCCGTCGGGTTTGGTGAGTTTGTAGCGCAAGTTGCCGTTTTCGTACCATTCTTTTTTCGTTCCGGTTTCTTTTCCCGCTTTATAAAAAATCTCCGATTTCTTTTTCCCGTTGATGTAATATTCTGTCCACAGGCCTTCTTTTTCTCCGTTTACCACCTGACCTTTTACCTGTAAGTGCCCGTTGTTGAACCAGATACGATAAGGTCCGTTTTCGTAGTTTATCAAATAAAGCGAATCGCCGTTGGGGTAAAGATTGACCCAAGTGCCTGTTTTTTTGCCCATGGAATAGTAGCCTTCTTCCATCAACTTGCCGTTTTTATACCAAGCGGTGTATTTGCCGTCGGGGACGGAATCGACATAGGCGGTTTGCGAGCTCTTTTTTCCGTTTTCAAAACGTTTAATCTCTACTCTGTGTTCTTGTGAAAATGCTGTCGCACAGCTTGTTATAAACATCAGAAGAATTAACGATTTTATATAATTCATGGTTTTTTATTTTTTACGGTTAATGGAATAATGAATTAACTCCCCGAGTGCGGTTTTTATTTCGCCGTCGGGAAAAGCGTTTAGATTGTCGAGTGCTTTTTGAAGATATTCCTTCATTTTTTCTTTGGAATAATCTATTCCGCCGCTTTTTCTCACTCGCTCAATTATGTCTTTTCTCACGGCGGCATTCCCGCTTCTGTATTTTATTTTCAGTATGATTTTTTGCCGTTCGTTTTTGCTCAAATTACGTAGCATGTAAATGAGAGGCAAAGTCATTTTCTTTTCTTTCAAATCGTTGCCGTTTGCTTTGCCGGTGTCGGCGCTGCCGTAATCGAGAAGGTCGTCTTTTATTTGAAAAGCTATGCCTATATTTTCACCCATTTTCCAAAACTCGTCAACGAGTTGGGGTGAGGCACCCGCGGAGGCGGCACCGCAGGCGGTGGCAGCACCTATTAAAGTGGCTGTCTTTTGTCTTATGATATCGAAATAAACCTCTTCGTTAATATCCATACGGCGGGCTTTTTCTATTTGCAACAGCTCGCCCTCGCTCATCTGTTTTGTGGCGCGCGACACAATTTCCAAAAGCCTGTATTCTTTGTTTTCAAGAGCCAGAAGCATGCCTTTCGACAAAAGGAAATCGCCCACGAGCACGGCTACTTTGTTTTTCCACAAAGCGTTGATGGTAAATACATTGCGACGCAAATTGGCCTCGTCAACCACGTCGTCGTGAACGAGTGTGGCAGTGTGCAACAACTCTATTAAGGCTGCGGCACGATAGGTGGATTCGGTGGCCTCGCCCAATAGTCGCGCCGACAGAAATACGAAGAGCGGACGCATCTGCTTGCCCTTGTTTTTTACAACGTACTTGGTGATGAGCGTCAGCAAAGGCACTCGTGTGTGCATTACCTCTCCGAAAAAATTCTGAAAATGTTGCAACTCCCCTTTTATCGGTGCCTTTATCTTATCAATACTTGCCATCGGTAGCTTTGAAGGTTATGCCGCAAAATTAAGGATTTACCGTACACAGGCAAGGACTTTTTGTGTGGTGTTTTTCGGAAAACCGTCGAGTTTTTACTAAAAGTGAGATTTCGGAAGCCTTTTTTTCGCTATCTTTACAAGCTTATTTTTTACAACTTAACACTCCGAATTATGAAAACCGATAAACTCGTCAAGTTTTTCACCCTTAAAACAGTACTGATTTTTCTTGCATTGTGGATTATCGTAAACCTCTGGATGTGGTTTGGAAGCTCCGGCTCCATGACTTTGCGAGAGCTTACCGGCGACAGTCGCATTCCCGACACCATGATTTGGGGATACAGCGCGCAAAGCCTCGGCGAATTGCTGAGCATTTACGGCGTCAAAGGCCGTGAATTATATCTGTCTTTTCAATACAAAGATTTTATATATCCTCTGATTTACAGCACTTTATTGGTGGGGCTTCTTATCCGTGTCCGCCTGCCCGAAAAGTTGAACTTTGTGGTTTTGGTGCCTTGGATAGCCGCCGTTTTTGATTATGCCGAAAACCTTATGGTGCGAAAGATGGTAAGCGATTTCCCCAATATCAAAGAGGGTTTTGCACAGGCCTCTTCCATGTTTACGGTTTTGAAATGGGACTTGATTTTTTTCTCCTTGGCTTTTATTGTGGTCTTCGGTGCTTGGCGAATTTTTGCCAAAAGAAACCCGAAAAAATCATAGAAAATCTCAGCCTTTTTCCAGCCAGCCGTTTCCGGCACCCTCACGGCTGTCGTATTTTTCGATATAGGGTTTTATGTCGAGCAGGGGAGAGCCTTCAATGATGTCGATATCCTCAACAAAGATTTTATTTCCCTTTATTTCAACGAGTTTCACAATAGAAATGCCTATTGCCGAAGGGCGTCGCGGCGAGCGTGTGGCAAAAAGTCCTCTCTCTTGGTTGTGGTCACGCGGATAGATTATCATTTTATAGCCTTCTGAGCGGTGAAAGTTGAAAATCAGATAAATATGCGAAAATTTCTCAAGGTCTTTTAAGCCTTTGGCAAATTCGGGAAAAAGCTCCACAACACCTTTACCGCCCGCCCCCCGCGATTGCCGAGGCACATTTACAGGCTCTTTATAATCGCTGTGTATAATTCCTATGGGTTCAAAACAAATTTTGTCCATAACACAAAAATCAATAATGCGGGATTTTGCCACGCAAAATCCCGCATTTTTCAAAATTTTCAAACAAGGTCTTTCACTATTTGATAGGTGTCGCGGGCAATTACGAGCTCCTCGTTTGTGGGGATGACCATCACCGTCACTTTAGAATCTTCTGTGCTGATGATAGCCTCTTTACCTCTGAGTCCCACGTTTTTATCGGGGTCGGGTTTTATGCCGAGGAAGTCGAAATGACTCATCACGTCGCAGCGTAAATTATCGGCATTTTCACCTATTCCTCCCGTAAAAATTAAAACGTCGAGGCCGGCCATTTCTGCCACATAAGCTCCTATGTATTTGATAATACGCTTATTATACATCTCCAAGGCCAGCTTGGCTCTCTCGTTGCCGTTGGCGGCGGCTTCTTCCACCTCACGCATATCCGACGACACTCCCGAAATTCCCAAAACACCGCTATGCTTGTTTATCAAGGTGTTGGTGGCCGATATTCCTATTTCTTCTTTATGCATGATGTAGGTAAGAGCTCCCACGTCGAAATCGCCGGAGCGCGTGCCCATCATTAGGCCTTCCACGGGAGTGAGCCCCATGGATGTGTCAACTGATTTGCCTCCCTCAATGGCGGCAATGGATGCCCCGTTGCCCAAGTGGCAGGATATTATTTTCAGACTCTTGTAATCTTTCCCCAAGATTTCAGCGGCACGTTGCGACACATATCTGTGACTCGTGCCGTGAAAGCCGTATTTTCTGATGCCGTATTTTTTGTAAAGAGAATAAGGAATGGCATACATAAATGTCGAGGGCTCCATGGTTTGGTGAAAAGCCGTATCGAAAACCCCGGCTTGAGGTACTTCAGGCAGCAAATCCTTGATGGCATAAATGCCTTTGAGGTTGGGCGGATTGTGTAAAGGGGCAAGGTCCACACATTCTTCCATCGTTTTTATAACCTCGTCGGTAATGAAGACGGAGCCGTTA
Source organism: uncultured Prolixibacteraceae bacterium (assembly GCA_964585875.1). Taxonomy (GTDB): domain Bacteria; phylum Bacteroidota; class Bacteroidia; order Bacteroidales; family UBA1556; genus UBA6267. The sequence goes on along the minus strand of CAZPGC010000006.1, from coordinate 4,449 downwards.
AAAGCCTCACCGCCATGGACAACGCGGTGCCCCACGGCATCGAGCTCATCCAAGCTTTTCAAGCTGCCGTGTTTTTGGCTTGTCAGCACTCCCAGCACATATTCTATGCCTTGCTGATGGTCTAAAATGTCGCCAACGAGTTTTACCTCGTCGCCGTCGTCGCGAGAATTTTTAATGAAAGAACCCAAAAGGCCTATCTTTTCGACAATGCCTTTTGCCAGCAGCTTTTCTTCGTTTTTCATATCGAAAAGCTGGTATTTTATGGATGAACTTCCACAGTTCAATATCAATATTTTCATTTTCGTTAAATTTTAAATGGTTGAAAATCAGTGGCCGAGTGTTAAAACGGAGCCTGTCTTTTGCAGTCTGTTTCCTTCTTCGTCGTACATGTAAAAGCCTTCGCCGGCTTTCTTACCGAGCATTCCGGCTCTCACCATTCTCTTTATCAGTGGCGAGGTTTTGTATTTCACGTCGCCGTATTCGTTGTAAAGACCCTCCATCCACTTTATCAGCTTGTCGAGGCCTATTCTGTCGGCAAGGGCAAAGGGGCCGATTTGCATTCCGTAGCCGCGCATCATGGTTTTGTCGATGTCCCATGTTTCGGCCACACCTTCCATCAAAAGCTCGCACGCCTCGTTTATCATAGGCACTATAATGCGGGTGCTGATATTGCCCGGCGAGCCGAGAATTTCAATCACTTCTTTTCCGATGGTGGCGGCAAATTTCTTGGTAAATTTCACGGTGTGTTCCGAGGTGTTGCGGCAGCGGTTCATCTCTATGATGTGAGTCTTCATGGTAGGAGAGATAAAGTGAACGCCGATGGCTCTTTCGGGATGCTCCAAAACCACGGATAAGTCGCCGATTACGACCGTTGAAGCGTTGGATGCTATGATGCATTCTTTGCCGACGTGTTTTTCTATTTTCTTGAAAACTTCTTTACGTGTCGGCTGGTTAGGAATCCATTTTTTCGTGTTAATGGCTTCTATAACTATCGAGCTGTCAGCCAAATCGCGATAATCGGTAGTGCCTTTTATCCTCGACAAAATGGCTCTTTTATCGCCGGTTGTCATGCCCCAGCGGTCTATAATTTTGTCGATGATTTCGCCGATGCTTTCAAGTCCGCTTTTGATTTTTTCTTCCGACACTTCGATAAAAGTAACCTCGATACCGGCTTTGGCAATGAGGATTGCAATCTCTTGCCCCATAGTGCCGCAGCCCACAAGGCCGGCTTTTATCTTTTTTATCTTATGCTTCGAGTCGTTTTTCAAAGCATATCTTTTTAAACTTTCTTCTATCATATCAATTTATATTTAGTTGGGTTTTAGGTCGTTACTGTAAAAAAAATTATTTTGCCTGATTGGCGGTTATGGCCGTTAAGCTGACAATATCGTCAACGGAGCAGCCGCGCGAAAGGTCGTTGATAGGAGCAGCCATGCCTTGCAAAACGGGTCCCACCGCCTCGGCACCGGCCAAACGCTGCACTAATTTATAACCGATATTTCCCGAATTCAAGTCGGGGAATACCAAAACGTTGGCTTTGCCTGCAATGGCACTGCCCGGAGCTTTTTTCTTGCCCACGGTTTCCACAATGGCGGCATCGGCTTGCATCTCGCCGTCGATTTGCAAATCGGGAGCCATTTCCTTTGCTAACTTCAAGGCATTCACCACCTTATCGACGGCAGGATGCGAGGCGCTGCCTTTGGTGCTGAAACTCAACATTGCCACACGCGGCTCTATCCCCGCTATCTTGCGTGCCGTTTCTGCCGAGGAAACGGCTATTTCGGCAAGTTGCTTTTCGTCGGGGTCGGGATTTACGGCGCAGTCGGCAAAGACCAAAAGTCCGTCGTCGCCGTATGTGTCGTCTTTGAGAATCATAAGAAAAGCCCCGCTGACGACACTCTTGCCGGGGGCCGTTTTTACTATCTGAAAGGCGGGACGCAGCACGTCTCCTGTGGCATGCTCGGCACCCGACACCTCTCCGTCGGCGTAGCCGGCTTTTATGAGCAGAGGCCCGATGTATAAGGGCTCCATCGTCAGAGCGTAGGCCTCGTTATAGTTCATTCCTTTGCTTTTGCGTATCTCGAGCAAAAGGTCAATCATCTCTTGGCGATATTTGTTATCGCGCGGGTTTACGATTTCCGCTTTTTCGATATTTTTCAACTTGTAACCGGCGGCCTTTTGGGCGATGATTTCCGGATTTCCAACCAAAATCAACTTGGCGAGGTTTTCCTCCAAAATGATATCGGCGGCCTTTAAAGTTCGCTCGGCTTCTCCTTCGGGTAAAACAATCGTTTTATTCAGTCGGCGGGCTTCTTCTTTTATCTTTTTAATTAATTCCATATCAATTGTTTATATACAATATTTAAACTTATAATCATAAGACAAAAGTATAACCTTATTTAACAAAGGCAAGTCTTTTTTCGGAAAATTTGATAAAATAATCGGGAGTGGCTTCGACGGGATGATTGGATGCCGAAGGCATCATGACAAGCTTGCTTCGTCGGGACCAAAAACTCCAAAACCTAAAAGCCTACATCTTCGCCACTTTCACCAAGCGTAGTTGTTGAACCG